>JAVXUG010000017.1:0-37677 GCA_036642215.1 Ruthenibacterium sp.
TGGCACGCTATTTCGGCTGAGAATAAGGGCGCTTTCAAAGGCGGCAGTCATGATGGTTTTTCATGGCTGCCGCCTTTCTTTTTCAGAGTGCTTTGAAAATTTTCCGGCAGGATTGTACGGTAAGGACGCAGGCTGTCACAGCAAAGCGGTGGTTGCAGCAAGCATTTTTCCTTGCTATAATAAGCGATAGGGCGGAGCAAGAAGCAACGATGCAATTTTTGGGGAATACTCGCATGGAATGGAAAGAGCTTTACAATAAAGCAAGAGAAAAATTAAACCCACGCGCAATTTCACCGTTTATTGACGCAGGGGAGTTGCTGCTGCAATTCTTACCGCTGACGAAAATGTGGATACAGGCGTGTGTCGTGTGTATTGATACAGCATGTACGTTCGGGATGTGTGCGGAAAGAAACGCCATCGCTAATAGGATCACAAATTGTGAAAATAAAATTGTGAAATTGGGTTGTGTCATGCGTGACGGAAGCGTAGGTTCTCCGCGCGGTGCTTGTCGAGAATATTTAATGCAGCTTGATTAGGGCGTGTTTGAAAACTCGCTGTGTTTGGATTTTTTCACAAAATTTGTTCTGCGCAAGGCAGAAAAGTGTAGGCACACTTTGTGTTTGTCAAGCTTTTCTAACGCAGTGCAGGACGAATTTTGGGTGAAAAGACGAATGCATGGAGTTTTCAAACACGCCCTAGGATAGCCCAAAAATTCAAATTTTAATCAATGCTGAAACCGAAACTGCCATTTCACTCAAAGAATGAGCCCCCGATTGGTGGGGTACAAACAGATTGATAGGATAGCTTGCCCATAAAAAATACAGCTGCAACTGTCAGTTGACATTTCTCAATGCCTATAGCGGTTTCATTCATGATGAGAATGATAATTTTGTGAATTGGGGGAAAGAAACGGTGTTAGCACAAAAATTAGAATACGGAGACACGATCGCGGTGTTTTCTCCTTCCTCTCCTGCCACTGCAACGGCAGAGACGCGTTATATTCGCGGAAAAGAATATCTTGAAAACAAAGGCTTCAAGATATTGGAAGGCAATTTAACCGGGAAGCAGGACTTTTACCGTTCCGGCAATATTGAGGAGCGCGCAAACGAACTGAATGAATTAATACGAAATCCGGACATTCAGTGCATTATGGCAGCCATTGGCGGCATGAACTCAAATTCTCTATTGCCCTATCTCGACTATGCAGCATTAAAACGCAAACCTAAAATCATAGTCGGTTATTCGGATGTCACTGCTTTACTGCTTGGAATATATGCGAAAACCGATCTCGTAACCTATTATGGACCAGCCGTTGTTGCTTCCTTGGGCGAATTTCCTCCGTTTGCAGAGGAAACCTATCAGTTTTTTGAAAATGTGGCAATGGGAAAAGCAAAAACGCCATACAGGTTACCGACACCCAAGGCTTGGACAGAAGAATTTATAGACTGGAAAACACAGGATAGGAGCAAACAAGCAAACAGCAACCATCTTGTAACCGTAAATAGCGGTAAGGCAGTTGGCAGAATCATAGGCGGAAATTTAAATACAATGCAAGGCATTTGGAACACAGAATATATGCCGGAAATCAGAAACGGTGACATTCTCCTCCTCGAAGACAGCCTGAAAGATGCCGCGGACATCGAGCGTAGCTTCTCTTTGCTGAAAATCAGCGGAGTATTTGACAAGATAGGCGGTATTATTTTAGGCAAACACGAACTGTTTGATGACTTGAAAACGGGGAGAAAGCCATATGAAATTTTGAAAGAAGTAATCGGCAATGTGAGCTATCCGATTCTGGCGGAATTTGATTGTTGTCATACACATCCCATGCTGACCATTCCGATAGGCTGCACAGTAGAATTAGATGCAACAAGGCAAGCTGTCACGATAACAAGCAAATTTGTTGACGAATAAAATGCAGCGCTCGATGCGATGGCAACACTTCACTCAAACACATCGCGCTTCATTCTTTCCCCTGTTTTTTTGTACACGGTCAAGGTGTTTTCGGCATCGCACATGGCGAGAAACACTTCGTCCAAGCCGTGAATATGCTGCGCCGCCAGCTCGTTTTTCAGCCATATGTCGTTGTTGCCGCTGTGCTTTAAATTGGCCTCCAGCAGCTTGCCGTCAAGAATCAGCGCAATCGCCGGCGCGGCGGGCGATGGTGTAAGCTGCAAATCGTCGGGTGTTACGGGGCGCTTTTTGGCAGTGGGCAAAAAGCTGATTTGACCGTTTGTCTCTAAGATGGCAGATTGCAAATCGCGCAGGTCAAAATAGCCGCCCACGCGGCATTGCGTGAGAAATTCATTGATGTCAAGCCGTGCGCGCATCAGATTTTTTTCGTATAGCGTGCCGCTTTCGTACAGAATCAGCGGCTTGCCGTTGACAAAGCGCCGCAGTGAAATGGATTTGCAGGTAAGCACGGCAACGCCGGCGACAACAAGGCCGTACACCAGCATTGCGGTCAGCGGCTTTCGATAATCGTCCTCAAGGCTCGTGGCAAATTCTGCCGCGATGCTGCCTATGGTAATGCCGTTGATGTAATCAAACATACTCATCTGGCTCATCTGGCGGTTGCCAATCAGCTTTGTTAATAAAAACAGCACGGCAAGGGATACAAGGCTTGTCACCGCAATGTGCAAAATATCCATAATTTTCTGATCCTCATTTACGTTTTATCATAATTTTGCCCAAAAAAAGTGCGCTTACACATTGAAAAAAAGCCTGCCTTGCGGTATGATAGAAACCAGAAAAGCGCAAGCAGGAGGAATCGCCATGAAGCATGTTTTTATTGTCAATCCCGTCTCCGGCAAGGTGAATGCCGACGTTTATTATGTCCCTAAAATCAAGGCCGCCGCCGAGGCTGCGGGTCTTGACTGGGAGGTGCGCCGCACCGAATATAAGGGTCACGCAGTCAGTCTTGCGCGCGAATATGGCGAGAGCGGCGCTTCCGTGCGCCTGTACGCATGCGGCGGCGACGGCACGCTGAACGAGGTATTCACGGGCGGGTATCCGTACAGCAATGTGGAAATTGCCAGCATTCCCTGCGGTTCCGGCAACGATTTTGTGCGCAACTACGGCGGCAGCGAGCTTTTTCTGGATCTTGCCGACAACATGGCAGGCACCGCGATTCCCATTGACCTTGTCAGCGTAAACGGCGGCATTTCAGCAGCCATCAGCTCCATCGGCATTGATTCCGAAATTGCCTACTGCATCCCAAAATATCGCCATCTTCCGCTGGTTGGCGGGCATATGGCCTACAGCATTTCCATCGCGGAATGCCTGTGCAAGCACATCGGGCGCAAGCTGCGCGTGGAGATTGACGGCGAAGTTGTCGAGGACACGCTGCTCATTGCCACGGTGTGCAACGGTGTCGCCTATGGCGGCGGCTTTATGGCATCGCCCAACGCCGATTTGGAGGACGGACTGCTGGAGGTTATTCTTGTAAAAAAGATGAGCCGTCTGCGCCTTGCCGGGCTGCTGTCCACCTATAAGGCGGGCGCGCATCTGCAAGACGATGCGGTCGTGCCAAGCTTGCGCAGCGTGATGACCTATTGCAAGGCGAAAAAGGTGAATATCACGCCGCTGGACGGCGAGAGTGTCATTGTCAATATTGACGGCGAGTGCACGATTGCACAGGAGCTGTGCGCGGAGATTTTACCGCTTGCCGCGCGTTTTGTGCTGCCGGCAAAGGTGTATGCCGCCCACCGCACACACGCAGCCGCCGCGCACGAGTGACAGCGGTGCCGGGGTGAAGTAAAGGACGCGCGCGCACCGTCTTTCGGAGAAATTGTTACAATGCCTGCGCGGTGGGAACGCGCGGGCATTTTTTTGTTCACAAAAAATTTTTAATTTAGGGGCTTGATTTTTTGGAATAATACAGGTACAATAGCTTTAGCACTCCAGAACAAAGAGTGCTAATATTAATTTGAATGGAGGATATAATTATGAAAATTAGGCCTCTCGCTGACAGAGTTGTCATTAAAAACGTAGAAGCTGAGGAAACCACAAAAAGCGGTATCATCTTGACGGGCTCCGCCAAGGAGAAACCGCAGGTCTGCGAGGTCGTCGCAGTTGGGCCGGGCGGTCTTGTGGAGGGCAAAGACGTTGTAATGACCGTCAAGGTGGGTGACAAGGTGCTCATTGCCAAGTACGCCGGCACCGAGGTCAAGGTAGAGGACGAGGAGTGCGTCATCGTGCGCCAGTCCGACATTCTTGCAGTGGTGGATTGATTTTTTCACACCTTATTTTAAAAGCAACAAAGGAGACTTAAATTATGGCAAAGCAGCTTTTGATGGGCGAGGATGCCCGTAAAGCACTCAGCGCCGGCATCGACAAATTGGCAGATACCGTAAAAATTACGCTTGGCCCCAAGGGGCGCAACGTTGTGCTGGGCAAAAAATTTGGCGCGCCCGCCATCACCAACGACGGCGTGACCATCGCAAAAGAGATTGAGCTGAAGGACGCGTTTGAGAACATGGGCGCACAATTGGTGCGTGAAGTGGCAACCCGCACAAACGATGCCGCGGGCGACGGTACCACGACAGCCACCGTGCTGGCACAGGCAATTGTTGTCGAGGGCATGAAAAACGTTGCGGCGGGCGCAAACCCGCTGGGCGTAAAGCGCGGCATTGAAAAGGCAGTTAAGGCAGCCGTGGCAGCGTTTGCCGCCAACAGCAAAACAATGTCCGGCGCGGACGATGTGGCGCGCGTGGCAACTGTCTCCGCCGGGGACGAGACCGTTGGCGCACTGATTGCCGAGGCGATGGAAAAGGTGAGCGCGGACGGTGTCATCACCATCGAGGAGAGCAAAACAGCCGAGACGTATTCCGAGGTCGTAAAAGGCATGCAGTTTGACCGCGGCTATATCACGCCGTACATGGTTACCGATACCGAGCGCATGGAGGCAGTTCTGGACGATGCCTATGTGCTGATTACCGATAAAAAGGTCAGCGTGATTCAAGATATTCTGCCCTTGCTTGAGCAGATTGTCCAGTCCGGCAAAAAGCTTGTCATCGTGGCAGAGGACGTTGAGGGCGAGGCGCTGTCCACCCTGATTGTCAACCGTCTGCGCGGCACATTTACCGTTGTGGCAGTCAAAGCGCCCGGCTTTGGCGACCGCCGCAAGGAGATGCTGCAGGATATCGCCACCCTCACGGGCGGTACCGTCATCAGCAGCGAGCTTGGCTACGAGCTGAAGGATGCGACCATGGAGATGCTGGGTCGCGCACGTCAGATTAAAGTGACCAAGGAGTATACCACCATCGTGGACGGTGCGGGCGACAAGGAAGCCGTTGCAAGCCGCGTTGCACAGATTCGCGCCCAGATGGACGTGACCACGAGCGATTTTGACAAAGAAAAACTGCAAGAGCGCCTTGCAAAGCTTGCGGGCGGCGTTGCGGTCATCAAGGTCGGCGCGGCCACCGAAGTGGAAATGAAAGAGAAAAAGCTGCGCATCGAGGATGCTCTGAACGCGGCCAAAGCGGCTGTGGAGGAGGGCATTATCGCGGGCGGCGGCACTGCGCCCATCAACGCGATTCCCGCTGTGGATAAAGTCATCGAGAGCCTTGTGGGCGACGAGCGCACCGGCGCTGCCATTGTGCGCAAGGCACTGGAGTCTCCGCTGCGCCAGATTGCCGCAAACGCAGGTCTTGAGGGCAGCGTCATTATCGACAAGATTATGAATACCGACAAGCCCAATTACGGCTTTGATGCACAGAACGAGGTGTATGTGGACATGATTGCGGCCGGCATTGTCGATCCGACCAAGGTCACGCGCTGCGCGCTTGAAAATGCAGCCAGCGTTGCGGCTATGGTGCTGACCACCGAGAGCCTTGTGGCGGACGAGCCGGAGGACCCGGCAGCCGCTGCGGCAAACGCGGCAGCCATGGCGGGCGGCGGCATGGGCGGCATGTACTAAGAAAATCTTCATCCCGGATTTTTAACATCATAAAAACACACAAAGGTTCCCCCGCAGGAGAAAATGTCCTGCGGGGGAACTTTTTGTGCAAAAAAAATGTTGCGGGATTTTAATAAATTTTTAACAAATGCAGTTTTCACGGTTGCATATCTCGGCAATTTCAACTATAATAAAAAAAGATATCGTGAATTTTTCAAGGGAGGAAATCTGTTATGAGCATTTCCCAATGCGTGATAGCTGCTGCGGCAGCGGTGAAAGAGCCGTCCATTGGCGTAGTGGTGGCAACAGGGCTTACCATCGTGTTTGTGGTTTTGATTCTGCTTTACCTGCTGATTGTCGTCGAGGGGCTTATTTTTCAGAGCATCGACAATAAAAAGAACGGCGTAAAGCCGGAGCCGAAAGCAAAAAAAGCGGACAAGCCCGCAGCCGGCACGGCAAACGTGCAAACAGTCCCGCCTGCGGTGCAAAAGGGGATTCCCGGTGAGGTCATTGCGGCTATCTCTGCCGCGCTTTCCTGCATGATGGGCGGCGGCAAATACACCATTCGCTCCGTCACCCGCGCAAAGCAGGGTCGCAGCGCATGGAGCAGCGCCGCGTCAGCCTCCTATACCGAGCCATTTTAAGAAAGAAAAGAGGACATACAAATGCAAGGTTTCTTAGAAGCGGTTTCGGGCATCGCCTCCGAATCCGGTTTTGTCGGGCTGGTGCAAAACCCCGGCTATCTGATTATGATTGCTGTGGCGTGCGGCCTTTTGTATCTCGCGATTGTAAAACAGTTTGAGCCGCTTTTGCTGCTGCCCATCGCGTTCGGCATGCTGCTGGCGAATTTGCCGTTCGGCGGCATTATCCACATGGAGTATTTTTTGACCGAGACAGGTCACCCCGACTTCATGCAGATTTTAAACAACGGCGGTCTTGCGGACATGCTGTATCTGGGCGTTAAGCTGGGCATTTACCCGCCGCTTATCTTCCTGGGCATCGGTACCATGACCGACTTTGGCCCGTTGATTTCAAACCCCAAAAGCTTGCTGCTGGGCGCTGCCGCGCAGCTTGGCATTTTTGTCACGTACTTTGGCGCTAAAATGCTCGGCCCGATCATCCAGAGCATGGGCGTTGCAGATGCTATCGGCTTCAGCGAATTTACGGGCAAGCAGGCCGGTTCCATCGCCATCATAGGCGGCGCGGACGGGCCGACGGCAATTTACGTCACCACAAAGCTGGCGCCGGAATTGCTCGGTGCCATTGCGGTGGCGGCGTACAGCTACATGGCGCTTGTGCCGATTATTCAGCCGCCCATCATGCGGCTGCTGACCACCAAAAAAGAGCGCAGCATCGTCATGACGCAGCTTCGCACGGTCTCCAAAACAGAGAAGATTATCTTCCCGATTATGTGTACCATCATCATTTCGCTCATCCTGCCCAGCGCTGTGCCGCTGATTGGTATGCTGATGCTCGGCAATCTGATGAAGGAATCCGGTGTTGTGGAGCGTATCAACAAAACCGCGGGCAATGAGCTGATGAATATTATCACCATTTTCCTCGGTATTTCCGTCGGCTGCACCACCAGCGCAGACACCTTCCTAAACGCGCAAACGCTGTTTATCGTTGTGCTGGGTCTGATTGCCTTCTGCTTTGGCACTGCCGGCGGCGTGCTGCTGGGTAAAATTATGTGCTTTGTAACCCACGGCAAGGTCAACCCGCTGATTGGCTCCGCAGGCGTGTCCGCTGTCCCGATGGCGGCGCGTGTGTCGCAAAAGGTCGGCCAAAAAGAGAACCCGCAGAACTTCCTGCTCATGCACGCCATGGGTCCGAACGTTGCGGGCGTAATCGGCAGCGCAGTGGCGGCCGGTGTTCTCATCAATATGCTCGGCTAAAAAAATGTATTTTGCCGCCCGCTCCGGTTTTCCGGCGGGCGGCTTTTTCTTTGCAGCGCGCGTGCTGATGTGGTATACTATAAGTGCTTTTTTATTTGGCGTTTTATTTCACAAGAGGGGGAACACTATGCACGATCACGATGATAAAAACCTTGGCGCGCGCTTTTTGGCGCTGCGCAAACGATATATTGAGGCACAGTTTGGCCGACTGAACGAGATGCAGCAAACTGCGGTGTATGCCACCGATGGCCCGCTGCTGATTCTCGCGGGTGCGGGCAGCGGCAAAACAACCGTGCTTGTCAACCGCGTGGCGAATTTGGTGCGCTTTGGCGGCGCGCATAACGCCGCAGCCGCACCCGGCGGCGTGACGCAGGAGGACTGCGCGGAGCTGGAAGCCTTGCTGCAAAGCAAGGAGGCACCCTCGGCACAGCTTGCGCCGAAGCTTGCGGAGAACCCCGTGCGTCCCTACAATATATTCGCCATCACGTTCACCAATAAGGCAGCGGGCGAATTAAAAAATCGCTTGATGGCGATGCTGGGCGATGTGGCGGGCGGCGACATCAATGCCTCTACCTTTCACTCTGCCTGCGTGCGCATGCTGCGCCGCAACGCGGACAGACTGGGCTTTCCGCAAAGCTTTACCATTTATGATTCCGATGACCAGCAGCGCACGATGAAAGAAATCTATAAAGAGCTTGGGGTGGACGATAAATTTCTGCCCGTCAAAAATGCACTGGGCAGTATTGGACGGCTCAAGGACAAAATGATCAGCCCGGAGCAGGCGCTTGCCGCCACGGCAGACAGCCGCGCGGGACTTGTGGCGCGCGTGTACGATGCCTATGCAAAGCGGCTGAAAAAAGCGGGCGCGTTCGATTTTGACGACCTGATCTACTACACGGTGTGCATGCTGGAGCAATTTGAGGACGTGCGCACGTATTATCAAAACCGTTTCAAGTACATTCTTGTGGACGAATATCAGGATACAAGCGTTGCGCAGTACCGCCTTGTGTACCTTTTGGGCAGCGGGCACCGCAATGTGTGCGTGGTGGGCGATGACGACCAGAGCATTTATCGGTTTCGCGGCGCAACCATTGAGAATATTCTGAATTTTGAGCAGCAGTTTACGGGCGCGCAGGTCATTCGCTTAGAGCAGAATTACCGCTCAACCTCCAATATTTTAAACGCCGCAAACTGCGTCATTCGCAACAACCAAGGGCGCAAGGGCAAAACCCTGTGGACGAAAAACGGCGACGGCGACCATGTGATGCACTATGCGGCGGAATCGGAATTTGACGAGGCCGCGCATGTTGCCACAATCATCGGGCAGAATCTGCGGCTGGGCGAAATGCGGCGCGACCTTGCCTTTTTGAACCGCTTGACGGGGCTGTCCGGTCCATTTTAAACCTTTTTCGCCCGGGGGGGATTCCGGTATAAAATTGTCGGCGGCCGCCGCTTTTACGACCGCAAGGAAATCCGCGACGTGCTGGCGTATATGGCGATTGTCGCCAACCGGCAGGACGATTTGCGCCTGCGCCGCGTCATCAACGAGCCGGCGCGCAAAATCGGGCTGACGACGCTGGACAGTGTTGCCTCGCTTGCCGCGCAAAACGGCGTTGCGATGCTCGACATTGTGGCAGAGGCCGTCACCTATCCGCCGCTCGCCCGCGCCGCAAGCGCGCTTGCAGGCTTTTATGATATCTATCTGCGTTTGTGCACGTCGCATGACACACAGCCGCTGGATGTTTTTGTCGCGGAGATCATTGCGATCACAGGCTATCGCAAAATGATTGAGGCCGAGGGCGAGGAGGGGCAGACACGCCTTGAGAATATCGGTCAGCTTGTGTCGAGTGTCAAGACTTACGCCGACCAGCGCGGACCGGAGGCGAGCCTTGCCGGATTTTTAGAGGAGGTTGCGCTCATCAGCGACATCGACGGCTACGACGAAAGCGCCGACCTTGTTGTGCTGATGACCATGCACGCAGCCAAGGGACTCGAGTTTGATTATGTGTTTATTGTCGGCATGGAGGAAAGTATGTTCCCCAGCGACATGAGCCGCTATTCCGAGGATGATTTAGAGGAGGAGCGCCGTCTGTGCTATGTGGGCATTACGCGCGCAAAAAAGACGCTGTATCTGTCGAATGCCGCATCGCGCATGCTGTTTGGGCAGACAAAGCGCAACCGACCCTCACGCTTTTTGGAGGAGATTGACGCAACCCTCATGGAGGAGGAAGTAAGCCCCGCGGCAGAGCAGATGAAAAAAGCGCGGGAGCGCTATGCCGCGCAGCAAAACGCGTATGTGCAGCAGGGCTATACAAGCCGCCCCACCACCGCCGCGGGTGCGGTGGGCACGGCATCGCCGCGCCCGTCCATCATGGCGGGCGGGTTTGGCGGCGCGGGCAGCGCCATCCATGCGGGCAGCGCCGTTTCGCCGCAGCGCGCTTCTTCGCTTGGCACGGGTGCGCCGGGCGCGTCCAAAATTATATTTAAGGCCGGCGACGCGGTGGAGCACAAGGTGTTCGGGCGCGGTGTTGTGCAAAAGGTCACGCCCGTCGCGGGGGACAATATTGTGGAAATTCGCTTTGATACCGCCGGTGTGAAAAAAACAATGGCAAATTATGCGCCGCTGACGCTGGTGCAGGAATCATGATATGCCGCAATAAAAAAATGAGCTGCCGCGCACAGCTTTGCCGCTGTGCACCATGAAAAAAATGTAATCAAAAGGGGATAAGAGTGTGAAAGTGACTTTGCTGACCCATACGCCGGAGCCGGAAAAAATTGTGGCTGCGGCTGCAAAGCTGTGCTATTCAAATGCTGAAATTGACGATTTGCTGGCGGGCTTAACGCCGGAAAAAAGCCGCGAATTTGTGGAGATGCTCGCGCTGATGGGACACGAAAGCCCCACGGAGCATGTGTCGTTCACCTTTGCGATAGAGGGCGTGTCGCGCGCGCTGCTGGCGCAGATTACGCGCCACCGCATCGCGTCGTACAGCGTGCAGAGCCAGCGCTATGTGCGGCTTGAGGACTTTGACTATGTCACGCCGCCGTCCGTTGCGCACGACAGCGCCGCAAGCGCCGCCTTTGACGAGGCGATGCAGGGGGAGGCCGCAAACTACGCGCGCATTGCCGCCGTGCTAAAGGACGGTCACACGCGCCGTTTGATGCAGCAGGGCATGGACGAAAAAACAGCCGCTAAAAAGGCGGAAAAGCTTGCCATTGAGGACGCGCGTTTTGTGCTGCCAAACGCCTGCGACACAAAAATGATTGTGACGATGAACGCGCGCAGCTTGAATAATTTTTTCAGACATCGCTGCTGTAATCGCGCGCAGTGGGAAATCCGCGCGCTTGCCGATGAAATGCTGCGCCTTGTCAGCGCCGTTGCGCCCAGCCTTTTTGTGCGCAGCGGGCCGCCGTGCGCGTCGGGCGCGTGCACAGAGGGAAAAATGAGCTGCGGCGAGGCCGCTGCCATGCGTGAAAAATACGAAACACTCAAAGCGGAGGCGCGCGCGACACATGGGTAAGCTGATTGTAATCGAGGGGCTTGACGGAAGCGGCAAGGCCACACAGACAAAGCTGCTGTATGACGCGCTGTGCAAGCGGGGCGAACGGGCAATGCAGATTACCTTCCCGAACTATGACAGCCCGTCCAGTGCGCCTGTAAAAATGTACCTTAGCGGGCAGCTTGGCGCAAAGCCGGGCGATGTAAACGCCTATGCGGCCTCCAGCTTTTATGCCGTTGACCGCTACGCAAGTTATAAAACCGTATGGGGAGAATTTTACAAAAGCGGCGGCACCGTGGTGTCCGACCGCTATACAACCTCCAACGCCGTGCACCAGTGCTCAAAGCTGCCGCGTGCACAGTGGGATGCTTTTCTTGATTGGCTTTTTATTTTTGAGTACGAACAGATTGCAATTCCTGCCCCGGATGTGGTAATATATTTAGATGTGGAACCGGACGTGTCACAGCAATTGATGACCGCTCGCTATCACGGTGACGAAGCACAAAAGGACATCCATGAAAAGGATACGGCCTATTTACAAAGCAGCCGCAGCGCCGCGCAATATTGCGCGCAAAAGCTGCACTGGCGGCGTGTAGCCTGTACCGAAAACGGCGCAATGCGCAGCATAGAAGCCATTCACGCAGAGGTAATGGCGCTTTTAAGCTGAGGCGCGGCGTGTATAAGGAGTAAAAAATTATGGCAAGAAGACGCAGAAAAAGAAACAGCGGCGGCCACGGCTGCCTGATTGCGGTGCTGGTGGTGCTGGCGATTGTCGTGATCGCGGGCGTTTTTGCCTTCAGCTATGTGAACAGCGACATCAAGGGCAAGCGCGGTGACGCGGCAGAAGCTACAATCCTTGTGGAAAAAGGCTCCGGCCCGCTTACCATCGGCAAGCAGCTGCAAGAGGCAGGGCTGATTAAAAATGCGCAGATTTTTCGCTTTTATGTGAAAAATAAAGGCGCGGCAGAGACGATGCAGTACGGCGAATTTACGCTCACCTCCGACATGAGCTACGATGCTATGATTGAATCAATGCAAAAAACCACCGATGACCGCGAGACGGTGTCTGTCACGTTCCCGGAGGGCATTCCCGCCGTGCAGTTTGCAAGCCGCATGGAGCAAGCAGGTCTGTGCAGCGCACAGGAGTTTTTGGACGTTGCCAACACGGGTGATTTCAGCCAGTATAAATTCTGGGCAAAGCGCGATATCAGCGCCGACGCGTTTATGGCGTGCGAGGGCTTTTTGTTCCCGGAGACCTATCAGTTCTTCAAGGGCGACACCGTGTACAATATGGTCGCGAAAATTTACGGCGAATTTGACAAGCGCGTTTCCGACGAAATGTACGGTCAAATAGAGGCGATGGGCTTTAATCTGTCGCAGTTTGTGACGCTGTCCTCCATTGTGCAGGAGGAGGCGGGCAATGTCGCGCATCAGGCAGATGTGGCGGCGGTGTTTATGGCGCGCCTTGCGCCGGGCAGCATTGAGGGGCGCTTGCAAAGCAATTGCGCAAGCTATATCCAAAATGACAACGACAACAACTACGTCAACAACACCATTGCAAAATACTATGGCGGCTGGGATAAAACCCCGCAGAATATCATCGACAAATATGACACCTACAACCATGTCGGACTGCCGGCGGGGCCAATTTCCAACCCCGGCATTGACGCGATGGTCAACACTATTGCCTATAAAAGTGCAGAGTATTATAACGAGGCAGACCCCTATTACTTCTTTGTGACCGACACGGAGGGCAATTACTATTTCAACCGCACGGCAAACGAGCATTTGGCAATTTGCCAAAAGCTGGGTCTGGCATAAATGCGCGTTATTGCGGCTTTGTGGATGAAAAGAATGGTGGCAAGCCTTGCATGAAACCGCTATAAATTGCCGCAACAGGGGCGGATATGGGAGAAATTTATGCTGAAACAGCCGGAACTGCTGTGCCCTGCGGGCGATCTTGAGCGTCTGCGCTTTGCCGTGCGCTATGGTGCGGATGCCGTGTATGTGGGCGGCGAATCGTTTGGCATGCGCACCTCGCCCAAAAATTTTACCGTGGAGCAGCTTGCCGAGGGCGCAAGCCTTGCGCACAAGGCGGGACGGCGCATTTATCTGACCTTGAACAGTGTGCCGACGAACGAGGAAATTGCCCGTCTGCCGGATTATATCCGCCGCGTGCGCGAGACGGGCATTGACGCGTTTATTGTGGCGGATTTGGGCGTGCTGGCGGTGGTGAAAAAGCTTGCGCCGGAGATTGAGGTGCATTTTTCCACACAGGTTGGAATTGCCAACTACATGGCGGCCTGTGCGGCCTATGACCTTGGCGCAAAGCGCGTGGTGCTTGCGCGCGAATTGTCGTTGCAGGACATTGCATTCATTCGTGACAATACGCCGCCGGAGCTTGCGCTGGAGGCGTTTGTGCACGGTGCCATGTGCATGTCGTTTTCGGGACGGTGTTTGCTGTCACGCTACCTGACGGGGCGCGACGCAAACCGGGGCGCGTGCGCACAGCCCTGCCGCTGGAAGTGGCAGCTGACCGAGGAGCACCGCCCGAATCAGCATTTTGACATCGGCGAGGACGCGGACGGCAGTTATATTTTAAACGCAAATGACCTTTGCACCGCACCGTTTCTTGACCTTTTGTGCAAGGCGGGTGTGGACAGCTTAAAAATAGAGGGACGCGCCAAAACGTTTTACTATGTTGCCAGCACGACGGCGGCGTATCGCGGCGCACTGGATGCATACCTTGCCGCGCCCGATGCGTTTGTCTGCCCGGAGCGCGTATTGACAGAGCTGACGCGCACCTCGCATCGGCATTATTCCACCGGCTTTTATTTTGGGCCGGACGGTGCGACGCAGGACACAAAGCAGGGCGGTTATCTCCGCGAATGGGACGTTGTGGGCATTGTAGACGATTGGAACGACGGCATTGCAAGTTGCACGCAGCGCGGCAAGTTTTTTCTGGGCGAAACGCTGGAGGCATTGCTGCCAAGCGGCGAAATCGTAAGCTTTGCGCCGGAATATATCTGGGACGCGGACAGCGAGCTGATAGAGTCAACGCCGCACGCGATGATGGCGTTCCGCGTGCCGTGCGCGATGGAGCTGCCGCTGGATTCTATTTTGCGGCGCAAAATTCCGTGCGCCGATGCGGGCACGGATGCGTGAAGCTGCGCTTAAAAAGCGCGGTGAAGCGATGCACTGTCAAATAAAATACACAAAGGCGGGACTGCCGCAGCGTAATGCTGTGGCAGTCCCGCCTTTTGTGTCTGTGGCGTTCAAAAAAAGCGTGTGCGGAACTTTATTTTTCGGGAATGGAAGGGATCGGCTTTTCGCCGCCCTCTGCGTTCGCTTCCAGCTTTTGCACGCGCTTGCGGTACAGCGCCGCTGCAAGCGACAGTACGGCAAAGCAAAGCACAAAGGTGCCGATCAACACAAACAGCCCCGCTGCGACAGAACCCGCCGCCTTGCCGTAGTGCAGATACGAGGTCACTGCCACACACAGACCGACCACAACGCCGGCAAGGATACTGGCAATTAAATTTGTCTTTCCGTTTGCCTTAAGCTTTCTGTCCCAGATGCCGTTTCGCAAACAGTCAATGCAGATATAAAGGCTCAGGCAAAACATCAAAATCAATTCGCCCGCTATGTTTTGCGATACGTTTGCCCTGCCGATGACGGTTTGAATGATAATTGCCGCCAGCAGGCCAAAATAGGCAAGCCACATGCCGTTATGCTCAATGTGCAGCAGCTTTTGCTCCTGCATTTCGTCCAAATTGCTTTTAGTCTTTTGTGCTTTCATCGTTGTCGTCCTCCCCGAACAGCTCGTCTAATGTTTTGTTTAGTTCCTTGCAGATGGCTCTGCATAATTTGATGGTGGGATTGTATTCGCCCTGCTCAATGGCGTTCATGGTTTGGCGGGAAATGCCCACTGTCTCTGCAAGCTGCTTTTGCGTCATGTCCCGCTGCGCGCGCGCCACCTTGATGGGAATGTTGCGTGCCATGCCATCACCTCCTGCTGCTATATTATCAAACATGCGACGATATGTCAAGTATATACGACAAAAAATCAAAAATAAAATAATTTAGGTCGCGCTTTCTTTGCCGGACGCATCTTCCTCGCCCCAAAACAGGGCAAGTGCGTTGGCGGTTTCCGCAGCGCTTGCAACGCGGCGGCAGTGTGCCCAGTGCGGCGGAAATAAATCGCGGTACGCGCGCTGCTGATAGCGGCTGTCAATCAGCAGCACCATGCCCTTGTCGCGCTCTGTGCGGATGACGCGCCCCGCCGCTTGCAGCACCTTGTTCATGCCGGGATAGCGGTATGCGTAGTCAAAGCCCGCGCCGAGGGTTGCGGTGTAATAATCGCGCAGCGCGTCCTGCACGGGGCCTATCTGCGGCAGCCCGACCCCCACGACAATGCTGCCAATCAGCCTGTCGCCCACAAGGTCAATGCCCTCGGCGAACACGCCGCCCAGCACGCAAAAGCCGATGAGGCTCTGCGCGCTTGCGGCAGAGTTTGTACGGGAAGTGCCGCCTTGCTCTGCGCACAGGCGCACGCAGCCGGCATGCTCCGCGCCCTCGTCAGTGTCGCTGCAAAAGTCCGCATTTATCTTTGTGTTGTCGTTTGCGTTTGCACCATCGCTCGCCTGTGTCTTTGTGTCCGCGCCCGCCCCGCATGAAAACTGCGCTAAAAATGCCTCGCGCGCCGCCTCGTCCATGCGGCTTTCCTGCACGGCTATGGGCAGGTCGGGATATTGCGTCTTTAGCAGCGCCACTGCGTCCTGCAGATACTGATAGGACGGAAAAAACACCAGATAATTGCCTTTCTTTGCCGTGACAGCGGTATAAATCAACTGCACAAGCTGTGGCAGCGTGCGCGCGCGGTCGGCGTATTTTGTGCTGATGGTATCGGCGCACAGCAGGCAAAAATGCTCTGCAGGAAACGGACTTTGCAGCAGAGTGCGCTTAGCACCGTCGCCGCCGCCCAGTGTGCGAATAAAATAATCGGACGGCGTTAACGTGGCGCTGAATAGGATGCTCGCGCGACCAAGCGCCATGCTTGCATCTAAAAACGGCGATGCATCAAGGCATAAAAGCTCACAGCTCACTTCGTTGCCGCGCAGGGAGGTAAGCGTCACAAAATGCGTGTCGTACAGCTCAAAAATGCGCAGATAGAAGCGTGCGTCAAAATAGAGCTGTAATATTTCCGCGTGGAAAGACCCGTCGCGGTGCTCGTCCAGCCAGCTCTGTGCCTCGGCGGTAAACGCCGTCAGAAGCTTTGCAAAATTCTTGTCGCCCTCGGCGGTCACAAGCTGTGTCGTCTGTGCATCCTGCGCTTTGCGGCGCAGCTCGATAAAGGCGCTGTTCAGCTTTGTCAGCGCCGCCGCAAGACGGCGAGGAGTCTTGCCAAGTGCGCGCTTTACGGCAAAAAAGCTGCTTTTGTCGAGGCGCGCGGAGTACATATCGCGCGCGCGGGAGACAAGATTGTGCGCTTCGTCCACAAGAAAAATAAAGTCGCCGCCCTCCTCAAAAAAGCGCTTTAGGCGCACCACCGGGTCAAACAGATAATTGTAATCGCAGAGGATGCAATCGCAAAAATTTGTCAAGTCAAGCGATAATTCAAACGGGCAGAGCTGTCGCTCCTTTGCAAACGCTAAAATGTCGTCGCGCGTAAAACAGTCGCGCTCTTGCAAAAACGCATACAGCGCATCGTTGATGCGGTCGTAGTAGCCGTTTGCATAGGGGCATGCTTCGGGCGTGCAGCTGCGCTCGTCCAGCAGACAAATTTTATCCTTTGCGGTCAGCGTGACGCTCTTGAGCCGCAGCGCACCGCCGCTCTTTTCGCGCAAGCGAAACAGTGCGTCCTCTGCCGCCTGCCGCGTAATGGTTTTTGCCGTCAAGAAAAAAATGCGCTCCCCTTTTTCCTCGCCCATTGCCTTGATGGCGGGGAACAGCGTGGAAATTGTCTTGCCGATGCCTGTCGGCGCTGCGGCAAATAAACGCCCGCCCGCCGCGATGGTTTTGTACACCGCACCCGCCAGCCGGTACTGACCGTCGCGATACTGCGCAAACGGAAAGGAAAGCGCCGCGATGGACGCGTTGCGCACCGTGCGCCAGTGCTGTGCCAGTTGTGCCCACGGCGTGTAAAGGCGCAGCGTGTCCGTGAGAAAGGCCTCCAGCTGCGCCGCTGTAAAATGCCGCCTGTGGTAAATAACCTCGTCCGTGTCAATTTGATAATACGTCAGCTGCACCGTGATGGTGTCAAGCGCAAAATCAGCGCAGGCAATCGCCGCATAGCACTGCGCCTGTGCCCAGTGCAGCGGGTTAAAATTTTCGTTTTGCAAAAGCTCCTTCGGCGCGGCGCTTGTTTTGATTTCGTCAAGGACAATGCCGTCCGCCTCTGCAATGACACCGTCAGCGCGCCCGTCAAGGCGGTAGAGAATATCGTCCACCACGCGCGTTGCTTTCATTGCAACCTCGGGTTTATAAGCGTCGCCCGCCGCCTTTTGCAGCTTGCGGTGAATGCGCGCACCCTCAAGCGCACGGTCAAACCCCGTAAAGCGGCTGTCGATGCTGCCGCGGCGCAGCACAAATGTAACAAGCTCACGCACAGAAAGCGCTATTTCCTGCATCCGCGTCACATCCTTTTAAAATTTTATTGCACATCGGCTGTAGGAAAACTGCTATCAGTATACCGCGCGCACGGGCATGCCGCAAGGGGCTGTAATGCGCTTTTGCTTTATCGAAATAAAGTTTTTTTCAAAAAGGGCTTGACGCGGTGCTATTCTGTCGATATAATGAATACTAATATTTTGAAATGCCACGAAGGGAACCAGTAGGATAGGCCAAGCGCACTTCAGAGAGCTGCTGTCCGGTGCAAAGCAGCGTGCCGGCCTATTGCGAACCTCATCCCGGAGCAGCAGATGTGAACGATAGTAATGTCTGCCGGTTGATGCCCGTTACAGCATGTCGAGAGGTCGTCCACCCGTGGGCGGCAATGCAGAGTGGTACCGCAGAGTGCTGACAAACAGCCTTTGTCTCTGATTATATCAGAGATAAGGGCTGTTTTTTTATACCCCGATGCTGTGTTTAGGCACACAAATCGCGGGACAAGAGGAAAAAAGGGGAAAGGTGGCGCGGAGAATGAAATTGACAGGTGCGGATATTTTTGCAGAGGTGCTGGTGGAGCAGGGGGTGGACACACTGTTCGGTTATCCGGGCGGCGCGGTGCTGAACCTGTACGATGCCTTGTACCGTTACAGCGACAAAATCCATCACTATATGACGGCACACGAGCAGGGCGCGGCACATGCGGCAGACGGCTACGCCCGCGCCACAGGCAAGACGGGCGTGGTGCTTGCCACAAGCGGCCCCGGCGCGACAAACCTTGTCACGGGCATTGCCACGGCCTATATGGACAGCATTCCCATGGTGGCCATCACGGGCAATGTCAGCACAAACCTCATTGGGCGCGACAGCTTTCAAGAGGTGTACATTGCGGGCATTACCATGCCCATCACAAAGCACAATTTTGTGGTGCGCCATGTGGAGGAATTGGCGGACGTTTTGCGCGCCGCGTTTCGCATTGCACAGACAGGGCGCAAGGGGCCGGTGCTGGTCGATATTCCGAAGGACGTGACGGGGGATATGGCGGAGTTTGTCTCGAAAGCGCCCGACACCCCTCCCGCGCCGCCGCACCCTGCGCAAGACGAGATTGCGGCAGCGGCGCAGATGATTGCAAGCGCCGAGCGGCCGGTGATTTATTTCGGCGGCGGTGTGGCGGCCTCCGGTGCGGGCGAAGCGCTGCGCGCGCTGATGGAAAAGGCGGAAATCCCCGCCACCTACACCATGATGGCGGCGGGAGTGCTCGGCTATGGCGAACCGCTCAATCTTGGATTGCTTGGCATGCACGGCAGCCGCACGACCAACAAGGCCGTGGACAAAGCAGATTTGGTGCTTGCCATCGGCACGCGCTTTTCCGACCGCGTGGCACTGAATACCGATAAATTTGCAAGTGCGGCAAAAATTCTGCAAATTGATATCGACCCCAGCGAGGTGAACAAAAATGTTCTGGTGGACGCAAGCCTTGTGGGCGATGTCAAAGAGGTTTTAACGGCTTTACTGCCGCATATTCCGGCGGCAAAGCATGCGGAATGGCTTGTGCGCATTCAGTCGTGGCAGGCGCAGGACTACCGCCCCAAGGACGATCCTACCTGTCTGCGCCCGCACCAGATCATCGGCAAAATATGCGAGCTGGCAGGCCCCGATGCCGTCTATGTCACCGACGTGGGGCAGCACCAGATGTGGGCGACGCAGTATATCCGGCACGTAAAGCCGCACTGCTTTTTGACAAGCGGCGGGCTTGGCACAATGGGCTTTGGCTATGGCGCGGCGCTGGGCGCGCAGCTTGCCGTCGGACGGGAGCGACCTGTCATTCATTTGACGGGCGACGGCTCGTTCCACATGAATTTGAACGAGGCGTGCACCGCGGTCAGCTACGATTTGCCCGTCATTACGGTTATTTTTAACAATGCGGTGCTGGGCATGGTGCGCCAGTGGCAATCGACTTTTTACGACAAGCGATATTCCAGCACGGACCCGCACCGAAAAACAGATTACGTCAAGCTTGCGGCGGGCTTTGGCTTACAGGGCTATCACTGCGAGACACCGGCGGAATTTGCCGCGGCGATGCAGGCGGCGCTTAAATCCAAAGCACCCACTTGGATTGAGTGCGTGATTGACAAAGACGAAAAGGTGCTGCCCATGATTCCCGCCGGCGGCAGCATCGACGACATCATGATGAGCTGAGGAGAAAAAGATGAAAAAAGAAGTACTCAGCCTGCTTGTGGATAATAATTCCGGCGTGCTTACGCGCATTACCTCACTGTTCGGGCGGCGCGGCTTTAACATTGACAGCCTTACGGTTTCCACCACGGACGACCCCGCCATCTCGCGCATTACTCTTGTTGTGCACGATGACGAAAAGGTGCTGGAGCAAATTATCAAGCAGACGCAGCGCCTTGAGGAAACGCGTGAGATTTTCACCCTTGACACGGCAAAAAGTTTGCTGCGCGAGCTGCTGCTGGTCAAGGTGGCGGCGGACGAAGCATCGCGCGCGGCAATCCGGGAGGTGGCAATGATTTACCACGCAAAAATCATCGACTTGTCGCGCGGCAGCATGGTTCTGGAGCTGACGGGCGAGCCGGATAAAATAGACGCGTTTTTAGACGTGCTTTCGCCCTACCGCATTTTAGAAATGTGCCGCACAGGCGTGACCGCCATCGAGCGTGGCGGCGCGCATTGCGGCGCGTAACAGTAGTATCATCCGGCGTGACGCTGCAAGCGGCGGCGCGCCCCACGGTAAAATAGTAACAAGAAAAAAAGGAGAGACAAACAATGATTCAAAAGTATTATGACAGCGATTGCAATTTAGGTCTGCTGGACGGCAAAACCGTCGCCATCATGGGCTACGGCAGCCAGGGTCACGCCCACGCGCAGAACCTGCACGAGAGCGGTGTCAACGTGATTGTCGGCTTGCGCAGCGACAGCGCAAGCTGCCAAAAGGCGCGCGATGCCGGGCTGACCGTCATGGAGGTGCCGGAGGCCGCCAAGGCCGCCGATCTCGTGATGATGCTTGTTCCCGACGAAATTGCCGCCGATATTTATAACGAGCAGGTCGCGCCGTATATGCAGGAGGGCAATGTGCTGATGTTTGCCCACGGCTTTAACATTCACTATCAGTTTGTAAAGCCCGCAAAGAATATTGACGTTATCATGGTCGCGCCCAAAGGTCCGGGACACACCGTGCGCAGCCAGTATCTTGAGGGCAAGGGCGTGCCGAGCCTGATTGCCGTACATCAGGACGCAAGCGGCAAAGCGCACGATTACGCGCTTGCCTATGCCAGCGGCATTGGCGCGGGGCGCGCGGGCATTTTGGAGACGAGCTTCCGCGAGGAGACAGAGACAGATTTGTTTGGCGAGCAGGCCGTGCTGTGCGGCGGCGTGACAGAGCTGATGAAGGCGGGCTTTGATACCTTGGTGGAAGCCGGCTATGCACCCGAAATGGCATATTTTGAGTGCATTCATGAGATGAAGCTGATTGTTGACCTCATCAACAGCGGCGGCTTTGCCATGATGCGCTATTCCATTTCCAACACCGCCGAGTACGGCGATTACCGCACG
The DNA here is from genome assembly GCA_036642215.1 of Ruthenibacterium sp. Taxonomy (GTDB): domain Bacteria; phylum Bacillota; class Clostridia; order Oscillospirales; family Ruminococcaceae; genus Ruthenibacterium. The sequence continues at coordinate 21,471 of JAVXUG010000017.1, forward strand.
GGTCGCCGTCTGATTACCGACGACACGCGCAAAGAGATGAAAAAGGTTCTGCGCGAGATTCAGGACGGCACCTTTGCCAGCGAATTTATGCAGGAATTTTCGAGCAAGGGCGGGCGCAAGGCAAAGTTCCTTGCAACGCGCCGTCTCGAAAGTGAGCATCTGCTCGAAAAAGTGGGCGCAGAGCTGCGCAAAATGATGAGCTGGCTGAAAAAATAAGCGCGCCTTTTTAAAAAGAGCACAGGGGAAAGCATCGGACAAGTGCGCACCTTGAAAAGCGCAGCAAAATGCCGCCGCGGAAAGCTCCGCGGCGGCATTTTTAAAAGCTTGCCTCTCGGGGTAAAACCGGTGCGCGCTATTCGTCCCAGTTCATCTGCTCTGGCGGAATGCCGATTTTTTTACAGTATTTCAGCACGGCGGCTTTTTCAATTTCGTTGCCGATGGTGTATTGCATCACCTTACCGCGAAACACAAGCACCTTGATTTTGCTGCCGTACTTCATGTCGCAGAACCAGTTTTTGTCCATGACCTTTGACAGCTTTTTGGGAAAGGTAACGTCCTGTGTGGAAAAATGAATCGCCGTCCAATAGCGCGGCTTATCCTCCGTCTGCCATATTTCGGCGCTGTCGATGGTCACTTCGTCCAAAATATTTTCGTCCCGCAAGCTCTCCTTGATGATGACACCCTTTAACATGGCGTTCCCTCCGATTTTAATTGCTCGATGAATTGCTTTGCCACGCGCGGGCTGCGCCCGCCGCTGCGAATGGCGTGTGCCTCTGCCTTTTGCAGCAGCATATCCGGCGGCATATCAAGACCGTACAAAAGTGCCAGATGCTGCACAATGTGGCAGTAAAGCTCTTTGTCGGGGCGCGAGAAGGTGACGGTCAGGGCAAAGCGCGCGGACAGGCTCATCACCTCCTGCATGGTGTCGGCAAGATGCACCTCGTCCCCTGCGCGGTCGGAGAACGTCTCCTTGACAAGATGGCGGCGGTTTGACGTGGCGTAGACGACAAGATTGCTGCCGCGGCTGCTGACGCTGCCCTCTAAAATGGCTTTCAGTGCGGCAAAATCGTCATCGTTTGCGCTAAAGCTTAAATCATCGATGAATAAAATGAATTTGAGCGGGTTGTGACTGAGCGAATCGACAAGGTCGGGGATTTGATACAGCTGATTTTTTTTCACTTCAATCAGGCGCAAACCCTCGCCGCACAGCGCGTTTGCCACGGCCTTGACGGTACTGCTTTTCCCCGTGCCCGCATCGCCGTACAAAAGCGCGTTTGCCGCGGGCCGACCCTCCAGCAGTGCGCGGGTGTTGGCGAGAATTTTGCTGCGCTCCCGTTCATAGCCGGACAGAGAGCTGAGCGACTGCGGGTCGGGATGCTTTACGGGAACAAAGCGTCCGTCGCGCACCGTAAACACATGGTATTTGGCAAAAATGCCATAGCCCTGCCGTGGCAAATCTGCGATGCGTGCGCGATATACCGCGCCAAAATCATGCGGGCGCGTGCCCCATGCGGGCAGATACCCCGAATAGCCCGCCCCGCGCAGTGCGCAGCATAGCTCGCTTGCGTCAAACAGTGACAGCTCCTGCAAAAAAAGCAGCTCCTGCGCAAGGCCGTCAGTCAGCTGTGCGCTGAGATCACCGCCCTCGCAGCAGGCGTGCACATAGACGTTTTCATCGTCTAACACCGCCTTCAATAAGTAATCGCTGAAGTTGTCGGTGTGCGCGTACAAAGCGGCGGCAAACGCGCCGTAAGCGTCCACGGCGGCGCACACGTCCGCCGCGCTCGCGCTGAGCAGCGCAGTCAGCTTTTTCATCACATTGTTTTGCAAAATCCCGCGAAAAATCGCAAGACTGTGCAGCTGCGCAAGCAGCAATTCAGAAGATGTCATCAAAAGGAAGCCTCCCATCCTGAAACTTATCTTTAGTATACACCGCGCAGGGCACAGTGCGCAACATTAAGCTTGTCGAAACAGGCGGCAAGTGGTAAACTAATCCCATCGTTATTTTATTTGACAAAAAAGAGGGAACAAGAAATGTTGACACTCGATAAAATTTATCATGCGGCGTTCATCTTGAAAAACGTCGCGCGCAAGACGGATATGATTGCCGCACCGGATTTAAACCGCGACAGCAGTATCTATCTGAAAACGGAAAATTTGCAAATTACCGGCAGCTTTAAGGTGCGCGGCGCGTATTATAAGGTGAGCTGTCTGTCTGAAGCGGAAAAGGAAAAGGGTGTCATTGCCAGCAGTGCAGGCAACCACGCGCAGGGCGTTGCGCTTGCCGCACAGCGCAGCGGCATCAAAAGCGTCATCTGCATGCCGGACGGCGCGCCCATCAGCAAGGTGGAGGCGACAAAGTCCTACGGGGCGGAGGTCTGCCTTGTCAAGGGGGCTTATGATGACGCGTATGAGTATGCCCGCAAGCTGCAAGCAGAAAAGGGCTATACCTTTCTGCATCCGTTTGACGACCCCGATGTGATTGCGGGACAGGGCACGGTGGGGCTTGAAATTCTTGACCAGCTGCCCGATGTGGACGTTGTGCTTGTGCCCGTGGGCGGCGGCGGGCTTATCAGCGGCGTTGCCTATGCCATCAAGCATCTGCGGCCGGAGTGCAAGGTCTACGGCGTGCAGGCGGCGGGCGCGCCGAGCATGGCAAATTCCATGAAAAACCACAAGCAGATTACACTGGAAAACGTGTCCACCTTTGCGGACGGCATCGCGGTCAAGCATCCGGGCGATTTGACATATCAGCTTGTGGAGCAATATGTGGATGGCATTGTCACCGTGACGGACGACGAGGTAGCCGCCGCCGTGCTGGCGCTGATTGAAAAGCAAAAGCTGATTGCCGAGGGCGCGGGCGCTGTCTCTGTTGCGGCCGCCATGTACAACAAGGTGGAGGTAAAGGGCAAAAAGGTAGCGTGCATCGTCAGCGGCGGCAATATTGACGTGAACATTTTGAGCCGCGTCATTGCGCGCGGTCTTGCCATGGGCGGGCGCAGCAGCCGTTTGACAATTGCGCTTGAGGATAAGCCCGGACAATTGCAGGGTGTCAGCGAAATTATCAGCCGCTGCGGCGGCAACGTCGTCAGTGTGCACCACAATCAGGGCGACACCGAGACGGCCATCACAAGCTGTCTGCTGTGCATCGGCATGGAGACGCGCGACTTTGCGCAGGTGGAGCAAATCCGGCAGGAGCTGACAAAAGCGGGCTTTTGTCTTGTGGAAAACCGGTAGTCTGCGGCGGACGAAATAAGGGGATCGCGGTTTCGTTTATGATAAGGATGAAGGAAGCTGTATGCGGCAAAAAAGATGGTACAGGAAGTACTCTTATTTTGCCAAATTGCAGTAAAAGGGGAATCTGTATTGCAAAAGCAAGCGACAAGGGGCGCTGTGTGCGTGTTGTTCAGCGCCGTGCTGATGAGCACCGGCGGCCTGTTTATCAAAAGCATCCCATGGAGCGCACTTGCCGTCAACGGCGGGCGCAACCTTTTTGCGTGTGCGGTCACTTTTTTGTACATTCGGTGTACGGGAAAAAAGCTCAAATTTTCGGTGCCTGTGTTTGCGTGCGCGGCATGCCTTTCGGTTAACGCCATTGTCTACACCATGGCAACGCGCCTGACAACTGCGGCAAATGCCGTTGTAATTCAGTATATCAGCCCCGTGTTCATCATTTTGTACCTGTGGGTGCTGTTCCGGCAGCGCCCGCGCAGGCTGGACGTGCTGACCTGCGTGCTTGTACTGGCGGGGATTGCGCTGTTTTTTCTCGACAGCTTATCGGGCGGCGGCATGGCGGGCAATCTGCTGGCGCTGCTGGCGGCGGCAACCTATGCCGTGGTGTTCCTTGTGAATATGTTTGACGGCAGCGATGCGCTGTCCAGCTTTTTCTTCGGGCAGCTTTTCAGCGCACTGATTGGCCTGCCGTGGATTCTGATGGAGCCGAACAAAAGTGCCGGAAGCTGGATGGCAATTGCGGCGATGGGCATTTTTCAGCAGGGTGTTGCATATTTGTTCATGTGCCGCGGTCTTACGCTGACTTCACCCGTGGCGGCGAATATTCTTTGCATGTGCGAGCCGATTTTGAACCCTGTCTGGGTGGCGATTTTTTACGGCGAGCGCATCGGTGCCTTGGCGGTAGCAGGGATGGCGGTGGTCATCGGGGTGCTGGCTGCGTACAATGTGCTGAACGCCCGCGCGGCGCGGGGCACGGCGGCGGCAGCCGCGCAGCTTAAAAAAGAATAAAGCAGGGCGGCGGGCGCGTATTGTCAAGGAATTTGACAAAAAATGCGGCCCGCCGCCCTGTTTTTACTTTGGTCTGCGTTTCCGCTATAAAAAAATTTGAGAAGCACTTGCTTTTCAAGTGTACTACTGATATAATACACTTAAACGAAAAAGGAGGTGACACAATGGTCGATTTTACAGCCTTGCGCTTTCATGAGCGCGAGCCGGTGTACTTGCAGATTGCAAAGCATTTAAAGCGGCAAATTTTAATTGGCACAGCGTCAAGCGGCGATACCATGCCCAGCCGGCGCGAGCTGGCCGCACAGACGGGCATTAACCCCAACACCGCGCAAAAGGCCTATCGGCTGATGGAGGACGAGGGATATGTGCACACAAGCGGCAACGCCGCAAGCACTGTTTTTATCACGGATGCGCTGCGCGAGCAGATAGAAAACGAAATGTGCGACGGTCTTGTGCGGCAGTTTGTCAGCGATGCGCGCGACAATCATCTGTCCTACAAAAAGGTCATCGCCCTTGTGAGCGAGCTTTGGGGCGAGGAGTAATTTTTTTACCGAATATGTATTAGTACGCTAATACGAATGGAGGAAGCAATATGAGAACATGGTATCGCTTAACGGCATGGAACTGGTATATTGTGCGAAAGCCCTGGCTGCTGGTGTGCGCGGTGATGTCGGTGGCACAAACGGTGGCGCTGCTGCTGAGCGCGGGCGGCAAAAAAGGTGCGGGGATCCCGTGCGATTCCTTATGGATTGAAAGCTTTGCGTGCTTTATTTTTGCCGCAGGCTATCTTGCGGTGATGGCGGTCACGCTGCGCCCTGTTTTGCAGGCGCAGGGCAAAAGCCGCGGCGCATATACGCTGCAAACGCTGCCCGCAAAACGCGGCACGGTGCTGCTGTCGCAGATTGCATGCACGGCGCTTGCGCTTTGCGGCACCATTGCGTGGCAATTGGTGCTGGTGCTTGTCCTGTACTGGCCGGTGACGGCGGTGAGCAATGCCGCTGCGGCTAAATTCCTTTTGCAATACACGGTTCCGCACGCCGATATGCAGCTATCGTTTGTGCGCAACATGATGGTGCGGCTGCTGCTGCCGACAACGGCTTTTGGTGCGCTTTTGCTGCTGCTGCTGATTGTCGCGCCGTCGGTGCTGCTGGTCTGCGCGTTTTTCCACAGGGGCGCGGCGCGGTTTTGGGCGGTGTGCATGGGGCTGATGGGCGCGGGCTGCTGCTTTTACCTGCTGGTAATGCAGGTTGCGGTATTTGCCGAACGCAACACTTACCCATGGGGAAGAAGCATGGTAGCGATTTTGCTTTTACTGGCGCTGATGGCGCTTGCCGTGGTTTTAGCGCTGCGCAGTATTCGCCGCGCGGCATGGCTGTGACAGACGGAAAGGAGAGAGACACGATGAACGATCCGGTAAATTCGACTCATTTGGAACCTGCTGCAAAGGCAGCGGATGGCATCCGTCCCGCAAAAGCTGCACGGCAAGCACCGTCGGCGTGCAGCCACAAGGCTTCCCCCGTGCGCTTTTTTGCCTGCGCTGTGGGGGTGATCCTTGCGGCGACCCTCTTTTTACGGTTTGGCCCGAACCGTGCGGCGGTCCGGCTGGAAGTCCCCGATACGAAAGGAATTTTAAACGGCTTTGCCCTGTCCGGTACGGTGGGCGACGCGTTTTATTCCAACCGGTTTTCCTGCAAGGACGGCATGATTGAAAATCATTTTGCGCTAAAGCCCACACCGCATTACTTTGCGACAGGCTCAAACACCTACGCAAAGTGGGCGGTTGCGCCACAGGCGCATGAGGAAGTGGATTTGCGCGCAAAAAAGGTTACGGACAGCGGGGGCGCGTGGAGCAGCACCTGCGTAGATTTTGTGTGCGTCATCGAAATGAACACGCAGCAGGGCGCGCTGCGCATTTTGCCGGGCATCACGTACCGATCGCCCGACCAAATAACGGTCGGAGCAAACAGTGTTAGCCACGCATTTCGACAGGATAGCGTATTAGATTATAGCGCGTATGTGCAGTGGCAGGCAAACCAGCGCGGCGTGCCGCTTCCGCCGCAGAGCAGCACGGCGCTCGCAAACGGCATCCCTTATCTTGTTTGCGGCGGCGGCGCAGGGGTCGCGCCGGCGCTGTACCGCGTGGACGAGGTGCTGAGCGAGAAACAACTAAGAGCACTGCCAAAGGACGGCATGGTACAGGGCAACCCCGTTTTGATGGACAGCACGCCGTATGGCAAGGCGACGGAGGTGCATCGCTTTTCGCCGGACACACGCATTTGCAGCATGGGCGGCGTGGGCGATTTTGTCTGTGTGGCGGCGGTAGAGGAAAACACTGTCAAGTTTTTGCTTTTGAACAAAGACGGTGACATTGTTGACACGTACGATACGGGCATTGACGCTGCACTGCGTGAGCAGCCGGCAGAGCAAACGCAAACGGCAAACCCTTTTTCCCCCGGTGTGCAGTTTTTTCCGCAGCAGGCGGCGGATGAGCTTTGCTTTTCCATCTGCCGCATTCCCGCAATGAACAACAACGACACCTATTACGGTGGGCTGCGGGTAAAGGACGGCAAATTTGTCGCCGCGTGCAGCACAGCGCTGATCAAGAGTGAATATCAGCAAGAAAGTCTGATGACGGAACTGGGCGCAACGCTGGGCGTAACGCTGCGCGAGGACAACAAGGCCATTTTGGTGATGCAGGAGCAGGCCTTGGTCGCATACAGCGATCCTGAGAGCAAAAGCGGCAGATATCTGCCCGAAAAGGTACTGCTTACGGTTTACGAGCAGGGGGCAAAGCTGCCGCTTGGCAAAGCGGCGCTGACCTGCAACCAGCGCGACGACTGGAACCCCGCGCAGATGGGAATCAATCACAGTGCACATTTTACCGATATGCGCCAGTTTTCTTTTGGGGATTTTTTGCAAAGCTACGGTCTATATATGTACTTTACATTTTAACAGGTTAACAGGAAAAGAGGGATACGATGATTACAGTACAGCATCTGCAAAAAATATACAGCCGGCGCGGCAAAAAGCTCGGTTTGCTGGACGCGGATTTTACCGTGCAAAGCGGGCAGATTGTGGGCGTTTTGGGCGCGAACGGCGCGGGCAAAACCACGCTGCTGCGCACCATGGCGGGGCTGCTGCCGCAGACGGGCGGCAGGGTGCAGTTTGACGGTGTCCCCGCGTGTGACAGCTACGCAAGGCTGTCGTACCTCACGGGCGAGGGGAGCTATTTTCCGTGCTTGAGCGTGGGGGAATATGGCGCGTTCCTTACGGATGTGCACCCGGCGTTCAGCCCGCAGCGCTATGCGCGGTTCTGCGAATTTTTCTCGCTTTGCGCCGCCGACCCCATCAGCCGGCTCTCCACCGGGCAGCGCGCCCGCGTGGAGCTTGCGGCGGGCTTTGCCAAAAAGGCGGATTATTATTTGATGGACGAACCGTTTCTTGGCAAGGATGTGTTCACACGGCGCGACTTTTTAAAGCTGATGAGCGCCACGCTGCGCGGCGGCGAAACCGTGCTGCTGGCGACGCATTATATCGACGAAATCGACACGTTTTTAGACCGCGCGCTTTTGCTGAATGAGGGCAGAATTGTGCAGGATATTGACATGGAAGCGATGCGCGCCAAGGGCGAAACGCTGATGGACTGCATGGCGGTCGCCTGCGGGTGGGACCCCGAGCGCTATCTGAGCTTTGCACAGGAGGAACAGGCATGACGCTGCGCGACTTTTGGCAAAGGCTGCAAGAGGTGCTGGCGCTTGATGCAGCAGAATTGAGCGAGGGCGTAAAGTCGGATGCCGCCGCAGCCGACGAGGAGGAGGAAGCGTTTTAACCAATTGATTTTTCGCGCGGCTGTGATCGCTTTTGCAAAAGCGGGGCGGCCGCGCGAAAAATTTTATACGGGCATTAGAACACGCGGGAAGAAAATCATAGGAGGCAAAAAGCTGTAAAAAGTGTCAATGCTGAAAAAAACTGCTCTAGATGCCGCTGCCGCGTGACGGGATGGCTGCGCGTATTTCCACGGCGGCGGGCATGGAAAAAATGTCCCTGCATCAAAGCTGCTGCACAATTTTGTCATAGGCGCGCGCAAGCAGGGAAAAGTCCGCGGCCTCGATATAATAGCGCTCCAGCGCATCGTGGCAGTCCTTGCTGTCGCGCAGCAGCGCGCACGCCTGCGCCAAAAGCTCGGTGATCGCCTTGCGGTTAAACAGCAGACGCTTGCGGCGAAGCTGAAAGCCCTCGGCGCTGCAAAAGCGTGTGCAGTGAATGGTGCGCAGCGAAGCGACATGCGGCGAAAGAGGATGGTAGGCGTTGTCCGTGACAAACGCAAGGCGCAGCTCCGGCAAAAACAAATGCTCTATTTTGTCAAACGGATTCATCGCGCAGTAGCAGGTGATGATCGGGTGCCCCTTTGCCAGCGCCTCGGCGCGCAGACCCGCCAGCATGGCGTTTGCCGCACAGCCGTGCGGGTCATCAAAGCGGATGACCGTGTCGGCAAGCTTTTCCACGGTGTCGGCAAACAGCACAACGCCCTTGTGCGTCACGGCGCTCAGCAGCCGGACATCCTCGCGCACGGCATTGCTGCCGGCAGGGGCGACGGGCGCAACGGGAATATACCGCCGGCTCAATGAATGTGCAAAATCCCGCGCCTTGGAAAGATTGGTAAAGCACTGTGCCGTGCGTGCGGTGTCCTGCAACAGGCTGCCCGCCGCCGCAAGATAGCGCGTGGCGCGCTCTGACAGCGCCGCGGTGCGGTCGAACATCGCGATAATTTCATACCGGTGCGCTTGCAGACGCGGTGCGTCAAGACAGTAGTACAGCGGAATGACCTGTTCAAATGCCACGGGATACGCAGGCTCCAGCACGTGCGGCGCAGTCGCGTCCGCCACGGCAAGGCGATGCGCGCGGCATAAAATGGCATCCAGTGAATCCGGGTCACCCGCACAGTGGATGGCCTCTACAGTGTCGCCCGCGTCCAGCAGATGCTGTGCGATGCGCGTGAGCAGCGTCGATTTGCCGCAGCCCGGCCCCGCTTTCAGCAGAAAAATGCGGCTTTCCGTGTCGCGAAGCAGCTGCGAATAATACCCGCCGTAGCCTGTGGGCGACAGACCTCCAAGGAAAAAATCAAGCTGTTTTTTGTTCATAGCCCCACCAACCCCTTTTGCCCCATCGTATGCAAAAACGGAAAAAATGACACAAAAAGGCCCCGCAAACACCGTCCGTCAGGCAAAAAAACGGGAACGGAATTTGCGGGGAACAAAGGCAACGCGCGGGACGGCTTTTCTGGGACAACGGCGGTCGTTCATCGGCAAAACCGCACACAGAAAAAAGCCGATCTACAGGCAGGCGTGGTTCTTCTGCTGCATTGCTGCAGCATCAATAGGTGTGCGTGCAAATTTCCTGTATCTTCTCGCGCAGCGCCACAAAATCCGCAAAAGCAAGCGGCTTGTTGTTCGGGTTGCGCAGCAGCGCGGCGGGGTGCAGGGTGGCGGTAAACAGCGCGCCCCCGTCCTTTAATTCGCCGCCCTTCTGCGTAAAGGTGCCGTGCTCCTTCATCACGCTGAAGTCCGGACGAATCAGGCGCTGCGCTGCAATGCGCCCAAGGCACACGACAATTTTTGGCCGCATGATGCGAAACTGCTCCCGCAGATAGGGAATGCAGGACTCCCACTCCTCCGGCAGCGGGTCGCGGTTTTCGGGCGGACGGCACTTTACAATATTGGTGATGAAAATATTTTTGTCGCGGAAAAGCCCGATGGCGGCCAGATATTGGTCAAGCAGCTGCCCGCTGCGCCCCACAAAGGGAAGCCCCTGCTCGTCCTCGCTGCGACCCGGCCCCTCGCCCACAAAAAGTACCTCAGCCGTCGGGCTGCCCATGCCGAATACAACGTTTGTGCGCGTGCGGCATAAAGCGCATTGATCGCAGGAAAGGCATATTTGCTTTAAATGATTCAAATCCATGACAATCTCCCTCGCGTCTTTTTGAAGAATTTAATCATATTATAGCACATTGTACTTGCAGTTTACAGCGCGGGCTAGTACAATAGTATTGTAAAAGGGAGGTTATCGTATGAGCTTTTTAGTAGAGACTTCTGCACGTCATGTGCATGTTACCGATGCGGCGCTTGAGGCGCTGTTCGGCAAGGGCTATCAGCTGACCGTGAAAAAGGAGCTGTCTCAGCCCGGACAGTACGCTTCAAACGAGCGCGTCACCGTTGTCGGCCCCAAAAAGGAGCTGGCGAATGTTTCCATTTTAGGCCCCACGCGCGCCGCGTCGCAGGTGGAGCTTAGCATGACGGACGCACGCAGCATCGGTCTTGCTGCGCCCGTGCGCGAGAGCGGTCACATCGAGGGCACACCGGGCTGTACGCTTGTGGGCCCCGCCGGCAGCGTGGAGCTGAAGGAGGGTGTCATCGTCGCAAAACGCCATATCCACATGACACCGGAATCTGCGGCGGCAGAGGGTGTGCAGGATCAGCAGATTGTCAAGGTAGCGGTGGAAACCGACGCGCGCAGTGCAGTGCTGGGCGATGTTGTCATTCGCGTCAGCGATAAATTTGCAACCGCAATGCATATTGATACGGACGAGAGCAACGCCTGCGGCGGCCCAAGCAGCGGCAGCATTGTGAAATAAGCAAGGCCAAGGTGCCTTTTGCTGAGAGGCAAAGGGTAAGGCGGGGATGCAGCACGTTTTTTAATGTGGCATCTCCGCTTTTTTCTTGCAATTCTCCGCGCGATATAGTACAATACTATAGTATCTCGGACAGAGCGAAAAGCTTGTGCCGTTTGGCATACAGAGGACGGGCCCTGTGCGACGAGACGCCACGAACCATGTCAGGCGGGGAACCGAGCAGCATTAAGTGGATGTTCTTGTGCGCCGCAGTCAGCCGGCCCTCTGTATGCTAAACCGCATAAGCGGGCGTTATACGCCGCGCTGTGTCCCGTTTTTTTATTCCTGTGCGGACATTGTAACAAAGTGAGGAGCGTCAAAACCATGTATCGTGCGCTTTACCGCAAATGGCGTCCTGCTACCTTTGGGGATGTCATCGGGCAGGACAGCATCGTCACCGCGCTGCAAAGTCAGCTTTTGCACGACAAGGTTGGTCATGCTTATATTTTTACCGGCACGCGCGGTACGGGCAAGACGACCTGCGCCAAAATTTTCGCCAAGGCCGTGAACTGCGAAAACCGAAACGGCGCAGACCCGTGCTGCCGGTGCAGCATCTGCAAGGGCATTGATAACGGCAGTGTGATGGATGTGGTGGAAATTGACGCTGCCTCGAACAATGGCGTTGACAATATCCGCGACTTGCGCGATGAGACGGCCTACACCCCCAGCGTGGGCAAATATAAGGTATATATTATTGACGAGGTGCACATGCTCTCCACAGCGGCGTTTAACGCGCTGCTGAAAATTATGGAGGAGCCGCCGAGCCACGTTATTTTCATTTTGGCTACGACCGAAATTCACAAGGTGCCGGCCACCATTCTCTCGCGCTGCCAGCGCTACGATTTTGTGCGCATTGCACCGGACGCTATTGCAAAGCGGCTTTTATATGTGGCAGACGAGGAAAAGCTTGCGGTTACACAGGACGCGGCGGAGCTGATTGCGCGTCTTGCCGATGGCGCAATGCGCGACGCGCTGTCTATTTTGGATACGTGCAGCGGCGTTGCAAGCACCGTGGATGCCGATCTTGTGCGCCGCATGGCGGGTGTGACGGACAAAAGCTATCTATTCTCGCTTAGCGAGCGGATTGCCGCACGGGATGTGCCCGGTGCGCTTGCGCTGATTGCGCAGCTGCGTGAAAAATCCGTGGACATTAAGCGGCTGTGTGACGAGCTTGTCCTGCATTATCGCAATTTGATGCTAGCGGGTGTGCCGGGCGCGCAAAGTCTGCTCAGCAGCGTCAGTGTCGAGGAGGAGCAGCGCTATCTGGACGCGGCGCGCGTGGTGCCGCAGACGGCAGCCATTCGCGGCGTTCGGGCGTTTTGCGAGGCGCTTGATAAAATGGGGAAAAGCGCCGATGCGCGCATTGAATTGGAACTGGCGGTGTTTGCGCTGTGCGGGGATGTGCCCGCCGCACCGCAGCCGCTGGAAAATCCGCGCCTTGTGCGCAGCCAAACTGCGCCCGTGGCGGCAGGGCAGGGGATCGTCGTGCCGCCGCAGCTTGTAGCGGCCCCGCCCCCGGCAAGAGCAGTGACACCGACCGTTGCGCAAAGCGCCCCGCAGGCAGACGATGTGCCGTGGCGTGAAGATCCTGAGGACGGGCAACAGCAGGCGGCTGCGCAGGAAGCTCCCATACAAAATTCTGCAGCCGGTTTTGCACCCCGGAGCATTCCGTCAACAGCGCAAGCTGCGCCGCGGCAGGAGATGCCGGCATCGGCGACGGTGCAGGCAAGAGCATCGACGGAGGAACAGGCGGACGCGCGGCCTGATTTTCCGCAGCAGCCTGTTGCGCAGGGATCGGACAGCACGACGGCACAGCCAAAGCTGTTTTCCGCGTGGGATGCGGTCATCGCGGCCATGGAGCCAAAGGATAAGCTTTTATATGTCAATATGCGCAATTCCAAGGCATATTTTGACGGTAAGCGCGTGCGCATCGACGGCAGCGAGCTGTTCCTTGAATACATGCGCTGCAACAGCTACTCCAATGCGCTGATCAAAGAAACGATCGCACAGGTTATGGGCAGGGTGTATCCCATCGGGCCGTATGAGCGACCCAAGCAGGCTCTCACCGCTGATCCGACAGCAGAGGAAGCGCTGAACAGGTTGGAGGCACAGGGCGTGTCCGTTATTTATCAAGATAAAAAAGCAAAACAGGACGAATAAGGAGAGACAATCCATGAAAGCAAGATTACCAGAGGGCTATGGCAAGCAGAACATCAATCAACTGATGCAGCAGGCACAGAAAATGCAGGAGAGCGTCCAGAGCAAGCAGGCGGAGTTGGACGAAAGCGTCTATCACATCAAGGCGGGCAGCGGCATGGTGGAAATTACAATGACCGGAAAACACCAGATTACCGCGCTGAAATTAAACCCGGAAATTGTCGATGCGAGTGACCTTGAAATGCTGGAGGATTTGGTGGCTGCCGCCGTCAATGAGGCCGTGCGCACCGTGGACGAAAAAGCCGAAGCAGAAATGTCCGCAATTACCGGCGGGATGAATATTCCGGGCCTGTGAGCCGCAGGAGGAAGCTGTCATGAATTATAACGCGGCACCGCTGGAGCGGCTGATAGACCAGTTTGCAAAGCTGCCGGGCATCGGGCGCAAGGGCGCGACGCGTCTTGCCTATCAAGTGCTTGCGATGCCAAAAGAGGAAGCACTTGATTTTGCCCGCACCATCGAGGAAGCACACACAAAAATTCACCGCTGTAATGTCTGCCAGAATTTTACAGAGGGCGATACCTGCCCCATCTGCGCGGCGGACGGGCGTGACGCTGCAATGATCTGCGTGGTGGAGAATCCGCGCGATGTTGCCGCGTTTGAGCGCACGCGTGAATATCGCGGCCTGTATCATGTGCTGCACGGTTTAATTTCGCCCATGGACGGCATTGGCGCAGACCAGCTTTGCATCAAAGAGCTGCTGGCGCGTCTAAAGGATGACACGGTGCGTGAAATTATCATGGCGACAAGCCCTACGGTAGAGGGCGAGGCGACTGCCATGTATCTTGCAAGGCTGGTAAAGCCGCTGGGAATCAAGGCGACACGTCTTGCCTACGGGTTGCCTGTGGGCAGTAATCTTGAATACGCCGACGAGGTGACGCTTGGTCGCTCGCTGGCAAATCGCGGGGAGCTGTGACACATTTCGCTTGACAAAGCGAATGCGGCGGTTTATACTCATAACCCATACAGTGGAACAGGAGGTGATAAAATGGCCGAGGAAGCCGGGAATAAAGTGATTGCGCTCAACCGCAAGGCGTGGCACGACTATTTTGTCATCGAGGCGATGGAGGCGGGCATCTCGCTGGTTGGCACGGAGGTGAAAAGTCTGCGTGCGGGCGAGGTGAATTTGAAGGATGCATGGGTGGAGATTGAAAATGGCGAGTTGTACGTGCAGGGAATGCACATCAGCCCGTATGAAAAGGGCAATATCTTCAACCGCGATCCGATTCGCAAGCGCAAGCTGCTTGTCCATCACAGCCAAATCAGACAGCTTTCGCAGGAGCAAAAGCTGCAGGGCTATGCCCTGATTCCGCTAAAGCTATATTTTAAGCATGGCAAGGTAAAGCTGGAGCTTGGCGTATGCAAGGGTAAAAAGCTGTATGATAAGCGCGCAAGCATGGCAGAGCGCGATGCAAAGCGCGATATTGACCGCGCAATGAAAAGCCGTTCGCCCGGCAGGGGCTGATAAATACATGGGGATGTAAAGGTTTCGACGGGGAGAGAAAAGCGAAAGCAGCGGGTAGTGTTCGGGGGCCACACTTTAAACGCCTCCAAAAAAATAGCTAACAACAATAAATTAGCTGTAGCAGCCTAGTTTAGGCCGCTCGTTCTGCCCACCATAGCATCGGGTGGGGTCAGGGCGTCATTTAGGTGCTGAACGTGAACGGCATCAAGCTTTGTTTGCCGCCATGAACTGATGAAGCTACTAAAGCGTCGGCGTGTCTGTCCGCTTGTCGCTAAGGGAATGTTGTAGACAAACTGCACCCGGAGATACTCGCGTGGATCTCTTTTCGGACAGGGGTTCGACTCCCCTCATCTCCACCAAAAAGGGCAGCTATATTATGGCGATGATACGCCATAATATAGCTGCCCTGCTGTTTTTGTAAAAGCAAAAGTACACACTTAGGTACACACTTTTTTGTTATACTGCAATTAAGTGTGCTTGCATTTTATTCAAACATACAAACTGGAATTTTAAGCGCAGAAACACTCTGATTTTTTGCATAGCAGAAATATTTTCGTGTATGATGCTCTTTTTCTCGGAATACGAGAGTAAATCCAAGGCTGCTTGGTGGTATTCTCATGGTCGAAACAGTAGAATGTACACAGAAAGAAAATGATCGAACAAGGAGAACTCATCATGGAACGTAAAACGATTGGTAGTTTTATTGCGGTGCTGCGAAAAGCCAATGGCCTCACACAGAAGGATTTGGCGGAGAAACTAAATGTATCCGACAAGTCAGTCAGTCGGTGGGAACGGGATGACGGTGCGCCGGATTTGTCCCTTGTTCCTGTCATTGCCGAAATTTTCAATGTTACCTGCGACGAATTACTGCGGGGCGAACGGCAGGCCGCTGCCCAGCCATCGGAGCAGCAGTGTGCTGATAAATCCTATCGAAAGGTGGAAAAACAACGGAAGCGGATTTTGTCTGCAAGCTTATCCCAATACCGCAATTGCAGCTTGATTGCGGCGGGGCTGGCTATTGCCGGCTTTCTCGCCGCCATGCTTTGTAACTTTGGCTTTCATCGGGCGTATATCGGCTTTCTCACCGGGGCTGTATTCTACTTAGCGGCAGTTATCTGTCAGGCAATCTTCATAAATGGTGCATTTCTTTCGGTGTCAGATGATGAAATGGCCGGAGCCGAGGTGGAGCAATTTCGCCATTCCGTGGTTTCTTTAGGCGAAAAAGCGATCAGCCTATCCGTGGTTTTACTGGCACTGTCCCTGCCGCTGATTGTCTTTCCCACCGATACCTACATGGGTCTGACTGCCGAAAGCTGGCTGATGAGTGCGCTGCTCTTTGGTCTGATTGGCGTTGTTCTCTGCGGCGTTGTCTGCTATTTTTTGACGAATACACTCCAAAAAAGAGGGGTCTACACGCTGACTGAAAAAGAAAACGCCGCCTATCAGCACAATTTTAAGTGGAAGCGTACCTGCTCACTGATTTTATTGACCGTACTCTGCATTACCCTATTGGGCAACCTTTTGGCTAACGGCTGGGGGGATATTTCCAATGTCGCAACAGGAACCGCATTTGATGATTTCGATGCCTTCAAAGCCTACATGGAGCAAGAGATATCCG
>JAVXUG010000017.1:37687-37992 GCA_036642215.1 Ruthenibacterium sp.
TCGGCGGCATTGACGGCGCACCCACACAGAGCATACCGGGCAGCGAGCATTACTATGATGAACAAGGGAATGAAATGACGAAGGAGCAAGCTATGACCCGCACAATTACAGATAACGCCGGTAATGTAGTTTGCACGTACATTGAACGCAATCAGTCGGTGCTAAGTCTGCGCTACGGACACTTAAATGGAGAGACTCTGCCGATTACCGTCTTCACCCAACAGGATTTTCTGGCGGCGCGGCAGACGATTGCCCTGAGAAATACCATTTTCGGCGGTATTTATCTGTTGGAAATCGCTGCAATG
>JAVXUG010000018.1:0-37613 GCA_036642215.1 Ruthenibacterium sp.
GGCTCCTCGTGACTAAAGTCATCGCTGAACAGCAGCTGCTCGTATTCATCCAGCTCTGCCTCGCGGCGGCGCAGATATAAAAATGCGGCGGCCAGCGCACCGGCGATGGCGGAGAGTGTGACAAGAAGTGCGAGAAGTGTAGATTTTTTCATGATGACAACATCCTTTCTGGGGTGAAATATTTCGTTGACGCGTTTTTTTAATTGACGACCCTTGTACGCCGCACTGCCTGCGGTGATGGCAATCGGCACGGCCTTGATGGTTTTTGTCAGCAGGTGAAGTCCCAGCAATCCCATAGGTACGTCTCCTTTTCCGCATCCTTTTTTTGCCCCGCAGGAAGGGGCGGTACGGCAATTTTCTCTTATTTCTTATTATATCGTGCCGGGCGGTATTTTACAACCGCCCCAAGATTTCTTTTTTGTAAACTTTATAGGCACCCGGCAAGGTATACACGGTGCACAGCTCCTGTGCGGTGGCCCATACACAGCCCCTAGGCGCGCGCGGACAGCCGCCCGCAACGGGCGATACGCGGCAAACCCAGCCTGTCATGTGCCATTCAAGATGGGTAAACACATGCTTTGCGGCGGGCAGCGGCTCTGTGCTGAGGATTGTCGGCGCGTCTGCGGCAAGCTCTGCCGCGGCGGGCACGTTCGGTTCCCCGTCCGCCGCCGCATCGTTCCACAGCGCCGCCACGTCTCCGGCTATGCAATTCGCCTCCCGCGCGCCCGCAAGCCACACGGGCTGCCACAGTCCCGCAAGCAGGCCGCTCTGCGGGCGCTGCTGCAGCAGCACGCGATCCGCGCACAGCACAGCCGCAAGCGTACACTCCACAATTGTGCGCGCTTTCAGCGGCGTTTTAACCGGCAATGCCCGCTGCGTGCCCGCTGCGCGCGCGGCGCAAAGCGCTTTCAGCGGACACTGCTCGCACAGCGGTGCGCCGTTTGGCAGGCACACAAGCGCGCCAAGCTCCATGAGCGCCTCGTTGTAATCGCCGGGGCGCTGCGGCGACTGTGCCGAGC
The DNA here is from genome assembly GCA_036642215.1 of Ruthenibacterium sp. GTDB lineage: Bacteria > Bacillota > Clostridia > Oscillospirales > Ruminococcaceae > Ruthenibacterium. The sequence continues at coordinate 1,020 of JAVXUG010000018.1, forward strand.
GCACGCAGGCGGACAGCGCTTTTTTGACCGCCGGCTGCAGCACGTTGCCTCTGTCGTTGCGCAGCCGCGCAAACACGCGCAGCACATTGCCGTCCACGGCAATTTCCGGCAGCTGAAAGCTGATGGACGCAACAGCGCCCGCCGTGTATTCCCCAATGCCGGGCAGACGCTTCAGCGCGCTATAATCGGCGGGCAGCTCCCCGCCATATTCCTTTACAATGACCTGCGCCGCCTTTTGCAAATTGCGCGCGCGGCTGTAGTAGCCAAGCCCCTCCCACAGCTTATTCAGCTGTTCGGGCGGGCATTCGGCAAGCGCCTTCACCGTGGGCAGCGCGTCCATAAAACGCTCAAAATACGGCAGCACCGCCGACACGCGCGTTTGCTGCAGCATCACCTCGCTGACCCACACGCGGTACGGCGTGCTGAGCGTGCGAAACGGCAGCACGCGCTTGTTTTCGTCAAACCAGCACAGCAGCGGCTGCGTTATTTTATCGGTGAACCGGCCGGTCGTCTGTCCGGCTGCTTTGAGAGCGGCTTCAACTTTTATCATCGCATTGATGTCCCTTTATATCAGCGGTTGACAGGCGGCGTTTTCGGCGCGCCAATGCGCGGCAATCCATTTTGCGACACCGTCCTGTGTATTTGCCCCGATCACGCGCGTTGCGGCGGCCTTTGCCTCCGATACGGCGTTTTGCACGGCGCAGCTCTCGTCCGCCGCATGAAACAGCGGCACATCGTTGTTGTTGTCCCCGAACGCAATGATCTGATCCGCGCCGGTACACGCCCGCAGCTGCGCAAGTGCACTGCCCTTATCGCATCCCGCCGGATATACTTCTAGGACATATCCGTTGTTACTATACTCATAGGCGTAAAAATAACAGGTCACATCGGGCACGGCACTGAGCAGCGTATAGTAGGTGTGCGCCGTGCGCAAATCCGGCAGGCAAAACAAAAACATCAACGGGTCGCTGCCCTTGAGCGCGGCGGGATAATGCTTCACCTGAACGAAGGTTTTGTAGGGCGAGTGCAGACGGCTCTCTGAAAATTCGCGTTCAAGCTCGCAGGTAAAATACTTGTAATACACAAAAAGCGCGCCGTCCCGCACGCAGTACGCCATCGCCTCGCGCCCCGTCGTCTCCAGCATATCGCACACGGCAGTAACCGCCGCGCGGGTAAGCCGCGTGGTGGAAAGCGTTTTTGCGGCCTGCAAATCGTACAGCATGGTGCCGGCCATCAGCACGGCGGGCTGCTTAAGGCAAAGCGGACGCAACAGCTCTACGGCGGTGGCGGGGCTGCGCGCCGTGGCGACGGTGAGCAGCAGCCCCTGTGCCAGCAGCGGGCGCAGAATGTCAACGGTGCTCTGCGGCAGCGCTCCCTCGGCATTTAACAGCGTGCCGTCAAGGTCGGTGATATATAAGGTAGCCATCTCTCTCCTCTTGCGCAGTGCAAAGCGCCGGGCGGGCAAAGCAGCCCTCTGTGCGCGGGGGAAAAGGCCGGGGCGTATGTGCAGCCTTCTCCGGTTGCTCTTTGTTTTACAGCAATGGAAGTATATCGCCCTTGCGCCATCTTCCGCTGTGCTATCTTCGCTGCTGAATACGGTTTCGCAAGCGGTAAACACGATCCATAGAGCAGCTTTCCTAGGGCGTGTTTGAAAACTCGCCCTAGGAAAGCTGCGCTAGCCGCAAAACAGCGCGCGGGCGTTTTGCTCTGTGATTTCCAGCACCTCCGCCGCGGTCATGCCCTTGATTTGCGCCACCTTTTCCGCGACTGCCGCAAGCATGGCGCTGTTGCATTCCTTGCCGCGAAACGGCACGGGTGCCATATAAGGGCAGTCGGTTTCCAGCACAAGCTTTGCAAGCGGCACGGCGGCAACCGTCTCTTGCAGGCGGCGGCTGTTCGGGAACGTGACAACGCCGCCCACCCCAAGATACAGCCCCTGTGCCGTGAGCCAAAGCGCATCGTCCGCGCTGCCGGAATAGCAGTGGACGATCCCTTTGGGGCGATATTCGCGCAGCAGGGCATAGGTGTCGGCGTGCGCCTCGCGGTCGTGAATTAAAATGGGCAAATCATGCGCCTTTGCCGTCTCCAGCTCCGCACAAAACAGCAAGCGCTGCTCGTCCTTCGGGATGGGCCAGTGATAATCAAGCCCGCACTCGCCCACGGCGACAACGCGCGGGTTTTGGTACAGCGGCTCCAGCGCGGCAAGCTCCGCGCGCCAGTCGCCGCCAAACATTGTTTTTGTGGAGGCCTCCGCGTCGATAAGGCTCTCCGGATGAATGCCCGCAGCGGTATAAAGCCACGGATACCGCAGACCCAGCGCAAGGCTTTGCTGCGCCGAAGAAAAGTCCGTGGCGCAGTCCACCACGCAGACAACGCCCTGCGCGGGCAAGCTTTGCAGCAGCGCGTCGCGGTGGTCATCAAAGAGATGGCTTGTATAATGGGCATGGGTGTCAAAAATCATGCAGGCCTCCGTTTTTTGATGCGCGGGAATACGCGGACTGTGCGGCTTTGCGCACGCGCGGGGCGGTACAGCCGCAGGGCGATACACACGCAGGGCGGGTACAGCCGCAGAGCGGGGCACACGCGCGGGGCGGGGCGCACACGCAGAGCGGGGCACACGCGCGGGGCGGGTGCACTCACGCGGGACGGGTACAGCCGCACAGCGATACGCACGCGGAACGGACACAGCCGCACAGCGGTGCGCGCACGCGCAAAAGCCGCGCGTCTACCCCAGCGTGCTGCCGGGCTTTACGCTGTCCGGCAGCAGCACAACGCTGACATTGCCCTCGCTGTCCGCCGCGGAAAGAATCATGCCCTCGCTGACGTATTTGCCGCTCATCATCGGGCGGGGCGCTAAATTTGCCACGATGGCGACCTGCTTGCCGAGCAGGTCCTCCGGCGCGTACCATTTGGCGATGCCGGACAAAATTGTGCGCTCGCGCTCCCCGTCAAACAGGCAGAATTTCAACAGCTTTTTGCTCTCTTTCAGCCGCTCGCACGCGAGCACTCTTGCCACGCGCAGCTCGCATTTGGAAAAGTCATCAATCGTAATTTCCGGCAGATGCTCCTGCGGCGCGGCCTTTTCTGCAGAGGTGCTGTCTAGGCTGCTTGCGGCGGCATTTGCGCCGCTGTTTGCAGCAGCGTCGGCGCACGCGCCATGACCCGCGGCGGAGCTTTGCACGGCGGCAAGCTCCGAAAGCTCCTTGGCAACGTCGATGCGCGGGAACAGCGCTTCGCCCTTGTGCACCGTAATTTCCTCTCCGTCACGCCCCAGCCCGCCAAATTTTGCAAGGCTGTCGTAGCTCATGCCCTCCGGCGAAAAACCGACCTGTTTTGCAATTTCGGGCGCAGTGTCGGGCATAAACGGCTGCAAAAGCACGGCGGCATAGCGCAGCGTTTCGCACAGATTATAAAGCACGCCGGCAAGGCGCGGCCGCTTTGCCTCGTCCTTTGCAAGCGCCCACGGCAGCGTTTCGTCAATGTATTTATTGGCGCGCTGAATACCTTTAAAAATCTCCTGCAGCGCCTGCGGCACAAGCAAATCGTCCATGCATTTTGTCACGGCGGCGGGCATGTTCTGCACGGTGGCAATCAGCTCGTCGTCAAATTCGCCGCTCTCGCGCTTTGCGGGCAGCGTGCCGCCAAAATATTTTTCCACCATGGCAACGCTGCGCGAAAGCAAATTGCCAAGGTCGTTTGCAAGGTCTGTATTGATGCGGTTCAGCAGCGTCTCATTGGAAAAAATGCCGTCGTTGCCGAACGGAATTTCGCGCAGCAGAAAATAACGAATTGCATCGGTGCCATAGCGCCCGCACAGCACGACGGGATCGACCACATTGCCCTTGCTCTTGCTCATTTTTCCGCCGTCCAGCAGCACCCAGCCGTGACCGAACACGCGTTTGGGCAGCGGCAAATCCAGCGCCATCAGCATTGCGGGCCAGATGATGGTGTGAAAGCGCAAAATTTCCTTGCCGACAACATGAATATCCGCCGGCCAATATTTTTCGTAGTCGCTGTAGGCCTCATTGCCGTAGCCCAGCGCCGAAATATAGTTGGACAGCGCGTCCACCCAGACATACACCGTGTGCGCAGGGTCAAAGGTGACGGGAATGCCCCACGACACACTGGTGCGCGAGACACAGGTGTCCTGCAAGCCCTGACTAATAAAGGCAATCATCTCGTTTTTGCGCGTTTCGGGCTGAATGAAATCGGGGTGCGTCTCGTACAAATCGAGCAGGCGCTGCGCGTATTTTCCGGTGCGGAAAAAATAGGCCTCCTCCTCTGCCTCGTACACAGGGCCGCCGCAGTCGGGGCATTTGCCATCGTTTAACTGGCTCTGTGTCCAAAAGCTCTCGCACGGCTTGCAATAATGACCCTTGTAGCTCCCCTTATAAATATCGCCCTTGTCGTAGAGGGTTTTAAAAATTTTCTGCACGGTTTCCACATGATAATCGTCGGTGGTGCGCACAAAACGGTCGTTGGAAATATTCATCAGCTTCCACAGCTCTTTGATGCCCGCAACAATTTCATCGACATATTCCTTCGGTGTCACGCCCTTGGCGGCGGCCTTGTCCTGTATTTTTTGGCCGTGCTCGTCGGTGCCGGTCAGATACAGCACGTCATAGCCCTGCATGCGCTTATAGCGCGCAATGGCATCGCAGATAACGGTGGTGTAGCTGTGGCCGATGTGCAGCTTATCACTGGGATAATAGATGGGCGTTGTGATATAAAAGGTCGGTTTTGCCATGATGCTAAGTCCTTTCGGGCGGGCGCTTGTCGGAGCACACGCCGATGCAATTTTATCTGATTTTTGTGTTATTGCTCCTCGACAAAAAAGCGCTTGTACCATATAAGAAATGTGAATATCGTCCAGATTTTGCGCTGATTGTCGGCTTTTTCGTTAAAATGATCCTCGAGCAGCTTTGTCAAAGCGTCTGTGTCAAAATAGACGGCGGCAAAATCGCTGTCAAAATATTCTTTTACGATATTGTAATATTTTTCCTCGCGCAGCCAGAATTTAATCGGCACGGGAAAGCCCTTTTTGGGGCGGTTGGCCCACTCGTCGGGCAGGGCCTTGTTGGCGGCAGAGCGCATGACAATTTTTGTGTTTGTGCCCTTGATGCGATAATTTGTGGGAATTGTCTGCGCAAATTCCATGACCTTTTTATCGAGGAACGGCACGCGCAATTCAAGGCTGTGCGCCATGCACATCTTATCGGCTTTCAGCAAAATGTCGCCCGGCAGCCACAAATTCATGTCGAGATACTGCTTTTTTGTCACCTCGTCCGCGTCCTTAACGCGCGCATACACGGGCGCGGTCAAGCTTTGCACCGAGGGGCCGCACCGGAATGCCGGCTTTAAAATTGCCACGGCCTCGTCCTCCGGAAAGACCTTTGCCTGACCGACAAAATAATCCTCCGGCCGCTCTGCGCACTTAATCAAAAAGTTCTGCCCTTTAAAATACGGCAGCTTTTTTGCCGTGGTGGCCAGCGCGCGGCGCGCCGCAAGCGGCACGCGCTTTTTAAATTTTTCCATGGCGGGCGTGTCGGCATACCATTCGTAGCCCGCAAAAAGCTCGTCCGCGCCCTCGCCCGAAAGCACGACGGTGACGTGCTCGCTTGCCATTTTTGCAAGGAAATACAGCGGCACGCTGGACGGATTTGACTGCGGCTCGTCCATGTGATACTGGATGTCGGAAAATGCGTCAAAGCACTCGTCCGCGCAAATCAGCTTGCAGTAATTTTTGATGCCGAGCTTGTCGGACAGCTCTTTTGCGTAGTTTGTCTCGTTGAATTTGTGATAGTCAAAGCCGACGCTGAACGTATTGTCCGGCATTTGCACGGCGGCGATATAGCTGGAATCCACGCCGCCCGACAAAAACGAGCCGACCTTTACGTCTGCAATCTGGTGCGCCTTTACGCTCTCGCGCACGGTTTCATCCAGCGCGTCCACGCACGCGTCGTATGGCTGCTGCTGCGCGTCAAATTTGCAGTCCCAATAGCGCTTTATGTCCATTTTTCCGTTTTGCAGCGTAAAATAATGCGCGGCGGGCAGCTTGTACACACCCTTAAAAAAAGTTTCCTCCGTGGCGGAATATTGCAGCGTCAAATACGGGCGCAGTGCATTTTCGTTCACGGCCTTTTGGAATTTCGGGTGGTCGAGAAAGCACTTGATTTCACTGCCGAACAGCATGCCCTCATCGCCCGGAATCGGATAATAATAGAACGGCTTGATGCCGAAAATATCGCGCGCGCCAAACAGCTTTTGATTCGGCTTGTCCCACAAAACAAACGCGAACATCCCGCGCAGCTTGTCAATCAGCGCCTCGCCGTATTCCTCGTACCCGTGCAGCAGCACCTCGGTGTCCGCGCCGCAGTGAAACGTATGACCCTTTGCCTCAAGCTCTGCGCGCAGCTGCATAAAATTATAAATTTCGCCGTTGAACACAACGACAAGCTTGTCGTCCTCGCTGTGCATGGGCTGCGCGCCCGCCTCGCTTAAATCGAGGATGGACAGACGGCGAAAGCCGAGCGCGACATCATCATCCACATAGCTGCCGCCCATATCGGGGCCGCGGTGAACGATGCGGTTCATCATCGTTTCCAGCACGGTTTGGCGGGAGTCAAGCTTGCCGGTAAAACCAATAAATCCACACATACTTCTTTTTTCCTCCTGTGGGCGGCGCGGTTTGGGCACGGCGCTGCCGTTTTGTTTTTGCGCTTTGCCGCGCTAAAAGCCGATGGGGGTCTTGCCAAAGGTCTCGATGGCATTTTTGGCAAGCACCTCCATCGAATCCAAATAAAATTCGTCCAGCCTTTCGTCGCGCTTAATCAGCGATAGCTCTGTGCAGCCAAGAATGATGCGCTCGCAGCCCTGCGCCCTTAACCCGTCGGCAACGGCAAAAAAGCGTGCCATATCAGCGGGCTTGCCCTGCTTGATGCAGTCGTAAATCAAGTGCATCACCGCCGCCTGTCCCGCCTCATCCGGCACGGCGCACGCCAGCGCATGCGTTTCACACATGCGCTGATAGGTGCCCGTCTGCACGGTGCCGCTCGTCGCCAAAATGCCCACCTTGCTGCATCGGGCTTTGGCGCACAGCACAGTCTCCTCCACCATGTTTAAAATGGGAATTGCGATGCTGTCGTTGAGGCGGTCGTAAAAATAGTGCGCGGTGTTGCAGGGAATGGCGATGACATCCGCGCCAAAGGTGACAAGGCGCGCCGCGTCCGCCGCCATGATGTCAAACGGATTTTCGCTGCTTTGTCCGAGGATATACGCCGTGCGGTCGGGCGTTGTGGCGCGCGAATTGATGATGACATCAATGTGATCCTGATCGCATTTTGCCTTTGTGTGCTTTGTGAGCATCTCGTAAAAATAGACCGTCGCCATGGGGCCAAGCCCCCCCAAAATGCCAAGAACCTTCGGCGGCTGTTTGACCGCAGGGTGCATTGTATCCGCCATGGAACGCGCCTCCTTAGGACTTATAATATCGCGGTGGGATGAAAGTGCAAAGCAGCCGGATTTTTTTTGCAAAGCCCGCATACAGCAAAAAATCCGATCCAAAAAATTCTTTTTATTTTGTCACATTGCCATAGGTCTTAAACTTTTTAAAATAGCGCTGCATATGGACAAGATAATAGGCAAGCCGCTTTGGGTTTGTGACAAGATCGAACGCATAGCCAAAGCTGCTTGTCTGTCTGCCCGCTTTTTTCAGCGCCTTTGCCTGCGCCACAAATTCGGGGTCGCGCACATAACGGTAGACAACGCGCCTTGGCACGCTGTGCCAGAACGTCGGCTCCTTGCAAATGGCACACGCGCCAAGGTCTTTGCCCAGCACGCGATCCTCCACAACATATTGCGCCAGATTATACCCCGCGCCCGTGACGTAGTAATTGCTGCGCCCCTGCCGCAGATTGATTTCAAACACGCGGTAGGAGCCGTCGCGCGTGTCATATTTAATGTCAAAATTGGCAAAGCCCGTGTAGCCGATGTCCTCAAGGAACGCTTTCAGCTTTGTCATAAGCGGCTCGTTATATTCGGTGATGATGGCGGCGTGGTTGCCAATCGCCTTCGGCGTGTGCTCCTCCAGCCCCACATGACCGAGACACATCATTTTCACCTTGCTGTTTTTGTCCACATACGCCGTCAGCACATGCATAAAGCTGTCGTCGCCCGGAATCATGTCCTGCAAAATAACAATATCATCATAGCCCGCGCCGTAGATGGTGGCGAGAATTTTTTCGGCGCTGCTCGCATCTTTTGCGGTGTAGACCTTTTTCATGCCGTCAAACGGGTGCTTCCAGTACAAAATGCTGCTGGAGGGCTTGAGGATGATGGGGTACGAAAACCCGAGCGCCTGTTCCGTCAGCTTTGCGGCGGGAACCGGCTCCCTTGCCAAAAAGGTTTTCGGGTACGGCAGGGCATAGCTGTCGCACAGCGCATAAAAATCCGCCTTGTTGACAAGCTTATCGCGCAGCGCGGGCGCAAGATACGGCGCGATGCAATTGGCAGGCAAAGCATCGCGCACGTCCATCAAAAGGCTTGCGTAATCGTCGGTGCAGCCCAGCACAACGCACGTTGCCTCCGTGTGCGCGGCGGCAAAATCCGTCACCGTTTTGCACAGCACAGCCGCGCTGTCAATATCCGGCACCGCGGTAAAATGAACAATGCGGCTATACATGGTATCGCCCATCGGCCAGCGGCCGAACGCATGCGCGGTGACACCGTAGGCCTCGTGAAAGGCGCGCGCCACAGTATAGCAGTTCATGTCCGCGCCAATCAGCACGGGGATAATTTTTTGCGAAAAAGACATTTTCTGCTCCTTTACAGTGGGCTTGCCGCACGGCACACCCACCCCATGATAGATACCTTTTATTATAAGCACAATCGTGTCGATGTCAAGAAAAACGGCCTCGGTGAGGGCGAACTTCGGCGCGCAGTGTTTTTCCCCGCGCAGAAGGGGTTGTACGGTGCCGCGCAAAAAGCGCCCCGTCACCAACGCGGCAACGGGACGCTTCTAAATTTTATTTGGTGTTTAAGAACAAAAATCTGTCTTAGAAAAACTGCTGTAAAAAAACTTGCGATGCTCCCGCTTACGGGGATTTTTTCAGGCCTGCATTGGTCTCTCGCCTTTCTGTTTTGATGTCTGAATGACACACAACCAGTGTGGACAAGTTCTTAGTGCATTGGTCTTACTGCCCTTTCCTTATCGGTTGCTCGGTTTTCTTCTCCGCATTTTGCGGAAAAGCGCTTTTTTTGCAGCTTTTATGGTTTTTGCGCAGAGACTCCTTCTTTGCGGAGCACTGCTTTATTTTGTGCATTGTCAAACCTTGTACAGGGTCGTTCCACCGGGTCAAAACGCCTTGCGCCAAGCTTTCCTGCCTAACACGTCACATCTCCTGCGGTTTCTCGTCCCGCAACACCGGACGGCGGCATCAACAAAATCCAATGGGATAACGGCGGCTTGCGTTTTTAGCGGCGGCCCTGCATCGACTGCACGGGTTCTTCAGTTGAGTACATTGGCCTCGCCCCTTTCCTTTTCTCTGGCTTTAGTATAGTCCTTTCCCGGTTTCGTGTCTACCGGCAATTTGCATGGACTTTTTTATCATTTTATGCACAAAATGACTAATCCCTGCTTGACGCGCGGCAGAAAAACAAGCATAATAGAGACAGTAAACCGGCCGCCGCTGATCGGCCAAATTTGCAGAAAATGTACAGTGCGGGAGGCTTTTGCCATGATACGGGTAGAAAACGGGCTGTTCAGCATCGAGACGGCACACACGGGCTATTATATTGCGCTGCGCGGGGCACTGGCGGAAACGCTGCACTACGGCGCAAAGCTGCGCCCCGACCGCGCGGCGCTGTGCGAAAAAGTGGCTGTCCCCTACGGCGGCGATGCCATTTATCAAAAATCCTCGCCCGACGGCCTGTCGCATTTGTGTCTGGAGCTAGCGCCCGTGCAAAAGGGAGATCTGCGCGCAGGCGCGCTGCTTTTGCAGCTTCCAAACGGCTGCCGCACGCTGGATTTTTCCTTTCGCGCGGCGCGGCAGCGCAAGGGAAGCGTGCCGCCCAGCGGTATGCCCGGCGCGTTTGACGGCGACGATACGCTCGCGCTTGACTTTGTATCGCCCGAGGGCGTGCTTATTACCTTATCTTATACCGTGTACGAGGATTGCGACGTAATCACGCGGCGCATGACCCTTCGCAACGGCACGGGCGGCGCGCTGACGCTTGAAAAGGCCATGAGCTATCAGCTTGATTTGCCGTCGTGCGACTTTGTTTTGTCCACCTTTACGGGCGCATGGGCGCGCGAGCGACACGAGACGCAGTGCCGCTTGACCGCGGGCACGCACAGCTTTGGCAGTTTGACGGGCACCTCCAGCCATTTGTGCAACCCGTTTTTTATGCTGGCGGCGCAGGACGCAACCGAGCATACGGGCGATGTGTACGGGTTTAACCTCATCTATTCCGGCAGTCATGCGGGCAGCGTGGAGGTGACACCGTTTGGGCAGACGCGCGTGATGGCGGGCCTTCAGCCGGAGGGCTTTTGCTGGACGCTTGCGCCGGACGAAGTATTTGAAACGCCGGAGGCCGTGCTCTCGTTTTCTCAGGACGGAAAAAACGGCATGAGCGCGCATATGCACCGCTTTGTCAACCGGCATCTTGTCCGCGGCGCGTGGGCGAACGCAGAGCGGCCGATTCTCATCAACAACTGGGAGGCGACGTATTTTCATTTTAACGAGGCAAAGCTGTTAAAGCTTGCAAAAGCGGCCGCAAAGCTTGGCATTGAGCTTTTTGTGCTGGACGACGGATGGTTTGGCGCGCGAAGCAGCGATACGGCGGGGCTTGGCGATTACAACGTCAACCGCAAAAAGCTGCCGGACGGCCTTGCGGGTCTGGCGCAAAAAATAAAGGCGCTGGGCATGCGGTTCGGCCTGTGGGTGGAGCCGGAGATGGTGAACGCCGACTCTGATTTATACCGTGCGCACCCCGACTGGGTGATTGCCTCGCCCGGTCACACGCCCTGCGAGGGGCGCCATCAGCTCGTGCTGGATTTGTGCCGGAGCGAGGTGCAGGATTACCTTATTGAAAACGTGAACCGCACGCTGAAAAGCGCGGAGATCTCCTATGTCAAATGGGACATGAACCGCCCGATTTCGGACGCTTACAGCCCCGCCTTGCAGCAGCAGGGACGCTTTGCGCACAGCTATACGCTTGGGCTGTATCGGGTGCTGGACGCTGTGACAAGGGCGAACCCCGAGGTGCTGTTCGAGGGCTGCTCCATGGGCGGCAACCGCTTTGATCTTGGCATTTTGTCGTATATGCCGCAGATTTGGACGAGCGATGACACCGATGCCTACGAGCGGCAGAAAATTCAGACCGGCACCAGCTACGGCTATCCGCAGAGCACAATGGGCTGCCATGTGTCGGCGGTGCCGAACCATCAGAGCGCACGCGTCAGCCCGCTGGATGCGCGGTTTGACGTGGCGGCGTTTGGCGTTTTGGGGTACGAGCTGGATTTGACGCTGCTGCCGCCCGCGGAATTAAAGGCCGTTGCGGCGCAGATTGTTTACTACAAGGCGCATCGGCGCTTGCTGCAATACGGTCAGTTTTTGCGTCTGGCAAGCCCGTTTGCGCAGGACAAATGCGAGTGGATGGTCGTGAGCGAGGACAAAAAAGAGGCGATGCTGGGCGAATATCTGCATTTGCTTGTCCCGAACACGTCAAAGCCGCCGCTGCGCTTCAAGGCGCTTGACCCCGATGCGCTGTACACGGTCACGGCGCGGGCGCAAAGCGTCAACATCCGTGCCTTTGGCGGGCTTTTAAATTTTGTGCTGCCGTTTAAGGTGAACCCCGACGGTGTGCTGGTGCAAAAGGCGAGCGAGCTTTATGGGATGCCGTGCGAGAAAGAGTGCTACACGGTATACGGCGATTTGCTGATGGGCGCGGGACTGAAGCAAAAGCAGGCGTTTACGGGCACGGGCTACACAAAGGATGTGCGGCTGATGCCGGACTTTTCCGCGCGAATTTATTTCTTACAGGCGCATAGCGACTGATGCTCTGATGCTTCGGGCGGTCTTTGCGCCGGCTTTATGAAAGTTGAGGCGGTTTGATGAAGGCACATATTCTTGGCGCGGCACTGCCGCTTGCGCTGTTATACGGGCTGCCGCGCGGCGGCGCGGGTGGCGCGGGTGGTGTGGGTGATATTGTGCGCGCGGTTTTGACAGAGCTATGTATTCCGGCGCGTGACATTGCGCCCTCGCAGCTTGACGAGACGGTTGGCGCGCTGGCAAACGCGGCGGTTTTCGGTGCGTCAAACGCGCCTGCCGCCGACAGCGACGCGGCGGAAAATGCGGCGCAAAGCGAGCGTCTTTTGCTGCTTGCCAATCTACCGGACGATTTATTGAATACACTGCTGGGCGCTTTGCGCAGCGCGGGTGCGCCGCCGATGCTGAAGGCGATTGTGACAAAGCACAACAAGGCGTGGACGGTGCGTGCCTTATTGTGCGAGCTTTTGCGAGAAAAACAGACGATGGAGGAGGCAAGGACATGACGTTTTCTGAAATTACCGATGCGGTTAAAAAGGAGAAATGCGCCGGCTTTCGCTATCAGCAGAGCGGACACGGGCAGTTCCGCGACAGGCTGACGGTTTACTGTGACGGAAAAATACGGTTCGAGCGCTTTTGCTACGGCGAGGCGGCGGGGCTTGTGTTTGCAATGACCGCCAAAGGCGCGGATTGCGCGGGCGTAATTTTGTGGGATTATGACGCGTGCCGGAACAGCCGCAAAACCGACGCGCCGCGCGCGCTGACAGGCGGCGATGCGGCGGCGCTGCTGCTGGACGGAAAAGCCGCGCCGTGGGCGCGCACCGAGGCGCTGAAAAGCGATGCGCCGCACGGCTACGGGCGACTGCGCATGCTGCTGGGGCGGTAAGGCGCAGTCGCGCGCAGGAGACGCGCAGGAGATGCGCCGAAGATGCGCAGGAGACGCGGCCTTTTGAAAAAGGCCTTGCGAAAACTTTAAACAGGAACGCAGAGCTACGGGAAACAAAAGCAGAAAACGCCTTGCGAAAATGGGAAAGCTTTCGCAAGGCGTTTTTTTAACGTTGTCTGCGGCGCGCGGGGCACAGCGCGGGGCACGGCACGGGGCACGGCGCGGAGCACGAGCGCGGAGCACGGCACGGAGCACGAGCGCGGAGCACGCACGGGGCACGCACGGGGCACGACATAAAGCACGGCGCGCGGAGCACGGCGTGGAGCACGGCGTGGAGCACGGCACGGGGCACGGCACGGGGCACGGCGCGCGGAGCACGAGCACGGAACACAGCACAAAGCACGGCGCGGAGCACGGCACAAAAGCTGTGCGCTATTGCAGACAGAAATGCCGTAGGATTTAAAAAATCCTACGGCATTTCGCAAGGATGGAAACCGCCCTAATTGGGCAGAGCGATTACCGTGCCTTTGTCTCAATTTCTTTTTGAATTTGCGCAATGAAGTCCGAAAGCGCCATTGTGCCGCCATTGTCCTCCTTGCGCGCGCGCACGGCAACGGTGTTGTCGGCCATTTCCTGCGCGCCCACCACGAGCATATACGGCGTTTTTTCAAGCTGTGCCTCGCGGATTTTATACCCCATTTTTTCGCTGCGGTAATCGGCACCGGCACGCACGCCCGCCGCCTCCAGCGCCTTGCACACGCTTTGCGCATAGTCGTGGTGCTGCTCGCTGATGGGAATGATCCGCACCTGCTCCGGGCTGAGCCACACGGGCAGCGCGCCCGCATACTTTTCAAGCAGCAGCGCCAGTGTGCGCTCATAGCAGCCAAGGCTTGTGCGGTGAATGATATACGGCGTTTTTTCCTGTCCGTCACTGTCCGTGTATGTCATGCCGAATTTCTGCGCCAGCAGCATGTCAATCTGGATGGTGATAAGGGTGTCCTCCTTGCCGTACACGTTCTTCATCTGAATGTCGAGCTTCGGCCCGTAGAACGCCGCCTCGTCGATGCCGATGGTGTAGTCGATGCCGATGTGGTCGAGAATTTTCTGCATCGTGCTCTGCGCCTCGTCCCACTGCGCCGGAGTCCCCTCGTATTTGTCGTTGCGCTTTGGGTCCCACTGGCTGAATCGAAAGCTTGCGTCCTCGGCAAGACCCAGCGTCTCCAGCATAAACTTTGCAAGGTCAAGACAGCCGCGAAATTCCTCCTCCAGCTGGTCGGGCCGCAGGATCAGATGCCCCTCGCTGATGGTGAACTGACGCACGCGAATCAGCCCGTGCATCTCGCCTGAATCCTCATTGCGGAACAGCGTGCTCGTCTCGCCCAGACGCATCGGCAAATCGCGATAGCTGCGCTTGCGGTTTAAATAGACCTGATACTGAAACGGACACGTCATCGGACGCAGCGCAAAGCACTCTTTTGTCTCGTCCTTCGGGTCGCCGAAAATGAACATGCCATCTTGATAATGATCCCAGTGACCGGAAATTTTGTACAGATCACGCTTCGCCATCAGCGGCGTTTTCGTCAGCAGATAACCGCGCCGCTGCTCCTCGTCCTCGACAAAGCGCTGCAAAAGCTGAATGGTGCGCGCGCCCTTGGGCAGCAAAATCGGCAGCCCCTGCCCAATCACGTCCGACGTTGTGAAAAACTCAAGCTCGCGCCCGATTTTGTTGTGGTCGCGCGCGCGCGCCTCCTCCTGTGCGGCAAGGTACGCTTCCAGCTCTGCCGCCTTGGGGAACGCCGTGCCGTACACGCGGCACAGCGTCTTTTTTGTGCTGTCGCCGCGCCAGTACGCGCCCGTGGCACTTGTCAGCTTGACGGCCTTGACGCTGCCCGTGTCCATCAGATGCGGGCCGGCACACAAATCCATAAAATCACCCTGCCGGTAAAACAGCAGATTTTCACCCTTTGCCGCGTGCTCCTCCAGCAGCTCCTGCTTATACGGCTCGTCTTTTTCGGCGGCGCGCGCCTCGTCCGCTGTCAGAGAAAGGCGCTCAATGGGCAGCGCCTGCTTGCAAATGGCCTTGATCTCTGCCTCCAGCGCGTCCAGATTTTCGCGCGTGAACGGCTTTTCCACGTCGAAATCATAGTAAAAGCCGCCGTCGATGGCAGGGCCGATGGCAAGCTTTGCCGCCGGATATAAATGCTTTACGGCCTGCGCCAGCATATGGCTTGCGGTGTGGTTGAACGCGCGGCGGCCCGCCTCATCCTCAAACGTGAGGATGTCAAGCGCACAGTCGTTTGTCAGCGGCGTGCGCAAATCGCACACCGCGCCGTCCACACGCGCGGCGCACGCGCTTTTGTAAAGCCCCATGCCGATGCTTTTTGCAGCGTCTGCGGCTGTGATGCCGGCATCAAATTCCCTCACAACGCCGCCCTTGAGTGTCACTTTCATTTTGTCTCCTCCTAAAAATTCATTTGCCCGAAAGGAATAAAAAAAGCCCACCCCGTAAATCCTATCTTACGGGATGAGCGTAACTTCTGCCCATGGTTCCACCCGAATTGCACGCTGCCCTTTCCCCTTTTGCGGCGGGAAAAACGCATCCTTGCGCGCCACTCTTTGCAAATGCGCAGCCGGAAAACGGCCTTGCATCCTATGCGGCTGTAACGGGCCGTGCCCGACAGGGGTTCACCCCTGCTGCTCTGCGATGGTAACGCACCGTGCGGTCGGCAAGGCTGCTTTCAGCAAAATGCAAGCCCTCTCTGATGCCCCGAAACAGGCGCGCCGTGTTCGCCTCGACGCTTTGCGGGATATGCTTTTTTAGCGCGCAGGGCGGACAGCTTTTGCCCAAAAGCCCTGATGCGTATCACACATATTACACCGCCCGCAAACGAAAGTCAAGGGTCAAATGCACAAAGCGAGCGGGTCTCCGCGAACAATTTCTTGACATTATGCCCTCACTGCTTTACAATATGTACTAATGATATATTGTAATACAAGAGGCGAGGTGCGGACATTTGTCCCGCCGCCTTTTCCTTCCCTTTTGGGGCTTCTTTCATGAATGAACGGACACGGGCGGTTTTCCCCCGTTTCTTGGGTTACTTTTATTCATATTTTGTCGGTAAAAAAACCGGCGCACACTACAAATGAATAGGAGTTGAGCCCATGCCGGTATGGAGCATTATTTTGCTGATCGTCCTGCCCGTGGCTGTGGGTGCTGCTACATTTTTCGCTGGAATAGGATACCGCCGCAAAACTGCGGAGGCGAAAATCGGCAGTGCCGAGGATGAGGCAAAGCGTCTTGTAAACGACGCGATGAAATCCGCCCAACAAAAGCGCAAGGAAGCGCTTGTGGAGGCAAAGGATGAAGCGCTGCAAATGAAAACGGCAGCGGATCAAGAGATTAAAGAGCGCCGCAACGAATTGACGCGGCAGGAGCGCCGCCTTGACCAAAAAGAGGAGGCCATCGACCGCAAAACAACCGCACTTGAGGACAAGGAGACAGATTTGCGTCAGCGCGGCGAGCTTGTGGAGGCGCGCCTTGCAGAGATTGACCAGCTGCGGCTGCGTCAGACGGAAAAGCTGGAGGCCATTGCGGCGCTGAGCCAAGCGGACGCAAAGCAGCTTTTGCTGACGCGTCTCGACGAGAAGCTGTCGCATGAAAAGGCCATGCACATTGCAAGCTACGAGACAAACATGAAGGATCAGGCCGACACCATGGCGCGCGAGCTGATCAGTCAGGCGATTGCGCGCTGCGCGGCTGACCATTCGAGCGAGGCGACGGTGTCTGTTGTGCCGCTGCCCAGCGACGAGATGAAGGGGCGCATCATTGGCCGCGAGGGTCGAAACATCCGCGCGCTGGAGACAGCGACGGGGGTTGACCTCATCATTGACGACACGCCGGAGGCGATTACGCTTTCAAGCTTTGACCCCGTGCGCCGCGAGGTGGCGCGCATGACGCTTGAAAAGCTGATTGCCGACGGGCGCATTCATCCCGCGCGCATCGAGGAGACGGTGGACAAGTGCCGCCGCGAGCTTGAGCTGATGATGAAGCGCGAGGGCGAAAAGGCCGTGATGGACGTGGGTGTGCACGGGCTGCACCCCGACATTGTAAAGCTGCTGGGCCGCTTAAAATACCGCACCAGCTACGGTCAGAACGTGCTGAACCACTCGCTTGAGGTGGCATATCTGTCGGGCATCATGGCTGCGGAGCTGAACCTCAACGTCACACAGGCGCGCCGCGCGGGGCTTTTGCACGATATCGGCAAGGCGCTTGACCACGAAATTGAGGGCAGCCACGTCAGCATCGGCGTTGATGTTGCGAAAAAGTACAAGGAGAATCCCGCCATTATTCATGCCATCGAAGCGCATCACAGCGACGTGGATCCCAAAACGCCGCTTGCATTTATTGTGATGGCCGCGGATGCTATTTCGGCGGCGCGCCCCGGTGCGCGGCGTGAAAATGTCGAGAGCTATATCAAGCGCCTTGAGAGCCTTGAGGAAATTGCAAACGGCTTTGAGGGTGTGGAACGCAGCTTTGCCATTCAGGCCGGCCGCGAGGTGCGCATCATGGTAAAGCCCGAACAGGTGAGCGACGACAACCTTGTCGTTTTGGCACACAGCATTTCCCAGAAAATTGAGGAAGCCCTTGATTATCCGGGTCAGATTAAGGTAAATGTCATCCGCGAGTCGCGCGCGGTGGAGTACGCGAAATAAGCGAAGGCGACCGCGCAAAATGCGCCGCCTTGCTTTTTCGACAAGCACTGTTTCAAAAAGGCACCGCCCTGCTGGGTTTTAAACCTCAGTAGGGCGGTGCCTTTTTTATTCGGCTGCTCCGGCTTCCCGCGATAAAAAACGAATGCGCATACGATACGAAAATTACGCATACAGCGGCCGGCATCTATCGCGGTTTTCCGATGCATGAATGCTTTTACCGTTTGTGAAGCTGTGATAAATCTTATCGCGGGGCGATTTTATGTGCCGGTCATAGACGATGCTATCGAGCCATGTGAAATCACATTGGTCTACAGCAGTTTTCCGATGCATGGCTGCTTTTTACCGTTTGTGAAGCTGTGATAAATCTTATCGCGGGGCGATTTTATGCACAGTGCGCTCGTGCGGTCAAGGCGGAAAATCGTCGGATGAAAAAACCTCCCGATGGCACTGTCTGCTTGGCGCACGGCACTTTTTCAGCGCGCAGCATTTTCCCCTTCGGCTTCCGGAAGCGCCGCAATGCGTGCAATCAGCGCGTGCGTGGGCAGACCCTTTTGGGCAAACATTTCCTCGTGCTCTGTGCGGCGGTTCCACGCCGGCTCGTCCGCGTGCAGATCCCACGTCTGCCATGTAACGGCAAAGCCCGCCTGCGGCAGATCGTTCAGCGCATCCGTGTACAGCGCGTCATCGTCGCACTTAAACCACAACTCCGCCCCCGGCGCAAGAAAGCTGCGGTACTGCAAAAGCTGACGCGGATGGGTGAGGCGATGCTTTGTGTGACCCGCCTTTTTATCCCACGGATTGCAAAAATTGATGTACACGCGCTGCACGGCATCGGCGGCACTGAGCATTTCGCGGATGCGCTCAATGTCGTGCGCAACGATGCACACGTTGTCAGCCGCGCAGCCGGCGGCGGCACAGGCGCTCTCCAGCTTGCGCTTTGCCAGCACAAGCACCTTATCTGTAAGGTCAATGCCAATATAGTTGATGTGTGGATTTTCGATGGCTAGCTGCGCGAGAAAGCCGCCCTTGCCGCAGCCAAGCTCCAAATGCAGCGGCTGCTGCGGACGGGCAAAGCGCTGCGCCCAGTGACCGCAAAAATCCTGCGGTTGGCGCTCGCACTGTGACCACGCAGCAAGCTCCGGCGCGGCATAAGCTTTAAAACGTAAACGCATAGAGGAATTTTTCTCCTTTTCAGACTGTTTTTAGTGGATTTTCCGGTGGATTTTGATAAAGCAATGTGAAATTGCATTGCTTTATTCTACAACGAAACGCCATAGAAAGCAAAAGAGCTGTGCCACACCAAAGCCAGGTGGCACGGCTCTTTTGCTTTGTTGTATTTTTGGCGGATGTAATTTGCAGCGCATCTTAGCATCTTAGCACCGCGCATCCTCACCCGTCCAGCGCGCGCCGTCATATTTTGTGGCTTCGCCGCGCGCTAGGCTGCGCGGCACGTCCAGAATGCGCTGGTTCGTGCTGCCGCGAAAGCGCAGACTCAAATCGCGCTGCGCAAGCACAAACGGCCCGTCCACAAGCACATCCAGCAGCTCTAACAGCCTTTGCTGTTCCAGTGTGCCATTCTTTTGCAGCTGCTCAAAGGTGTAGCCCGTGTAACACGCCACCTCGTAGCCGCCGCCGCGCAGCAGCTGCGCAAGCGCCGCAAAGCCCTCCGGCTGCGAGAATGGCTCCCCGCCCGAAAAAGTAACCCCGCGGCACAGCGGGCTGCGCTGCACAACGTCATAAATCTCCTGCACCGTCAGATCCGTGCCCGTGCCAAACGGGTGACTCTGCGGGTTATGACAGCCGGGACAGGCGTGCGGACAGCCCTGACAAAACACCGTCACGCGAATGCCCGGCCCGTCCACAATGGAATCCTCCACAATGCTGGCTAAATTTAAAGTTTCATTCATACCGCACACCGACGCACGGCAGCTAGTGCGACAGACCGTGCTTGACACGGTCATGCTCCTCGGCCTTTTTCGCATCGTTCCATTTGTCCATTGTGCCCACAAGATAACCGGTGATGCGGCGGATGCGCTCAAACCCGACATCCTTGCCGTTTTTTGCCTCAACATTGACTGTAATTTGCGGTGCCATAATTTTGTCCTCCTTTTAATAAACCCGTTGATGGTCGCCGGGAAAACACGCCCGGCCGTGTATGTTTGAACAGGGTGACGATTGCTTGCTCTCCCCTGCATGGGGCGATATTTTAGGTGTTGCAGCTACAATCCGGGGTGGTATCGGGATAGATTTTGCGCAGCTCTGCAAGGCGCTCCGGACTGATAGCTTCGCCCTCACGGCGGCCGCAGCGCGGACACACTTCGCCAATCACGCCGACATAGCCGCACACGGGGTCGCGGTCCACGGGATGGTTGATGCTGCCGTAGCCGATGCCCGCGTCATGCATACAGCGCACGACGCTCTCGAACGCCTCCAGATTGTTGGCGGTGTCGCCGTCAAGCTCCACATAGCTGATGTGGCCTGCATTGGTCAGCGCATGGAACGGTGCCTCCCGTTGGATTTTGTCGTAGACCGAAATGTTATAATACACGGGAATGTGGAACGAGTTTGTGTAATATTCGCGGTCGGTCACGCCGGGAATTTCGCCATAGCGCTTTTTGTCCATGCGGATAAAGCGACCGGAAAGCCCCTCTGCCGGCGTTGCCAGCAGGCCAAAATTCAGCCCCGTCCGCGCGCCCTTCTCATCGCAAAATTCGCGCATATGGCGCACGATGGCAAGACCCTTTTCCTCCATTTCGGCGCTCTCGCCGTGGTGGTGACCGTACAGCGCCACAAGCGTCTCCGCAAGGCCGATAAAGCCGATGGACAAGCTGCCGTGCGTCAAAACGCCGCGCACCTCGTCGTTGGGGCCAAGCTTTTCGCTGTCGAGCCACACGCCCTGTCCCATCAGGAACGGATAGTTGTAAACGCGCTTTGCCCCTTGAATTTCAAACCGATCCAGCAGCTGCTGCGCAACAAGCTCCAGCCGCTCGTCCAGCGTTTTGTAGAATTTCGCCTCGTCGCCCTTTGCCTCAATGGCAAGGCGCGGCAGGTTGATGGAGGTGAACGACAAATTGCCGCGCCCGAACGCAATCTCTTGATCGGGATGGGCGTTGTTTGCCATCACGCGCGTGCGGCAGCCCATGGTGGCAACCTCGGTTTCGGGGTGGCCTTGCTTATAATATTGCAGGTTGAACGGGCTGTCGAGGAACACATAGTTCGGGAACAGCCGCTTTGCGCTGACGCGGCACGACAGCTCAAACAAATCGTAGTTGGGGTCCTCCGGATTATAATTGACCCCCTCTTTTACCTTAAAGATATGAATGGGGAAAATGGCCGTCTCGCCGTGACCCAGACCCGCCTCTGTCGCAAGCAAAATGTTGCGGATGACCATGCGGCCCTCCGGCGTTGTGTCCGTGCCGTAGTTGATGGACGAGAACGGTGTCTGCGCGCCCGCGCGCGAGTGCATGGTGTTCAGATTGTGGACAAAGCCCTCCATCGACTGATACGTCTCGCGGTTTGTCTGCTCTGTGGCGCGGCGGCGCGTGTTTTTCACCACATGCGCCGCGATGTCGTTAGATAGGCGCGTGCTCTCGTACAGATGACGCACAACAGCCGCATCAAACGCCTCTGCGTCCAGCGTAAGGCGCGCGGACGTACCCGTGGCAGCCTTGGCCGCCTCAATGGCAGCGCCGGCAAGCTCGCTCTCGTCCTCGGTGTCGAGCGTATCCTCCAGCGCATCGCGCAATTTGCGCGCGTACAGCTTTGCAAAGGTTTTGCGCACGCCGTCCGCCATGGCATAGTCAAAATTGGGCACGCCCTGCCCGCCGTGCTGGTCGTTCTGGTTCGACTGAATCGCGATGGCACCAAGCGCCGCATAGCTGGCGATGCCCTGCGGCTCGCGCAGATAGCCGTGCCCGGTCGAAAAGCCGCCGTGGAACAGCTTGACCAAATCAATCTGCGTACAGGTGGTGGTGAGCGCGTAAAAATCGAAATCGTGGATGTGGATATCTCCCTCGTGATACGCGCGCGCCTGCTCCGGCGTAAGCAGATTCTGCGCGTTGTATGCCTTTGCGCCCGCCGTGCCAATTTGCAGCATACTGCCCATGGCGGTGTTGCCGTCGATATTGGCGTTGTCGCGCTTCATATCGCTCTGGCGCGCGTCGGCTGTGGTAATCTCGTCGATGGTGCGCATCAGGGCGGTGTTCGCCTCGCGGATGCGCGTGCGGTTGGCGCGGTACAAAATGTACTGCTTTGCCGCGTCGGGATAGCCCGCGCGCATCATTTCCTGCTCCACCGTGTCCTGAATTTGCTCTATCTGCGGCGGCTGTGCGCCGCACTGCGCTTCAAGGCTTACCTGCACCGCATCCGCAATGCGCGCAGCGGCGGTGGCATCGCCCTGCCCCGCAACCTCCAGCGCCTTTAAAATTGCCGCCGCAATTTTTCCCTCGTTGTACAATACGACGCGCCCGTCGCGCTTTTTTACGCTTTTTATCATCATTTTCCCCCTGTTGCTGCCCTGGAGCTGCTCTGCCCGCCTCGGACGCATGTCGCTAAATCTAGAACGCGAGTTTAATTATCACACTATATCTTGTGCTTGTCAAGCCAAAAGAAAGACAAATAAAGTTCGATTTTTTGTATGGTTTGCGCGCGGCGAACAATTAGAGTATAATAGTTGTGATCGGCTGTATTTTCTGTTTTTGGTGCGCGCCAAGCTTGCGCGCGATGCACCGTGTAATTTTTATTTTTTGCGGGAGGAATCTATTTTGCCGCAGCCCGAACAGGAATGTCAATTTGGCGCGCTGTGCTATACGCTGACGCGCAAAAAAGTAAAAAATATCAATTTGCGCGTGCGCACCGATGGCAGTGTCGCGCTGTCCGCACCGATGCGCTGCCCGATGGCGCGCATTGAGGCGTTTTTGGCGCAAAAGCTTTCGTGGATTCAAGCGGCGCAGGTGCGCGCGGCGCAGACGCAGCAGCGCGCCGCGGTTCCCTGCACGGTAAACCGGCAGGCTGCGCTTGTGCTGTATACGCAGGTCAGCGATGAGATTTTCCCGCTGTTTGCAACGCTTTTGCACGGGCAGCGCCCACTGATTAAGGTGCGCGATATGAAAACGCGCTGGGGCGTATGCAAAACGCAGGCGCGGCAGCTTACGTTTAATCTGCGCCTTGCGGAAAAGCCGCGTGCGGCGGTGGAATATGTGGTGCTGCACGAATACGCGCACTTTGTCGTGCCAAACCACAGCCCCGCCTTTTGGGCAGTGGTGGCGCGCTATATGCCCGATTATAAAGCGCGGCGCGCCATGCTGCGCTGAGGCGGCGCTGTTTTACCGCAGTTTCCCCAGATATTGATCCTTTTTTACCGCTTGCGAAGCTGCGACAGCCCCCTCGCGGGGCGATTTTATGTGCCGGTCACAGCCGATGCACAAATGCAATGTGAAACTACACTGCTGTTTTATTGCCGCGCTTCAAACGCTGTTTCTGCTTTGCGCGGATGATTTTGTTTGCCGGACACAAGGACGCTGCTTTGCGCAGCGCCGCGGATAACCCCGCAAGGCAGCGGGAATTGTGCCGCAACGGCAGACGGCTTTTGAAATGTATTGACTTGCAGAAAGGACTTGGAAGCTCTATGGAAAACAAGTATAAGCGCCTTGTGTCCAACACCGCGCTGTTTGCCATCAGCACATTTTCGTCAAAGCTGCTGTTTTTTGTTATGGCACCGCTATTCAGCTACTGGTTTGACACGCAGCAGATGGCGGGCATCAAGGAGCTTTTGAATCAGTTTGCCAACTTTTGCATCCCCGTGGTCAGCCTTGGCATCTCAAACGCCGTCATCCGCTTTGGCCTTGATAAAAATATCGACAAGCGGCAGGTGTATACAAACGGCTTTGTCGCGGTGGGCATGGGCTTTGCCGTGCTGCTGGCGGTGTCGCCGCTGCTGGCGCGCATCAGCTGGTACACGGATTACATTGCGCTTTTGTGCGTGTATGTGCTTGTCAGCTGCCTGCGCACGCTGAACTGTCAATTTGTCCGCGCGCGCCAGTTGAATCGCCTGTACGCCATTGACGGCATTTTGTGCACGATTGTGACGTGCCTGTTTTACGTGCTGTTTCTGCGCTTTTTAAATCTTGGTCCGACGGGCTATCTGCTGGCGGTCATCTGCGGCGACGGGTTTAGCACCTTGTTCTTATTTTGTACGGCGCGGCTGTGGAAATTCATCCGCTTCGGCGGGAAAAAAGGTCTTTTGCGCCAGATGCTGTGCTATTCCCTGCCGCTTGTCCCCGCGAGCATTTTTTGGTGGGTGACAAACGCCAGCGACCAGATGTTTGTGGCGGCTATGATGAAGGACGGCGAGGCCGTGGCGGCTGTTTACGGCAGCAGCTACAAGCTTCCCACCATTTTGACCGTTGTGGCCTCCATTTTTACCGAGGCGTGGCAGATCAGCGCCTTTACCGACGGCACCGAGGCGCAGCGCGAAAAGTTTTTCAGCCGCGTGTTTGACGCGTATCAGGGGCTGATGTTTGTGGCCGGCGCGGGGCTGATTTTGATGGCGCAGCCGTTTATGCTGCTGTTTCGCAAGGACTACTTTTACGGCTGGCATTTCATTCCGCTGCTTGTGATCGCGACGATTTTTTCGTCCCTGTCAAACTTTCTCAACAGCATTTACATGGTGGAAAAGCGCAGCGGGCTGTCGCTGTACACCATGGCGGTGGGCGCGGGGCTGAACTGCGTTTTGAACTTTTTGCTCATTCCCAAAATGGGCGTGAACGGCGCGGTGGTCGCCACCCTCATCAGCTATGTGGTGGTGTTTTTGCTGCGCGTGTACAATACGCGCTCGCTCGTGCGCATTCAGTTTGCGCCGCTGAAGCTGTGCGTCAACACCGCCGTTTTGCTGCTGGAATCCCTGCTGATGCTGTACGAGATCCCGCTTTGGCCGCTGTGGTGCGTGCTGCTTTGCTTTTTGGCGCTTTTTGTCAACCTGCAGGAAATTGGCAGCACCGTGATGCAGCTTTTGCACACGCGGCGCGGCAAAAATTAAACCCCGCAATCACACCCTCTCCCCCTTGTCCGCATGCTTGCTTTGCGGACGAGGGGGTTTTTTGTCTCCGTCAAACTCGTAAATAAACTTACATAATTTGCTTGACAAGTTATTCTAACTGTGGTACGATAGTTGCAAGGGCAGAGAGGATGTGGGCCGGTGCATAAAACTGTTTACAGCATTGTGCTGATGGAAGATGTGGTGGCGGCGATCGATAAGCGAGCATATAGCGAGGGCACAAGCCGCAGCAATATGATGAATCGCATTTTGGCACAGGCGGTCGGCATGGCGACACCGGAGCAGCGCATGCAAGAGATTTTTACTGCCGTCAGCGATACCCTTGACCGGCAAAACGCATTGCAGCCGATGCACTCTGCCAGCGATGCCATGCTGAATTTGCGCAGCGCGCTGCAATATAAATACAACCCCAGTGTCCGCTATGCGGTGGAGCTTTACCCCCACGCAGGCGCGCAGTTTGGCGAGGTACGCGCGGGGCTGCGCACGCAAAATCCCGCGCTGCTGCTGACCATCGGACAGTTTTACAAACTGTGGGCAAAGCTGGAGGGCGCGTGCCTGCAAGGTGCGCCGCGGGACTATGACATCAGCGACGGGCGCTATGCGCGCCGCCTGCAAACCCCCTGTGTGGATGGCGTGCCGGCAGGCGAGCTTGGCGGCGCGATTGCAAGCTACATCAGTTTGTTTGACGCGTGTTTAAAATGCTATTTTGAGCATTTGAACAGCGCGCAGACTGCGGTGAACGCCGTGGGGCAGCTGTACCAAAAAAGTCTTGACAGCTTGATGGCGCAGCTTTAGCGGGGCTGGCGGCGGACGCGCGCGGAATTTTGCTGCAGCCGCCTTGCTTTTTGCCCCGTACCGCTGCGCTTTGACGAAAAGCTTTCGCGGCCTTTTTCAAAAGCCGCGTCTCCCCCGCATCCACCACGTCCCATATAGGAAAGGAGTGCGTAACGCATGAATCCACAAAAACTAACACAAAAATCTACCGAGGCCATTCAAAGTGCACAGACGCTGGCGGTTGAATATGAAAATCAAGCGCTGTGCCCCGAGCATTTGTTCTGCGCGCTTTTGCAGCAGGAGAATGGCTTGATTCCGCAGCTGTTCCAAAAAATGGGCGCGGAGCCGGGCAATCTGACCGCAGCGTTTGCCAAAAAAATTTCAGAGCTGCCGCACGTCACCGGCACGGGGCGCGAGCCGGATAAGGTCTACCTCACGCCGGAGCTTGACAAGGCGCTTGCCGCGGCAGAAAAAGCGGCGGCGGGCATGCACGACGAATACGTTTCCGTCGAGCACCTTGTGCTTGGCATGCTGGACGCGCCAAACGCAGCCGTCAAGGACGTGCTGCGCCAGTTTAATGTTACAAAGCAGGACTTTTTACAGGCGCTTGCCGCCGTGCGCGGCAACCAGCGCGTGACAAGCGACAGCCCCGAAAGCACCTATGACGTGCTGAAAAAATACGGGCAGGATCTTGTGGAGCTGGCGCGTCAGCAAAAGCTTGACCCCGTCATCGGGCGCGACGCGGAAATTCGCAATGTCGTGCGCATTTTATCGCGCAAAACAAAAAACAATCCCGTGCTCATCGGCGAGCCGGGCGTGGGCAAAACCGCCATTGCGGAGGGGCTTGCGCTGCGCATTGTGCGCGGTGATGTGCCCGAAAATCTAAAGGACCGCAATGTGTTCAGCCTTGATATGGGCGCGCTTGTCGCGGGCGCAAAGTACCGCGGCGAATTTGAGGAGCGCCTGAAAAGCGTGCTGCAGGAAGTGAAAAAGAGCGAGGGGCAGATTATTCTGTTCATCGACGAACTGCACACCATTGTGGGCGCGGGCAAAACCGATGGCGCAATGGACGCGGGCAATTTGCTAAAGCCCATGCTTGCGCGCGGCGAATTGCACTGTATCGGCGCGACAACGCTGAACGAATATCGCCAGTACATTGAAAAGGACGCTGCGTTAGAGCGCCGTTTTCAGCCCGTACTGGTGGACGAGCCGAGCGTAGAGGACACCATTTCCATCCTGCGCGGGCTAAAGGAGCGCTATGAGGTGTTCCATGGCGTTAAAATTACCGACGGCGCGCTGATTGCCGCCGCGACTTTAAGCAGCCGCTACATCAGCGACCGCTTTCTGCCCGACAAGGCGATTGACCTTGTGGACGAGGCGTGCGCCATGATTCGCACCGAGATGGATTCCTCCCCTGCCGAAATGGACGATTTGCGCCGCAAAATGATGCAGGGCGAAATTGAGGAGGCCGCGCTGAAAAAAGAGACGGATAAGCTGTCGAAGGAGCGCCTTACCGCGCTGCAAAAAGAGCTGGCAGCGCAGCGCGAAGTTTTCAACAGCATGAGCGCGCGGTGGGAAAACGAAAAGTCCGCCATTAACAAGGTGCAAAAGCTGCGCGAGGACATCGAACACATCAGCGGCGATATTGCCAAGGCAGAGCGCGAATACGACCTCAACAAGGCGGCGGAGCTAAAATACGGCCGTCGGCCCGCGCTGCAAACGGAGCTGGCGGCGGAGGAGGCGCGCGCGGAAACGGCGGGCGCAAGCGACAGCATGCTGCACGACAAGGTGACGGACGAAGAAATTGCCAAAATCATCGGGCGATGGACGGGCATTCCCGTGTCGCGTCTGATGGAGGGCGAGCGCGAAAAGCTTTTGCAGCTTGACGGTCTGCTGCACCGGCGCGTCATCGGGCAGGACGAGGCCGTGCAAAAGGTCTCGGAGGCCATTTTGCGCAGCCGCGCGGGCATCTCCGACGAAAACCGACCCATCGGCAGCTTTTTGTTCCTTGGCCCCACGGGCGTCGGCAAGACGGAGCTTGCGAAAGCGCTGGCAGAATGCCTGTTTGACGACGAGCACAACCTTGTGCGCATCGACATGAGCGAATATATGGAGAAGTACTCCGTCAGCCGCTTGATCGGCGCGCCGCCGGGCTACGTCGGCTACGAGGAGGGCGGTCAGCTCACTGAGGCCGTGCGCCGCAAGCCATACAGCGTCGTGCTGTTTGACGAGATTGAAAAGGCGCATCCCGATGTGTTTAATATTCTACTGCAAGTATTAGACGATGGACGTATTACAGACAGTCAAGGCCGCACCGTGGACTTTAAAAACACGATCCTGATTCTGACGAGCAACCTTGGCAGCAGCTTTATTCTGGAGGGCATTCGGGACGGCGAAATCACCGAGGAGGCGCGCGCCGAGGTGGACGCGCTGCTGAAAACGTCGTTCCGGCCTGAATTTTTAAACCGCCTCGACGAGATTGTGTACTACAAGCCGCTGAGCAAAACGGAAATTAGCGGCGTGGTGGATTTGATTCTGGCGCATCTGACGCAGCGCCTTGCTGCAAAGCAGCTTGTGCTGCGCGTGACGGATGCCGCAAAGGAATTTATCATCGACGCGGGCTACGACCCCGTGTACGGCGCGCGTCCGCTGAAACGGTACATTCAGCAAAAGGTGGAAACGCTTGTCGCGCGCAGCATGATTGCAAACGACCCCGCACCCGGCACTCTGCTGTGCGTGGAGGTAAAAAACGGCGCGCTGGCACTTGTGTGACCCGCGCGGGACGCGCGGGAGAACGCAAGCCTTTGAAAAGGCTTGACCGAAACTTTTGACAAAAGACGCGATGGAACGGCTTACCGTATCACATTTTCTTGCGTAAAAGCGCACACAAAATAAAATGACACACAGCAAAGCAGGTCATGCCGGAAACGGCATGACCTGCTTTTTTACAGCAATTGAACAAAATAAGAAGTTACTCTATTCCATCTTCTTTGCTGCGTGATAACGGAAAGAAATCCTCCCCGTACTTGTTGAAAGTTTTTGCGCCGCTTTTTTCAAAAAGCGGCCGCTTTCGCCCGTGCTTAGTAGTTCTTCGGACGTTTTGTATAGGTGGTGTGCAGGATGTGATGCGCTTTTTCGCCGCCCGCTTCGCCGAGGTAATCGGCGTAAATCTTTTTCATCAGCGGATTTTCGTGGCTCTTGCGCAGGGTTTTTGCCGCGTCCTCGCTGTACAGCGCACCGGCACGCAGCGTTTTCAAATCCACAAAATTGCGCACGCTGCTGGGCTGTGTGGGCTGACCGCCGCCGTTTACGCAGCCGCCGGGACACGCCATAAACTCGATAAAGTCATATTTCTTTTCGCCGCTCTGCACGCTTTTCAGCACGGCATCGCAGTTGGCAAGCCCGCTGGCAACGCAGACATGCAGCGTCAAGTCGGCAAGCTGATAGGTTGCCTCTTTAATGCCGTTTGTGCCGCGCACGTCGTGGAACTCCACATTTTCAAGCGGCTTTCCGGTCACGACCTCTGCCGCGGTGCGCAGCGCCGCCTCCATCACGCCGCCCGTTGCGCCGAAGATGGTAGAAGCACCCGTGCTCTCGCCCAAGGCGGGGTCAAAGTCCTCGTCGGGCAGCGCCGTAAAGTTAATGCCCGCTTTGGCAATCATGCGCGACAATTCGCGCGTTGTGATAGAAATATCGTTGTCGGGAATGCCCTTGCCGGCGGCGCACATATCGTCGCGGCCAATCTCGAACTTTTTCGCGGTGCACGGCATGACGGAAACCACCACGATGTCAGCGGGATTCAGACCCATTTTCTCGGCATAATAGGTTTTGGTCAGCGCGCCAAACATGCCCTGCGGCGATTTGCAGCTGGACAAATTGGGGATAAATTCGGGATAATACGTCTCGCAGAATTTGATCCAGCCCGGGCTGCAGCTTGTAATCATGGGCAGCTTGCCGCCGGTTTTTACGCGCTGTACAAACTCTGTTGCCTCCTCCATGATGGTGAAGTCCGCGGCGGTGTCGGTGTCAAACACGCCCGCAAAGCCAAGCCGGCGCAGCGCGGCGGCCATTTTGCCCTCCACATTGGTGCCGATGGGCATCCCGAACGCTTCGCCAAGGGTGGCGCGCACGCTGGGCGCGGTGTGCACGACAACGTGCTTTGAGGAATCCTGCAAGGCATCCCACACCTTGCTTGTGTCGTCCTTTTCGGTCAAGGCACCCGTGGGGCACACGGTGATGCACTGTCCGCACGAGACGCAGGGAGAATCGCCCAGCGTTGCCTCAAACGCGCAGCCGATATGCGTTTCAAAGCCGCGCTCCTGCGCGCCGATGACACCGACCAGCTGGTTTGCGCTGCACGCAGCCACACAGCGGCGGCACAGCACGCATTTATTGTTGTCGCGCACCATGTGCGGCGCGGACGCGTCGATTGTGTAGCGCGGCTTTGCGCCGATAAAGCGCATCCCGTTGACCCCATAGTCACGGCACAGCTTTTGCAGCTCGCAGTCGGTGCTGCGCACGCACGACAGGCAGTTCTGGTCATGGGTGGACAAAATCAGCTCAAGATTTGTCCGGCGGCTTTGCTGCACCTTTGCGGTGTTGGTCAGCACCTCCATGCCCTCGTTAACGGGATAGACGCAGGCGGTCACAAGGCTGCGCGCGCCCTTTACCTCTACAACGCAGATGCGGCACGCGCCGATGGCGTTGATTTCCTTTAAATAGCAGAGCGTCGGAATATCAATGCCAACGCTGTGCGCGGCCTCCAGTATGGTGGAGCCGGCGGCAACCTCATACTCCGTGCCGTCGATTTTAATTTTCACAGTATCCATTTGTTGTCGTTCCCTCCTCAACCTTTGCTGATAGCGCCGAATTTGCATTTTTCAATGCAGGCGCCGCATTTTACGCATTTCGACGTGTCAATGGAGTGCGGGTGACGCACCTCGCCGACAATGGCGCCGGCCGGGCAAATCTTGGCGCACAAGGTGCAGCCCTTGCACTTGTCCACGTCAATTTTATAGTTCAGCAGCGCTTTGCACACGCCTGCGGGGCAGCGCTTTTGCTTGATGTGCGCCTCGTACTCGTCGCGGAAATAGCGTATGGTGGAGAGAACCGGGTTCGGTGCCGTCTGGCCAAGACCGCACAGGCTGTTGTTTTTGATAAATTCGCCCAGCTCTGCAATTTTGTCAAGATCCTCCATGGTGCCCTTGCCGCTTGTAATTTTGTCGAGCAGCTCCAGCAGCCGCTTTGTGCCCACGCGGCACGGCGTGCACTTGCCGCAGCTCTCCTCCACGGTAAACTCAAGGAAGAACTTTGCAATGTCCACCATGCAGGTGTCCTCGTCCATGACAATCAAGCCGCCGGAGCCCATCATGCTTCCGATGGCGAGCAGGTTGTCGTAGTCGATGGGGGTGTCAATTAAGCTGGCGGGGATGCAGCCGCCGGAGGGGCCGCCCGTCTGCGCCGCTTTAAACTTTTTGTCGTGCGGAATGCCGCCGCCGATTTCCTCGACGATGGTGCGCAGCGTTGTGCCCATCGGAATTTCGACAAGACCCGTGTTGCGGATTTTGCCGCCCAGCGCAAACACCTTGGTGCCCTTGCTCTTTTCGGTGCCCATGGTGCCAAACCACTCCGCGCCGTTTAAAATGATGCGGGGCACGTTGGCAAGCGTCTCCACGTTGTTTAGGATGGTGGGCTTTTGGAACAGACCTTTGAGCGCCGGGAACGGCGGACGGCAGCGCGGCTCGCCGCGCTTGCCCTCAATGGAGGTCATCAGCGCGGTTTCCTCGCCGCAGACAAACGCGCCCGCGCCAAGCTTGATGTCAACATCAAAATCAAAGCCCGTGCCGAAAATGTCCTTGCCCAGCAGACCGTATTCGCGCGCCTGCTTGATGGCGATGCGCAGACGGCTGACCGCGATGGGATACTCCGCGCGCACATAGATATAGCCCTGATTCGCGCCGATGGCATAGCCCGCAATGGCCATGGCTTCGAGCACGACGTGGGGGTCGCCCTCCAGCACGCTGCGATCCATAAATGCGCCGGGGTCGCCCTCGTCGGCGTTGCAGCAAACATACTTTTGGTCGGAGGCGTTGCCGGCGGCAAACTTCCATTTCAGGCCGGTCGGGAAGCCCGCACCGCCGCGTCCGCGCAGGCCGGAATCCAGCATCGTCTGGATGACATCGGCGGGCTTCATCTCGGTCAGCGCCTTGCCCAGCGCCTGATAACCGTCAAATGCAATGTACTCGTCGATATTTTCGGGGTTGATTACACCGCAGTTGCGCAGGGCAATGCGCACTTGCTTTCTGTAAAACGCCGTCTCGTCAAGGCTTTTGACCGTCTTGTCGGGGTTGACCGTCTCGTCGTACAAAAGGCGTGTGACGGGGCGGCCCTTGAGCAGGTGCTCGCCCACAATTTCTTTTACGTCCTCGACCTTTACATTGCTGTAAAAGCTGGCTTCCGGGTACACGACCACAATGGGGCCAAGCGCGCAAAGACCAAAGCAGCCCGTGCGCACGACCTTTACCTCGTTTTGCAAATCAACGGCGACAAGCTCTTTTTCAAACGCGGTCGAAATTTTGTCGCTGCCGGAAGAGGTGCAGCCCGTGCCGCCGCAAATCATAACATGGCTTCTAAACATGACTGTTTCTCCTCCTTATTGCTGAATGGCCGCGCCGATGGTGTACTCTGTGACGGGAATCCCCCGCATCAGGTGCTCGGCGACAACGCGTTTCACTTTTTCTGCGGTCATATTCACGTAGGTGACCTTGTCCTTGCCCGACATATACACTTCAACGACCGGCTCGTACTGGCAGATGCCGATACAGCCTGTCTGCGTCACAAGAACGGGCAGGTTTTCTTTTGCAATTTCCTCGGTGAAGGCGCTCAGCACGGGGCGCGCGCCCGCGGCGATGCCGCAGGTGGCCATGCCGACGACAACGCGGGACGAATCGTGCGCCGATTCACGCGTATTGACAGTGGATTTCATCTTGTCGCGGATGGCGGCAAGTTCTTCTAAGCTTTTCATATAGCGTTACTCCTTTTCAAGATAGGTTCGGTATTTTCCGCAAGATACTCCTTGACCCACAGCGCAATTTCCGGCTGTGCAAACGACACGCCGTCCAGTACGGCGCGCAAATCCCGCGTGTCGGCGCGGAACGTATCGCCGTCGCAGCTGACGGTGTAAATAAAGTCGCGCTCGGGGTTGCACTGAATCAGACTGCTCACGGTGCCCGCCATGTCGCCCAGCGGCGCAAGGTCGATATGCCCCGTGACAAAGCTTGCCCTTACAAGCGTACCCACGCCCACCTCGGACTCGATGGCAAAGCTGCCGCCCGTCAACTCCGCCGCCATTTTAAACAGCGGCAGCCCCAGCCCGACCTTGCGCGTTTTGCGCGAGGTGACGAACGGGTCTGTAATCTGCGCCAGCATCTGCGGCGGTATGCCCTTGCCGTTGTCCTTGATGGTCACGACAAGGCGGCTGTCCTGCGTTGTAAAGCACAGGGTAATCTCAATCAGCGCTGCGCCGGCGGCAACGGAATTTTCCGCCACATCCAGCACATTCATAGAAAGCTCCTGCATCTGTTTTATGTACCTTTTTAGTATTTTGCCAAAATGCCGTCCAGCTCCTCGCCGGTCAGTCTGCCGTATACGTCGTCGTTAATGGTCATGACCGGCGCAAGGCCGCACGCACCGATACAGCGGCAGGCATCCAGGCTGAACTTGCCGTCCGCCGTACACTCGCCGCTGCCAATGCCCAGCTTTTTTTGCAGGCTCTCGAAAATTTTGCCGCTGCCCTTGACGTAGCAGGCCGTGCCAAGGCACACGCTCACTTTAAACTCGCCCTTGGGGCAAAGGCTGAACTGTGAATAAAACGTGGAAATACCGTAGATCTCTGCCAAAGGCTTATCCAGCGTGTCCGCGACAATGCGCTGTACCTCAATGGGCAGATAGCCGTAGATCTCTTGAGCTTTTTGCAAGGCGGGCATGGTGACACCGGGCATATCTTTGTTTTCTGTAAGCCAGCTCACCAGCTGCGTCTCTTGCTCTTTTGTGCCGGTAAACGGCACATTGGAAAAACGCCTCATAGTTTGTTTGCCTCCCGTTTTGAATAGAACGCCACGCCACACAATCGGCAAATGGCGATACTTGTTAATATTATAACAGATTAAAAGAGGAAATACGACGGGTTCCCACCCTTTCGCCCGTCTTTCGTGTAGAAAAATAGCAGGAAAAACTGTGCAAAAGCACAACAGCCTTTCGCTTTGTACCGCTTGCCCTTTCCCTTGAAATCTTCTATAATCAAATCAACCGCAAAAAGCGCATCGCGCACGGACGGCTTTCCGTTTTTGTGCGATGCGCGCTTTTTGATGATGCACTGAGATGATAAAAGGAGTTGGCACCATGACCATTGCCGAAATTCGGGACACTCTGGGCGCCGCCGTGTTGAGCACAAATGCGGATTTATCGCGCGAGGTACACGCCGCGTGCGGCAGCGATATGATGAGCGATGTGCTGGCCTATGTGAAGGATCAAGCCGTTTTGGTGACAGGGCTGAACAACCCGCAGGTGGTGCGCACCGCCGACATGATGGACATGGTGTGCATTGTATTTGTGCGCGGCAAAACGCCGGACGCAATGCTTTTACAGCTGGCGGAGGAGCGCGGCATTGCCGTGCTGCGCTGTGAGCGCACCATGTTTACGGCGTGCGGGCTGCTGTATGAAAAAGGCTTGCGCGGCGGGGGGAAGGCATGATGGAACCCATTACGCTGCACTACACCGTTCCGGGTGACGATTTTACCCGCGCGGGTGAGGCAAGCGCCGATTTAAAGGCGCGGCTCAAGCTGCTGGGGCTTCCGGCGGCGGCGGTGCGCAAGGTTGCCATTGCGCTGTACGAGGGCGAAATCAACCTTGCCATCCACGCGGGGGGCGGCGACATTGAGGTTGCCGTGGACGACGACGACGTGCGCATGGTGCTGCGCGATACGGGGCCGGGCATTGCCGATTTATCCCTTGCGATGAGCGAGGGCTTTTCCACCGCGCCGGACGAGGTGCGCAGCCTTGGCTTTGGCGCGGGCATGGGGCTGCCCAACATGAAAAAATATTCCGATGTGTTTGACATTCAATCGACCGTGGGCATCGGCACGACCGTGACGATGGACGTGCGGTTTTAGGGTGTCTGTGCTGCTTTGCCGCCTAAGCGGCATCTTTTCTTTGTGCGGCAAGCGATTTGCCGCACGGTGCACATCTTCAAACGACAAGGAGGGGGTTTGCTTGTCAGCGACCTATTTTCATTCCGTCACGCTGGATAAGGACTTGTGCAAGGGCTGCATCAATTGCATCAAGCGCTGCCCCACAGAGGCCATCCGCGTGCATGACGGCAAGGCCTGCATCGCACCGGAGCGATGCATCGACTGCGGCGAGTGCATTCGTATTTGTCCGCACCACGCCAAAAAGCCGATCTATGACCCGCTGAGTATTTTGCAGAACTATTCCTATACCATCGCACTGCCGCCGCCCAGCTTGTTTGGACAATTTAACAATCTGGACGAGCAGGACGTGGTGCTGAACGCGCTGCTGGACATCGGGTTTGACGCGGTGTATGAGGTTGCGCGCGCGGCGGAGCTTGTCAGCGATGCAACCCGCCGCATTTTGCAGACGAGCGAAACCTCGCGCCCTGTCATCAGCAGCGCGTGTCCCGCCGTCATTCGGCTGATTCGCGTGCGGTTTCCGCAGCTGATCGACCATGTACTGCCCGTTGTCGCGCCCATGGAATTTGCCGCGCGCATGGCAAAGGACGAGGCTGTGCGCAAAACAGGTCTTGCGCGCGAGGACATCGGCTGCATTTTCATCAGTCCGTGTCCCGCCAAGGTCACAGCCATCCACAGCCCCATCGGCAGCGCGCACAGCGCCGTGGATGGTGCCGTCGCCGTCAAGGAGCTGTACCCAAAGCTGCTGGCGGCCATGCATCACCCGACGCAGGCAAATTATATGGCAAGCGCGGGGCGCATCGGCCTAAGCTGGGCGGAGAGCGGCGGCGAAAGCGCCGGGCTGATTTCTACCGACAGCTATCTTGCGGCGGACGGCATTGAAAACGTCATCCGCGTGCTGGAGGATTTAGAGGACGAAAAATACCGCGACCTCGACTTTGTCGAGCTGGACGCGTGTGCGGGCGGCTGCGTGGGCGGCGTTTTGCAGGTGGAAAACCCGTACATTGCCAAGGCGAAAATTAAAAAGCTGCGCCGCTATCTGCCCGTGAGCAAAAATCATCTGACGGCGAGCATCCCGCAGAGCATGCTGTGGGACACGGATTTGACCTACAATCCGATTTTGGAGCTGGGCGAAACGCAGCGCGAGCGCTTTGAGCGCTACGGTCAAATGGAGCGCATTCTTGCGGATTTGCCGGGGCTTGACTGCGGAAGCTGCGGCGCGCCGACGTGCGCCGCTTTGGCGGAGGACATTGTGCGCGGGGCCGCTTGCGCCGATGACTGCACGGTGCGTATGCGCCAGCGCATGGAGGCCGTGCTGAAAGCACTGGGAAAGGATGGCTGAGACAATGCAGATGCAGCAAAAAATGAAAAATGAGGCGGAGCCGTCCGCCGTGAGCGCGACGGGCGCGGCGGGTGCGACAGCGCAAACGGTGACGCAAACGACGGACGCGGCGGCGGGCGCGGCGGCGCAATCGGCGGACGCGGCGGCGCAAACGCCGGGCGCGGCGGCGCAATCGGCGGGCGCGGCGGCGCAAACGACGGGCGCGGCGGCGCAAACGGCGGACGCGGCGGCAGCCGTTGAAACAACTGCGCTTGCCGCCGCATGCGGCTTTGCCGTGCTGGTGCCCGGCGATACGCGCGAGATCACGGGCGTGTACACGGGGGATTTGCTCTCGTGGGCGATGGGTCGCGCGAAGGAGGGGGACGCATGGTGCACCGTGATGGGCAACGTGAACACCATTGCGGTCGCAACGCTGGCGGACTGTGCCTGTGTGGTGCTGTGTCACAGCGCCGTGCCGGACGACGCGATGCGCGAGCGCGCGGCGCAGCAGGGCGTGGCGGTTTTTACCACATCCCTGCCGGAATTTGAGGCAAGCCTTGCCGTGGCAAGGGTCATGGGTCTTGTGAAATAAG
>JAVXUG010000019.1:0-35596 GCA_036642215.1 Ruthenibacterium sp.
GGACGAATTTTGGGTGAAAAGACGAATGCATGGAGTTTTCAAACATGCCCTAGGCAAAGACCTCGGGATAAAACGCTGCCGCCATCTTTTCAACGGCATAAGCCATGCGGTTGCCCGGCAAAACGCTTTCTAAGGGGATGGCTGCAAAGCGCCCGTTTTTTACGCAGTCCAGTTGAGCCAGAGTAGGATTTGCTTTTATTTGCGCAATCTTTTCTTCTATAGAAGGGGAATCGTAGTCATGAATTAAAATCACATCGGGATTACGCGCAAGAACCTCCTCGTAGCTGACCGTGACCCACTGCTTTTCGGTCAGCGCGTCAAAGATGTTGTGACCGCCCGCAAGTCCAACCAAAAGCGATTCAAAATTGATGCCGGAGCAGGTGAATACGCCATCGTTTCCGCTGTCGTAAATCAGTACTTCAACAGGCTTTTGCTGTTTCAGCTTTTCTTGAACGGTGCGGATACGCGCTTTTTGGTCTGCTACAAAGGTCTGTGCTTTTTCCTCTGCCTCAAAGATTTTTCCGATATCGAGAATTTCTTGATACTGCTGCTCCGGCGTGGTGGCAGAGTTCACATAGACCGTCATGCCGTACTGACCGGCTTCGTCAAGATTGCAGCCGGCATCGCCGATTTCCCAGTCCAGCGCATAGATGAAATCAGCGCCGCTGGAGAGAATGGCCTCGCGCGTTGCACAGGCATAGTTGAGCTTGGGAATATGGGACACAATATCCGCGTATTCAGGCAGGGGGCCGCGGCTGTGGTTGATCAGCGAGCGGCCGATGACTTTTTCGCCAAGGCCGAGAGCGGCAAACAGCTCTGTGCAGTTCGGGCCAAGCGTCAGAACCTTTTCTGGCTTTTTCTCCACGGTCACCTCTCTGCCATAGTTTTGAAGGGTGATGGGGTAGCTGTCAGAGACAGCGGCGTTGACAGAGCTGCTTTGCGCGGGGGATTCCGGCGTTGCCGGTGCCTGTTTGCCGCAGCCTGTCAGCAGCGATGCCATGACGATGCAAGTGAGAAGTAGAGGAAACAGATGCTTTGCTGGTTTTTTCATTTTTCTCTCCATAAATTCAATTTTTTTAGGACTCTGCAATTCCGGCAGGCAAAAAAGTAATGGCGGTTTTGCCCGTTATCGGGTGCTTTGCCACAGAGCTGCGAACACCGTATACATCAAAAATGTTTTTCGGCGTAAACACCTCCTCCGGCGTGCCGCACAGCATAATTTTGCCGGATTTCAGAACATAGATGCGGTCACAGTAGAGCGCAGCCATATTCAAATCGTGAATCGCGGAAAGCACCGTGACCTTAAGCCGCTTGATGAAGTCGAAAACCTGCATCTGATAGCTGATATCCAGATGGTTTGTCGGCTCGTCCAGCACAAAAAAATCGCTCTCCTGCGCGATGGCACGGGCAATGATGACACGCTGCTTTTCGCCGCCGGACAGCTGTAAATAGTTTCGCTTTGCCATATTCGCCATGCCCAGATGCTCCAGTGCGTGATGAACCATAGATTGATCGTGAGCGTTGTCGAGGTCAAACAGCCTTTTGTGAGGACTGCGCCCCATGGCGACAATTTCCTCCACAAGAAAATCAAAGGGGACATCATTTTCCTGCCCGACCACGGCAAGCTTTAAGGCGGATTTCCTGTGACTCATGGTCAAAAGATTTTCGCCATCCAGCGTGATGGTGCCGCTGTCCGGCACAAGCGCACGGGAAACATTTTTAAGCACAGTGGATTTTCCGCTTCCGTTCGGGCCGATCAAGCCGATCAATTCACCCTCGTCTACGTCCAGCGAAACGTGACTGACCGCATCATTTCCGCCGTAAGAAAAGGTCAAATTCTCAATTTGCATTCGCATCTGAATGCCCCCTTACATTTTTTCTTTGGCGCTTCGTTTCAGCAGCCAAATAAAGATTGGCCCGCCGATGACGGCAGTTAAAACGCCGACAGGAAGCTCCTCCGGTGCAAGCAACATGCGCGCTGCCACATCAACCCAAACCACCAAAATGCCGCCCGAAATCGCTGAAAGCGGGAGCACCTTCCTGTGGTCGCCGCCGACCAGCAGGCGGGTAAAATGCGGCACCATAAGCCCTACAAAACCAATGACTCCGCTGACCGCAATTGTGACACCGGCAAGCAAGGAGGCAATCAGAATCAGCAGCTTTTGCAGGCGGCGCACGTTGACACCGAGCGCGACGGCATTTTCATCCCCCAGCAGCAGAAGGTTCAGCCCGCGGTAATTCAGCATGAGCACGGCGATGCACGCCAGCAAAACAACCAGAGGCAGCTTTAAATAAGCCCACTTGGCACCGGCTAAGCTTCCGGACATCCAAAATTCCGCATTGTGCAGCCCCAGCGCATTGGGCGCGCTGAGCTTGATGATACTGGTTACGCCATCCATCATCATGGAGATGGCAACACCCGACAAAAGAAGCTGCGTAATGTGAATGCGGCCGCGCACACGGGAAATGACATAGACAAAAATAATCGTGATGGCGGAACCGATAAACGCGCTGATGGATAAGGAATATGTGCCCAGAAAGGAAAAGGCACCAAATAACATACTAAGCGTTGCAAAAGCGGCAGCACCGGAGGAAACGCCCAAAATAAAAGGGTCCGCCAGAGGATTGCGCACCAGCGCCTGCATGGTGACACCGCAGACGGAAAGTGCCGCGCCGACAATCATGCCGAGGCAGACGCGCGGCAGGCGCAGACCAAGCACGATGTTCTGCTCCAGCGTCTCCCAAGTATGCGGAATATAATTTCCAAGCCACGGGATGCGGCTGAGCAGTATTTTTGCCGTTGTTTCCGGCGGCACAAACACGGGGCCAAGACCGGTTGCCAACAGCATTGTAACGGCGGCGATGATCGTCAGCAGAATTACAAGCAGCGGCAGATTCGGCTCTGACCGGTTAAAAATTTTCTTTAAATAACATATCATTTCATTGGCTCCCTCTCTTGATGCTGAAAGCGAAGGCTCTTTTTTGCAGCTTTGGGCGTGATCCCTATCAAAAATAAAAAATAGGCTGCTTAATTTGCGCGTATGGCAAATTAAGCAGCCTACATGACTGCAAATTTCTTGCGGAAAAAATTGTAAAAAACCGGCACAGCTTCTGCTGCAATGTCGGCTTCGTGCCGACGAAATTTATGATAACATGTTTGAAATGGGAAAGCAATCCTTTTGAAAAAATATACTGAATATCGCGGTTTCCTTCAGGATAAGAGTGGTAATGATCCTTGCATTCAACCGCATACAGCAAAAAAGATGGAATAGGCAGTGCCCTTATTTTGTTCCATTGCTGTAGGATAAAGATAAAATGCAAGGTGCGGCGGACACCGCCCTAAAAAAGCTTTCCTGCTTGTGTCTGTTGAGCCTCTTGTCCGCTTAAAAAGGCTGTTCAAAATCTTTTTCCGAAAAAGCCTGACGGCAAATATCCTCGTACCGCATGAACTTTTCGAGCTCCTCCTCGCTGAACGGCTCAAGCAGCCGGCTGATTTTTTCAAGGCAGGCATAGTCGAAGGCCTCGTGCTGGGCGTATAACGCTTTTCCCGTATCCGTCAAGCTCACCAGCATTTGTCTGCGATCTGCCGCCGCGCGCTCTCGGACGATGTAGTCTTTTTTTTCCAGCCGCGCCGCAAGCTGAGAGACAGCACCCG
This sequence comes from Ruthenibacterium sp., assembly GCA_036642215.1. Taxonomy (GTDB): domain Bacteria; phylum Bacillota; class Clostridia; order Oscillospirales; family Ruminococcaceae; genus Ruthenibacterium. The sequence continues at coordinate 3,656 of JAVXUG010000019.1, forward strand.
CCGTCACCTCCAGCTTTTCTGCAATCTCTGCGATAGAGACCGGCTTTGTGGGGGATGCTGCCATAACAAAATGCACCTCTCGCATATAAAGGCGATTTCCGGGAAAATATTCCCGCAGCGTTGACAAATATTGTTCATGCGCCAGTGTTGTGCGGTGTTTGTGCCGCAAAAGCTGCGCTGTAAGCGAAACTCGATCCATAAAGCTTTTTCCTTTTTGTTGTTTCTTTATATTATGGCAAATAGCGAGTAAAAGGTCAATAGGATAAAAAAGCTCTTTGCACTTTTTGCCTAAATAAACGGGGGACATCACTGTATATTTGTACAAATAGTACGCTTTTGTATTGACAGAAGGCGTGTGAGCGTTATAATTACTTTAGCACCTAAAATTTATTTAGAAGTTCGGGAGGTATTACGATGCCATATCATTTTGATGAGGTTGTTGACCGCACCGGCACAAACAGCGCGAAATGGGACAGCGGCAAGCTTTTGGTTACTATGGGGATTACAGAGCGCGTTGACAAAGACACGCTGCCGCTCTTTACGGCGGACATGGATTTTCGCTGCCCGCCCTCTGTCAAGGCGGAGATTCAAAAAGTGGTGGACTTCAACCTGTATGGCTATACGGTGACTGACCCCTCTTTTAATCCGCGCTATTATGAGGCTGTCACAAACTGGTTTTGGTCCCGTCATCAGTGGAAAATTCATCCGGATGAAATTTTGTATGTCAACGGAACGGTAATGGCAATCCGCCATGCGCTGCTGGCATTCTCAAAGCCCGGTGACGGTGTTTTGCTGAACCGTCCCATTTATACGCCGTTTACCAAAACAATTTTAGAAACCGGACGCATTGTGGTAAACAGTCCGCTTGTCAATACGAACGGGGTTTATTCGATTGACTTTGATGATTTTGAGGCAAAGGCTTCGCTGCCCACAACCAAATGTTTTATCCTTTGCAATCCGCACAATCCCACCGGCCGTATTTGGTCAGATGCTGATTTAATCAGGATGTACGACATTTGCGTGCGCAACGGCGTGATGGTCATTGCGGACGAAATTCACGGCGATCTCATTCGTCAGGACAGCGTTTTTCATCCACTGGCTTCTTTGGTGGATGGAAACAGCCTGATCACCTGCACGGCTGCCAATAAAACCTTTAATCTGGCAGGTCTGAAGGCAACCAATGTGGTCATTACAAACCCCAAGCTGCGCGCACAGTATTTTGCACAGACGGGCTTGATTTTCCCCTCGCCCATCACGTTGGCTGCCACCATCGGCGCGTACAGCGAAGGCGAAGAATGGCTGGAGGAATTAAAGACCTATCTGGACGGCACGCTCGACTGGGTGCTTGATTTCTGCAAGAACAAGCTGCCAAAAATGAAATGCGTGCGCCCGGAAGGAACGTACATCCTTTGGATGGATTTCCGCGGTTACGGATTGACTGCGGATGAAATTCATAAAAAAATATATATGGATGCCAATGTCATTTTGGAGGGAGGTATGATGTTCGACCCCGAAGCAGGTGCCGGCTTTGAGCGCATCTGTCTTTCCACGCGCCGCCAAATTGTGCAGGAGGCGTTTACCCGCATCGCAAAGCAGTTTGAAGGACTGTAACATCAAAAAGAAATGAGGAGAATACCATGGATATCATGCAACTGGTCAACGGGCCTGCAATGTGGATTTTTGCAGGATTGATCATCGCGGCAACTGTTTTTCAGTCGGTAACGTTGTTTCGGCTGGCACGAAAGTACATTGACAAAACACAGCTTCTGACACAAAGCGAAATCAAAACCTGTCTCAAGACGGGCGGCGTTGTGTCAATTGGGCCGGCGCTCTCGGTTTTCGTTGTGGCTTTGAGCATGATTTCCATGCTTGGAGCGCCGTTTACCTTGATGCGTGTCGGGATGATCGGATCTGCGAGCACCGAGCTTACGGCTGCAAGCATCGGCGCGGAAATGGCGGGCGTTTCTCTTGGCATTGATGCCCTTACCGGCAAGGCTTTTACGGCTGCGCTGTGGACGTGCGCATTTATGAGCAGCGGCTATCTGATTTTTGTTCCTCTTGTAACGCGCGGCGTTGGCAAGGCCATCAACAATATTGTTGTGCCCGCCGAGGGGCAAAAGCGCTCTGTTTTGGCGTGGGTTTTAAGCGCGCTGCTGCCGCTTTTAATCTTTTCTGCACTCTCCTTTCTTCAGGCGCGCAAAAGTGTTCCGCATTTAGTTTCGCTGATTTTTGCCGCCGTTTTAATGCTGCTGCTGAATCTTCTGGCGGGCAAGCTGAAACAAAAGTGGATGAAAGAGTGGGCGATGTGTTTGTCAGTGCTTGGCGGTATTGTTGCCGGCGCTGTCACAAACGCACTGCTTTAAAGGAGGTAGAATACCATGAATGATACAAAAAAACCAATCACGACTGAGGAACAAGACGTTATCTATCAAAAGGAATATCTGCCCAAGGTTCATAAATACGGTACCTTTACGATGCTTCTGATTTTGCTGCTCAGTTTTCTGCCCGCTTTTTACTTTTCATTTTTCCACGGAATGCATCCCGGTTGGGATGCCATTCTAAAAGCTGCCGTCACCATGATTGGCCTTGAGGTATTCACTTGGATTTTAGAGCCGGCGCTCTACTTCCCGATGATCGGCATTACCGGCTCGTACATCAGCTTTGTGGCAGGCAATATCACCAATATGCGCATCCCGGCGGCAACGGCGGCGCAAACCGCTGTGGGCGCAAAGCTGGGCACCCGCAAAAGTGAATTTGCCGGCGTAATCGGCATTGTTGCCTCTGTGGTAGTCAACTTTATTGTTCTGGCGATTGTCATTTTGTTTGGCAGCTACATTATTTCCATCCTGCCGGAGAGTGTGAGCAATGCGCTGAACTATGCTTTACCCAGCGTGTATGGTGCGCTTTTGGTCACCTTTATCGCTCGCTTGAAAATGTGAGGAACCGCAAATGACACCTTATATTGATTTGCACTGTGATACCTTGATGCAGGCATGGCTGCATCACAAAAAAGATATTTTTTCCATGCCGAACGCAATGGTCGATATTGCCCGTCTGCAAAAGGGCGGATGCATGGCGCAGTTTTTTGCTGTTTTTATGCCGCCGATTAAGCTGAAAAAATACATGGGACCGTTTTTCCCGAAGGATGATGCCTACGTGGAAAAGCTGAATCGTATTTTTCAGAACACACTGGAGCGCCACAGCGAAAGCATCGCTTTCGCAGGCAATGCTGCTGACATAGAGCAAAATACGGCGCAGAAAAAAATCTCTGCCCTTCTCACACTGGAGGATGGGCGTGCCATTGACAAAAGCATGGAAAAGCTCGAATATTATTATAATATGGGCGTTCGCCTTGTCTCTTTGACGTGGAACCAGCCAAACTGCTTCGGCTCTCCCAATTCTGACGATCCTGCCGTCATGCAGCAAGGCTTAACCGCATTTGGCAAACAAGCAGTTGCACGCATGAACGAGCTGGGCATGCTGATTGACGTATCGCATCTGTCCGACGGCGGATTTGCGGATGTGCTGCGCATCAGCACAAAGCCCTTTGTAGCTTCACACTCCAACTGCCGTGCGCTCAGTCCGCATCGCCGCAACCTGACAGATGAAATGCTGAAAGCGCTTGCGGAAAAGGGAGGCGTAGCCGGAATCAATTTCGGGCCGGGCTTTCTTGGCACCGAGCCTGCCGCAACAGAAAGTACTCTAACGGATATTCTTGCGCATCTGCGGCATATGATACAAATCGGCGGCATTGGCTGCGCGGCAATCGGCACGGATTTTGACGGAATAAAGGGCAGCTTTGATATCGGCAGCGCCGACCAGATGCCCCGCCTTTTTGACAAAATGGAGCAGGCGGGCTTCACGGCAGAGGAAATTGAACACATTGCGACCAAAAATGTGCAGCGCGTGCTGCGTGATGTCCTATAAGAAAAACAGCGGACGATGCCGGATGCAAAAGGCGATGCACAAGTGAAAGGTGAAAGCACATTGCGATCGGCGCATCCATTTGCGAGGTGCGAATCCGTTGCCTGACGATTTGTCCGCACGCCCCGCTCAAGGCTGCTTGCTTTGCCGCCGGCACGGTACGGTGTGCGCACAAAACAAAAAAGGCTCGCTGCGGCAATAAAATCCGCAGCGAGCCTTATTTAATCTTAAAAGTTCAGCGACCAAACCGTAAGCCGGGTTCTGTATTAAACGACGATCTATCTAGGCTGGATGTTGCCATACAGCTCAAGCCGCCTCCAAGAGCGCGCAGGGCGCGCATTGCTCTCATACGGGCGTTGCTCCCGGTAGGGTTTACAGAGCCGCCTAAGTCACCAAAGGCGCTGGTGCGCTCTTACCGCACCTTTCCATCCTTACCGTGCATCAGATGCACGGCGGTCTATTTCTGTTGCACTATCCCTGGGGTCACCCCCGGCTGCCGTTAGCAGTTACCGTTCCCTTATGGAGCCCGGACTTTCCTCAAGACGCATCACTGCGCCGCGCCGTCGTATGTTTTGCTCGCTGAACGTCTGATAGTATACCACAAATGCGCGCGATGCGTCAATTTACAGATGAAATATTTGTGAAGGATGTAAAAATCCGTGTGTGTTTTACTTGAATAGAGCACAGATAATTGTTATAATATCCTCGTGGGAAACAACATTTGTGCGCAGATTGTGCTGCGTGCCAAGAAAAGAGGAAAAGGAAATGGATCAAAGCAAATATTTAAGCAGCGTATATGCTGCGCTGGAGCAGCGCAGCCCGAATGAGCCGGAATTTTTGCAGGCCGTGCGCGAAGTGCTGGAGAGTCTTGAGGTGCTTGTGGCAAAGCGCCCCGAGCTTGAAAAAAACGGCATTTTAGAGCGTCTTGTAGAGCCGGAGCGTTTTATTCAGTTCCGCGTGTCTTGGGTGGACGACAGCGGCAAGGTTCAGGTAAACCGTGGCTATCGTGTACAGTTCAACAGCGCCATCGGCCCCTATAAGGGCGGGCTGCGCTTTCACCCCAGCGTCAATGCGTCTGTCATTAAATTCCTCGGCTTTGAGCAGACCTTTAAAAACAGCTTGACCGGTCTGCCCATGGGCGGCGGAAAAGGCGGCAGCGATTTTGACCCGAAGGGGAAATCGGACGCAGAGGTGATGCGCTTCTGCCAGAGCTTTATGACAGAGCTGTCAAAGCACATCGGTCAGTTTACCGACGTGCCTGCGGGCGATATCGGCGTTGGCGCGCGTGAAATCGGCTATATGTTCGGTCAGTACAAACGCCTGCGCAACGAGGTGACGGGCGTGCTTACCGGCAAGGGCCGCTCCTATGGCGGCAGCCTTGCGCGCCCTGAGGCAACCGGCTACGGCTTGTGCTACTTTACAGAGGAAGCGCTGCGCTGCATGAAGAATGACAGCTTTCAGGGAAAAACCGTTGTCGTGTCCGGCAGCGGCAATGTGGCTGTTTTTGCCACACAAAAGGCAACGCAGCTCGGCGGAAAGGTTGTCGCACTGTCCGATTCCACCGGCTATGTCTACGATGAAAACGGCATTAATTTAGACGTTGTCATGGACATTAAGCAAAAGCGCCGCGCACGGATTTCGGAATACGTCAAAGCGGTGCCCACGGCAGAATATCATGACGGATGCAGCGGTATCTGGAGCATCCCGTGCGATGTTGCGCTGCCCTGCGCCACGCAGAACGAAATTGACAAGGCAAGCGCGGAGCTGCTGGTCAAAAATGGCTGCAAGGTTGTTTGCGAGGGTGCAAATATGCCCAGTACCCCTGAAGCAATCAGCGTTTATCTGACAAATGGTATCCTGTACGGCCCGGCGAAAGCAGCCAATGCGGGCGGTGTCGCCACCAGCGGCCTTGAGATGAGCCAGAACTCGCTGCGTCTGTCCTGGACCTTTGAGGAAGTGGATGCGCGCTTGCAGGGCATCATGAAAAACATTTTTCACAATGCGTTTAACGCTTCAAAAGAGTGCGGCGCAGAGGGTAATTTGATGGTTGGCGCAAATGTGGCCGGCTTCATCAAGGTGGCCGACGCAATGCTGGCAGAGGGCGTGGCATACTAAGCGGCTGAAAAATCAAGGTGCCGCCTCGTGCGAGGCGGTGCCTTTTTTGTCTCTCTGCCAAAAAAATATCACAAAAGGAGAAAACGGCATGACATTGACCTTTGCGGTTTCTTTTGCCGAAAACGGTGCGCTGCTGCGCAATTTTTTGCGCGCGCACGGCGTTTCCGCCTCACTGGCGCGATCCGTCAAAACGCATGGCGGCTTTTGGTGCGGCGGCGCACCCATCCATACGGATATGCGCGTTTCGGCCGGAACAGACATTGTCTTTGCGCTGCCGCCGGAGCGCGATACCACTGTGCTGCCGCAGGAGATGCCGTTTTGTGCCGTATACGAGGATATGCATGCACTGGTGCTGAACAAGCCCGCGGGACTGACGGTTCACCCGACGCGTGGTTATCCGGACGGCACGCTTGCAAATGCCTTTTGCGGAGAGATGCTGCGGCGTGGCGCACCGCGCGCATTTCGCCCCATCCATCGCATCGACCGGAACACAAGCGGACTTGTGCTGTGTGCAATGAACGAGTACGCTGCGCCGCTGCTTGGGAAAAGCGTACAAAAGACTTACTATGCCATTGTGCAGGGAAGCTTGCCTGACAGCGGCGAGATTGATGCGCCCATCGGCCTGTGCGCAGAATCGTTTATTAAGCATTGCGTCACCCCGGACGGGAAGCCAAGTGTGACGCGCTATCGCACCTTATGGCGCGGCGACGGTCTTTCTCTGGCAGCGGTGACACCCGTCACGGGGCGCACACACCAAATTCGCGTGCATTTTGCAGCGCTTGGCTATCCGCTGGCGGGAGACGATTTCTACGGCGGTATGACGGACAAAATCTGCCGACACGCACTGCATTGCGGCAGAGTGACATTTGAGGACGTGCGCACACAGTACGGGGCACAGACGGGGGAGACGGTCACAGAAAGCGCTGCGTGCGCCCCTGCGAGGCACACGGTGCTTTGTCCGCTGCCTGCCGATATGGCTGCGCTGCTTCCGCCAAAAGTGTGCGCGTGTCTTGACGCACCCGCACGCGGGCTTACAATGGATTGAGCGGGAAGAAAAACAACCGAAATGAACCTATAATATGTACTAAATGTGAAAAAATAAAGTCAAAACACAGCGCGATTGGACATAATGCACGTAAAAAATAAATTTGCTTTTATTTTTGGCGAAACTGGTGTATACTAATACAGTTGCAGTGCATCCTAACTGCCAAAAATCGACATGGGACTCCATGAGACAGAAAAAGGAGAGTTCAACAGTTTGGAGAAATTTGTAATCCACGGCGGAAAGCCGCTGACCGGCGAAGTGACTGTAAGCGGTGCGAAGAATGCCGCCGTTGCCATTCTGCCCGCAACAATTCTGGCGGGCGGCAAGTGCGTCATTGAAAATCTGCCCTGCATCAGCGACGTGAGTGCTTCGCTTGAGATTCTCACTGCAATGGGCGCGTCTGTGCGCCGGCTGAATAAGCATACAGTGGAAGTGGATACGACTCAGCTTAATTCCACCAGTGTTCCGAATGAATTATCCCGACAAATGCGTGCCTCTTACTATTTTCTGGGTGCGCTATTGGGGCGTTACGGCAAGGCGATGGTCGCCATGCCCGGCGGCTGTAATTTGGGCGTGCGCCCCATCGACCAGCATTTAAAAGCTTTTGCGGCACTTGGTGCAAAGGATTCTGTCTCAAATGGCATGATTCATGTGGAGGCTGAGAACGGTCTTGTCGGCGGTGAGGTGTTCTTTGACACCGTCAGCGTGGGTGCCACAGTGAACGCTATGCTGGCTGCCGTGCGGGCAGAGGGACAGACCGTCCTTGAAAACGTGGCAAAAGAGCCGCATATTGTTGATATGGCAAACTTTTTAAACACCATGGGCGCGGACGTGCGCGGTGCGGGCACCGATGTCATTAAGGTGCGCGGCGTAAAGCAGATGCACGGCTGTACCTATTCTATCATTCCCGACCAGATTGAGGCCGGAAGCTATATGGTTGCCGCGGCGCTGACAGGCGGCAATGTGCTGATTAAAAACGTGATTCCGAAGCACCTTGAGCCTATCACCAGCAAGCTTGAAAAGGCAGGGGCAATCATTGAGGAATATGACGATTCCATCCGCGTATATCGCACGGGCGATTTAGAGCCGCTGAACATCAAGACCATGCCGCATCCGGGCTTTCCGACGGACATGCAGCCGCTTATGACCGTGATGCTTGCGCTTGCAAAGGGCACGTCCATTGTCACAGAGGGCATTTGGGAAAACCGGTTCCGTTATGTGGCAGAGCTTACCCGTATGGGTGCAAATATACAGGTGGATGGCCGTGTGGCTGTCATAGAGGGCGTGCCGGAGCTGCTGCCCGCACCGGTGCATGCAACTGATTTGCGCGCAGGTGCAGCGCTTGTGGTGGCGGCGCTTGCCGCCGACGGTGTGTCAGAGGTTGACGAAATTATTCATATCGAGCGCGGCTATGAGGACATTGTAGAAAAGCTGCGGGGACTTGGGGCGGACATTAAGCGCATCGAGACGCCCGACAGTGCCGTCAGCAAGGCGATCTGATACGGTATAACTTATAAAAGAGACTTTTCGAAGCGCGCTGTTTTTTGCAAGGCAGCCTGCCTTACGCAAGGTCTTTTTTCTTTTTAAAGCTTGATTTTGGGAGAACGATATGGCAGGATTCACTACGTTATATTCCGGCTCGTCCGGCAACTGCGCATTTCTGCGGGAAAACGAACGCTATCTGCTCATTGATATGGGAAAAAGCTGCCGCATGACAATGGGCGGCTTAAAGGCGCTTAACGCTCCGCTTTCAGAGCTGGCGGGCATTTTGGTGACGCACGAGCACTCTGACCATGTGGGCGGACTGGCGGTGTTTTTAAAGAATCATAGCGTGCCCGTCTATGGAAGCGCTGCCACGCTGGACTACCTCAGCGAGCACAGACTTGTGCCGGCAAACGCGGATTTGCGCGCCATCGACGGCCGCGAGGAGGATGTGGGCGGGTTTGGCGTGCAGGGCTTTGCCACCAGCCATGACTCTGTGGATTGCTGCGGCTACCGCATCACAACGCCGCTGGGACGCACAGCCGCCGTTGCAACCGACCTTGGCTATGTGTCGGACGAGGTGCTTGCAAATTTGCTGCTGACGGATTTTGTCAGCCTTGAAGCAAACTATGACTATCATATGCTGATGACCGGCAGCTATCCGTACTACTTAAAAACGCGGATTGCGTCAAAGCGCGGACATCTTTGCAACGAGGAGAGCGCCGCAACACTTGTGCGTATTTTGCAAAACGGCTGCAAAAAATTTGCACTGTGCCACATCAGTCAAGAGAACAACACGCCGCTGCTGGTGTGCGAAAGCGTGAAAGCCGCGCTGCTTGCAAGCGGCATCGTGCCAGAGGCGGACTGTGTGATTCAGCCCGCGCGCCGGCATGAGGTTTCAGCCCTGATTGAATTTTAGACGGTAGGTTGTAATGCGAAAACAGAAGGGAGCCGGCAGATGCAAACCATCACCTTAATTGCATTGGGCAAGCTGAATGCCGCATATTACAAGGCAGCGGCCGCAGACTATGGTAAGCGTTTGTCTGCATTTTGCAGACTGCAGCTTGTGGAGCTGGCAGAGGAGACAATTACCGAAAAAAATGCCTCGCAAGCCGTTATTGCAAAGGCGCTTGAAAAAGAAGCCGCCGCAATCCTCGCCGCCGTCCCGAAGGGCGCGGCGCTTGTGGCGCTTTGTATTGAGGGCAAGCAGTGCACAAGCGAGGAGCTGGCCGCTTTTTTTGCGCAGCGGGCCGTCAGCGGAAGCGCGGATGTGGCGTTTGTCATCGGGTCGTCGCATGGGCTTGCCTTGCGGGTAAAGCAGGCTGCGGTGCAGCGGCTGTCCATGAGCAAAATGACGTTTCCGCACCAGCTTGCGCGCGTGATGCTGCTAGAGCAAATCTATCGTGCCTGCTCCATCAATGCGGGAACAAAATATCATAAATGAAGCGGCTGAAAAGCAGCCGGGAGGGTCAGTGGAAACGTCTTGAAAAAACTTTTTTCAAACTTTAAAGGATATTACAGACAGCTTATTCTGGGGCCGGCCTTCAAGCTGGCAGAGGCTGTTTTAGAGCTGTTTATTCCCGTAATTATGGCAAACATAATCGACGTGGGAATTAAAAACGGCGATGTGCATTATATTATCACACACGGCCTTTTTATGCTGGGACTGGGCGCTGTCGGTCTGTGCTGCGCGCTTGTCTGTCAGTATTACGCGGCGGTGTGCGCGTTCGGCTTTGGGCGCTCGCTGCGGCGCAGCTTGTTCCGCCATGTGTACAGTCTGTCACAGACGGAATTTGGCGCGGTGGGAACGGACTCGCTGATTACGCGCCTTTCCAACGACGTAACACAGGTGCAGACCGGTGTAAATATGGGCATCCGCCTTGCGCTGCGCTCGCCGTTTCTCATTGTCGGCTCCGTGCTGATGGCACTGAGCATCAACGGAAAGGCAGGGCTTATTTTTGTGGTGTTTGCGCCTGTGATTCTGTTCACGCTGTATCTGATTATGAGCCGCAGCATTCCCTATTATTCTGCCATACAAAAGCAGCAGGACACCATCTCGCGGCTGATGGGCGAAAATCTGTCCGGCGTGCGCGTCATCCGCGCATTTTCACGGCAGGACAGCGAGGAACGTCAGTTTAATGACGCGGGCGATGCACTGGCCGACACCACAATTCGCGTTGGGAAAATCTCCGCGCTGCTCAATCCGCTCACCTACGTGCTTGTCAATCTTGCCATCGTATGTCTTTTGTGGATGGGCGGCCTGTACACCAATACGGGCGCACTGACGCAGGGGCAGGTCATTGCCCTTGTCAATTACATGTCACAGACGCTGCTTGCCTTGATTGTTCTGGCAAATATTGTGGTGATCTATACAAAAGCCATCGCCAGCGGCAAGCGCGTGATAGAGGTGCTTTCGCTCGAAAGCAGCATGGCGGAGCCAACGGTGAGCAAGCCGGAAAAAGAAGATGCGCCGCGCATCGAGTTTGAGAATGTGGGTTTTTGTTATAAGGGCAGCAGCGAGGAAGCTGTCTCGCGCATCAGCTTTTCTGTCGGGCGGGGACAGACGCTTGGCATCATCGGCGGCACAGGCTGCGGAAAAACGACGCTGACGCGCCTTTTACTGCGCGACTTTGACGTAACAACGGGAAGCGTGCGTGTGGACGGTGTCGATGTGCGCAATGATACACTGCACGATTTACGCGCAAAAATAGGCGTGGTGCCGCAGACGGCGCGGTTGTTTCACGGGACGGTGCGCAGCAATTTGATGCTGGGCTGTCCGCAGGCGACAGACGCGCAGCTTTGGCAGGCGCTGCGCACGGCACAGGGGGAGCATTTTGTAAAAAAAATGCCGCAGCAGCTTGACAGCCCTGTGGAGGAGGGCGGAAAAAATTTGTCCGGCGGGCAAAAGCAGCGCCTTACCATTGCGCGTGCGCTTGCCGCCAAACCGCAGATTTTGATTTTGGACGATGCCGCCTCCGCACTTGATTATGCCACAGACGCGCGTCTGCGCAAGGCGTTGAAAACGGACACGGGGGATATGACGGTTGTGATGATTTCACAGCGCGCTTCCACCATAAAAAATGCGGATTGCATTTTGGTGCTGGATGACGGCGCGGTGGTGGGCTTTGGCACGCACGAGAGTTTGCTGGCAACGTGCGAGGTGTACGGTGCGATCTGCGCTTCACAGGGTGTGCTGCAGCAGGAGAAAGGCGCAGCGCTGCCGGCGGCGCAAACCTCTGCAAAGGGAGGCGCACAGAAATGAAAAAAGGAACGGTAAAACGTATTCTTTCGTATCTGTCACCCTATCGGATGCAGCTTGTTTTGGCGTACGCTGCGGCGCTTTTGTATGTACTTTTTTCGCTGCTTGTGCCCGTTGTCATCGGCAGCGCAGTGGATGCGATTGTGGGGAAGGGACAGGTGGATTTTGCCCATATTCTAAGCTGTATCGGTTTGATTGCCGCGTTTACGGTGCTGGCCGGCGCTGCACAATGGGCGCTAAATCTCTGCACACGCAAGCTGTCCAGCTTTGCGGCGCGCGATATCCGCAGCGCTGCTTTTCAAACCTTCAACCGCACACCGCTGAACTATATGGATGCCCACGCCCACGGAGATTTAATCAGCCGCATGGTGAACGATGCAGACCTTGTCGCGGATGGCCTGCTGCAAGGCCTGACGCAGCTGCTGCCGGGGGTCGCGACCATTTTGGGTACGCTGATTGTCATGCTGCTGCTCAATCATATCATAGCGCTTGTCGTTGTGTGCGTCACGCCGGTGTCCATCCTGTTTGCGGGCATCATTGCAAAGCGCACGGCGGGCTATTTTAAACAGCAGTCTGCCGCGCAGGGGGCGCTGTCAGCGTATATCAACGAGATGGTTCCCGGTCAGAGCCTTGTACAGGCATTTGGCGCGGAGGAACGCTGCTTTGCAAAGTTTGACAGGCTGACCGATACCCTGTATGAGTCTGGCGTGAAAAGCACATTTTACTCTGCCATTACAAACCCCGGCACGCGCTTTGTCAACGCTCTTGTCTATGCGGCGGTTGGGGTGATCGGTGCAATTGTCACCGTGAGCGGCGGTATGACGGTGGGACAGCTTAGCTGCTTTTTAACTTATGCAAATCAGTATACAAAGCCCTTTAACGAGGTGACGGGCGTGCTGACGCAGCTGCAAAATGCGCAGGCCAGCGCCGAGCGGCTGTTTGCCGTCATTGATGAGCCGATAGAGCAGGCGGACGTGTCAAATGCTGCTGCACCGAAGACGTGTGAGGGACGCGTACAAATTGAAAACGTCGCGTTTTCCTATGTGCCAAAAACGCCGCTGATTACAAACTTCAATTTATCCGTAAAGCCCGGTCAGCGCGTGGCGATTGTCGGGCCGACAGGCTGCGGAAAAACGACGCTCATCAATTTGCTGATGCGGTTTTATGACGTGAACAGCGGTGTGATTTCCGTTGACGGTGTGCCGATCAAGGCCATGCGCCGCGCCGCGCTGCGCGGTCTATATGGGATGGTGCTGCAGGAAACATGGCTGAAAAATGCCACAGTGCGCGAAAATATTGCCTACGGCAAGCCGGATGCGGACATGGACGAAATTAAAGCGGCGGCAAAAGCTGTCTATGCGCACAGCTTTATCAAGCGGCTTCCACAGGGCTACGACACTGTTATTACGCCGGAGGGCGGGAATTTATCCGCGGGACAAAAGCAGCTTTTGTGTATTGCGCGCATTATGCTGTGTGCGCCCGATATGCTTATTTTGGACGAGGCGACAAGCAGCATTGACACCCGCACCGAAATGCTGGTGCAGAGTGCCTTTGAAACATTGATGCGGGGACACACAAGCTTTGTGGTGGCGCATCGTCTGTCCACAATCCGCACCGCCGATGTCATTCTGGTGATGAAGGCGGGACAGATTGTGGAGCAGGGAACGCATGACGAGCTGCTTTTGAAAAACGAATTTTATGCAAAGCTGTACAGCAGCCAGTTTGCGCCGATGTAATACGAGCCTTGGGGAATTTGAAAGACGGCTTGAAATTTGCACGACTTGTTTTTTATTTGCCGAAAAACCGGCGCAGACCGAGTGCAGCCGGCAGATACAGCAACAGCCGCGCCGACAGATTGCCGGCGCGGCTGTTGTATTACAGGAAAAAAGTGTTTAGCCAAGCAGCGGACGCATGGCGGCGGAAAGCTGCTTTTGCACAGCCTCGGCCTCGGCTAAATCCGCACCCTTGGTGGAGTAGTAGACCTTAATTTTCGGCTCTGTACCAGACGGACGCACAATGACGCATGCACCGTTGGAAAGCCAGTACGTCAGTACATTGGCAGCGGGCAGATCAATGACCGTCTGCGCGCCGGAGACAATATCCTTTGTCACATGGGTCTCGTAATCGGACGTTTTTACAACGGCGTAGCCCGCGATTGCGGCGGGTGCGTCAGCGCGCAGGCTGTCCATGATGCGTTTCATGGTGTTCATGCCGGACAGCCCGTCAAATTCAAACGAATCCACCTTGTGCAGATAGCGGCCGAATTTTTTGTAAATGGCATCCAGCTGCTGCAAAATGGAAGATCCGACGGATTTGTAATAGGCGGCCATCTCGCAAATGAGCATACTGGCAACAACGGCATCCTTGTCGCGCACATACGTGCCCGCAAGATAACCGTAGCTCTCCTCAAAGCCAAATAAAAAGCGCGATTCTTCTCCCGCTTTTTCAAGCAGCAAAATCTGCTCGCCGATGTATTTAAAGCCTGTCAGCACGTTGATGGGTGTAACACCGTAGCTTTCGGCAACAACATCGGCCAGATTGGTCGAGACAATGCTTTTTACCATGACGGGATTTTTGGGCATGGTGCCGTTTTCGGCGCGCGCGGCGCACAGATAGTCAAGCAGCAACACGCCTACCTCGTTGCCGGTCAGCAGGCGATAGTCATGCTCGGATGCCTTTACGGCAATGCCGACGCGGTCGGCATCGGGGTCGGTGGCAAGCATCAAATCAGCACCCGTCTTTTCCGCAAGGGCAAGCCCCAGGGAAAGCGTTTCGCGACTTTCGGGGTTGGGATAGGGGCAGGTGGGGAAATGACCGTCCGGCAGCTCCTGCTCCGGCACAATGGTGATATCCGTAATGCCGATATCGGCAAGCACGCGGCGCACGGGAATATTACCGCATCCGTTCAGCGGAGAATACACAAGCTTTAATCCTGCGGTTTTGCACAGGCCGGGGCGCACGCTTTGCGCCTTGATATTGTCGTACAGCGCCTCAATAACGTCCTGCCCGATAGACTCGATTTTTCCGTCCGCCAAGGCAGCATCAAAATCGACAAGCTTTACATCGTCAAATGCGTCCGTCTTTTGCATCTGTGCATACACGGCATCAGCGGCTTCCTCGGTCATCTGACAGCCATCCGGCCCGTAGGCCTTATAACCGTTGTATTTGGCGGGGTTGTGGCTGGCTGTGACCATGATGCCCGCGTCACAGTGCAGCTGGCGCGTGGCAAAGCTAAGAGCCGGAACAGGCATCAACGTTTCGTAAATATAAGCCTTAACACCGTTTGCCGCCAACACGCAGGCCGCCTGCCGTGCGAACACATCGCTTTTGATGCGGCTGTCATACGAGATGGCAACGCGCTTTTCACCGCCCGGCTGACCGTTTAGATAATTGGCTAGCCCCTGTGTTGCTTTGCGCACCATATAGATGTTCATACGGTTTGTTCCGGCACCCAGTACGCCGCGCAGACCCGCGGTGCCAAAGGATAAATCGACGGAGAAGCGGTCTTTGATTTCCTCCTCCATGCCCTGTATGCTGAGCAGCTCCGGAAGGAGGTCACTGTCCTCCAGCTTGGCATGAAGCCAGCGTTCATATTTGTCTTGATACATCAAAATACACCTGCTTTGCTACTTTATTTTGCGAATTATCTGCAAGGCTAGAATTATTTGAGACTGCTATTATTGTATCGCGCGCGCGCCCCGATGTCAATTGACACTTGTACAAACGGTAACTGCGGTTTATACTAAGGAAAAGCAAATCAAAAAATGCGGCAAAGGCGGGATGGCATGTTTGCACACATCAACAGTCTGGGCGTGTATGCACTGGACGGGTTTGCGGTGCGCGTAGAAGCGGATATCAGCGGCGGGTTGCCGCAGCTGCAAATTGTCGGACTGCCCGACAGCGCTGTGCGTGAGGCGGCTGACCGCGTGCGCAGTGCACTGAAAAATCAGGGGTTCGATTATCCCGTCAGCCGCATCACGATCAATCTGGCTCCCGCGGATATCCGCAAGGCGGGGCCGGTGTATGATTTGCCGATTTTGCTGGCGATTTTGGCGGCGAGCGGTCAGATTTCTGCCGTGCCCGCAGAGTGCGCGTTTGTGGGAGAACTGTCTTTGGACGGCGCGGTGCGCAGCGTGAATGGTGTGCTGCCGATGGCCTTGGCAGCGCGCGAAACGGGTGCAACGCAGTTGTTTGTCCCGGCGGAAAATGCGCGCGAGGCTGCCGTTGTGGATGGCCTTGCGGTGTACCCCGTGCAGAGCGCGCGGCAAATTGTGGCGCATCTGTGCGGAAAAGAGCGAATGACCCCCGCGCCGCAGACGGATTTTGCCGCCGCGTTGTATGATGATGTGCTCGATTTTTCCGATGTGCGCGGTCAGCTTGAGGCGCGTCGCGCGATGGAGATTGCGGCGGCGGGCGGACATAACGCGCTGCTGATCGGCCCGCCGGGAACCGGAAAAAGTATGCTGGCAAAGCGTCTGCCGGGCATTTTGCCGCCGCTCACAAAAGAGCAGGCCGTTGATACAACGCGCATTTACTCTGTGGCGGGCATGGCGCAGCAGATAGGCGGACTTGTGACGCACCGACCGTTTCGTGCGCCGCATCATTCCGTCAGCACAGCGGGGCTGACAGGCGGCGGAAGCCCGCCAAGACCGGGCGAGGTAAGCCTTGCCCACAACGGCGTGCTGTTTTTGGACGAGCTGCCGGAATTTCACCGCGAAGCGCTTGAAATTCTGCGTCAGCCGCTTGAGGACGGCGCGGTCACCATCAGCCGCGCGGCGGGCAGCGCGACGTTTCCGTGCAGCATTATGCTTGTGGCGGCGATGAATCCGTGTCCCTGCGGCTATTTCGGGCACCCGACGCGGCAGTGCACCTGCACGCCGTATATGATTGACCGCTATCTTGGACGCATTTCTGCGCCGCTACTGGATCGCATTGACTTACAGTGCGAGGTGATGCCTGTTGAATACGACGCACTTGCAAGCACGCAAAAAGGGGAGAGCAGCGCCGATATCTTAAAGCGTGTGCTTGCGGCGCGCGCTGTGCAGGCCGCGCGCTATGCGGACACGCAGGTGCCCTGCAACGCACAGCTGCCCAGCGCCATGGTGCGCACCGTTTGCGGCACAACGCCCGCCGCAGAAAAAGTGCTGAAGGCGGCCTTTGAGCGCATGGGTCTGTCGGCGCGTGCATATGACCGCGTGCTCAAGGTCAGCCGCACCATTGCCGACCTTGACGGCAGCAGTGTCATTGATGCGGCACATGTGAGCGAAGCCGTGCAGTACCGCAACCTTGACCGCAAATACTGGAGTGACCGATAAAAGCCGGCGCGCGGCACGCCCGCTTGTGGATGCATTACGGCGATTAGGAGATGGCAGATATGAAATCTTGGGAAATTGTGACCGGCTGCATTACAGGAGCAATGGCATTGGCACTGGCAGTGTATGTCTCGTTTACGCTCAGGGGCAAGGGACCTATCCTTTCTAACACCTACCTTTGGCTCAGCAGGGAGCAAAAAGAAAAGGCCGACAAAAAAGCAGAGTACAGGCTTGTGTCCGCTGTCTTTGGCGGTCTGTGCGGGGCGTTTGCATTTTTAACCCTCAATATCTTTACAGGCGCTGTCTGGACGATGATTTTGTTCTGGATTTTTACCGTGTGCACCATCATTTATGCGCTTGCGGATTCACTGAGAACAATACTGAAAAAGTGACAGAAGAATAAAATGACAGGTTGCCTCTGCGTTGTAAGGGCAGTCTGCCATTTTTTTTAACGTAAAACCGCCGTGCAATGCAGGGGCGTTTCATTGACGGTCGGGTGGGGTGGGAAAATACGGCAAAGGCAAGGGCTTGTGCAGTCATGCCGCTTGCGAGGGCTGCGGTCAGACCGAGCACTATCTCGAACCTGTGCGGACACATCGGCTGAGCACCCAAAAGATGACCGCTGTCCGCGTCGGAGACAAGCTTTGCAAGGCAGGAAATACGAATCCGCCCCAATCATGCGTTATCAGCGCCGCTTTCTTGTGTACTTTTCCCCCTTGCGCGAATACAATGTAATATGCGGTATTTTGCGATGGGAGATGAACGGGATGCGCAGAGCACGAAAAAAAGCCTTGAGCAAAAAAACTGTTTTTTGGATGCGGGTCATGCTGCTAGCTTGCATTGTGCTGGGATTGTTTGTGCTGCTGGATGCGCGGCTGCGGCCGGTCATCACAACGATGGCGCAGTACCGCTGTCGCGTGGTGTCAATTCTGGCCATGAATGAGGCGGTGATGGAGGAGCTGGCCATCAGCCCGGATATGTCAGAGCAACTGATTTATGTGCAGCGAGGCGCAGATGGTGCCGTGACAAGCATCACAGTGAACTCCAGTGTGCTGAACGAGGTTAAATCGCGCCTGACCGAGGCCGTGGCAAATCGCCTGGTGGAGCTTGAAAAGCAGGTGGTTGATATTCCGCTTGGCACCTTGCTGGGCTGGCAGCTGTTTGCGGGACGGGGGCCGAATGTGCGGCTGCAGGTTGTGCCGGCTTCCTTTGTGCAGGCCACGACGGAGAACGAGCTTGTCACAGCGGGCATCAATCAGACACAGCACCGCATTAGTGTGCATTTTAAAGTGGAGATGAGCGCGATTTTGCCGGGCTATTCCACCAGCGTTACGGTGGAGAACGATGTTTGCGTGGCAGAGACGCTTATTGTGGGAGAGGTGCCAAAGTATTACGCTGTTACAAACTGATTTTTTTGTATGCGAAAGGTGTTGATTGTGGTATACTGTAAAATAGAAAATACACAGAAAAACAATCATGCAGGGGTGATATTTTGCAAGCCACTTTTCAGCAGAAGAAAGCGCATGCACGCATCAAGGCGCTGAAGCAGCAGATAGAATACCATAATAATTTGTATTATAACGAAGATACGCCTGAAATTGACGACTTCGCCTACGATGCCCTGACGCGGGAGTTAAAAGCCCTTGAGACGGAATTTCCGCAGCTTGCAACCGAAGCCTCGCCCACACAGCATGTGGGCGGAACGGCCTCCGGACGTTTTGACAAAATAACACATGCGGTGAAGATGGAGAGCTTGCAGGATGCATTTTCGCTGGATGAAATTCGTGAATTTGACCGCCGTGTGCGGGATGCGGGAATTGTTCCGCAGTACGTGGTAGAGGCCAAGATTGATGGACTTTCCGTCAGCCTTGAATACGAAAACGGACGCTTTGCACGGGGCTCTACGCGCGGCGACGGCGTGGTGGGCGAGGACGTGACCGCAAACCTTGCCACAATACGGGACATTCCCAAGGCACTGCAAAATGCGCCCGAATTTCTTGAGGTGCGCGGGGAAGTGTATATGCCGCACGAGGCGTTTTTGCGCGTGATTGAGGAACAGGAAAACAGTGATAAGCAGCCGTTTAAAAACCCGCGCAATGCAGCGGCAGGCTCGCTGCGTCAAAAGGATTCTGCTGTTACGGCGGCGCGCGGACTGTCGATTTTTGTGTTCAATTTACAGCGTGTAACGGGAAAGGAACTGGCATCCCACGCCGAAAGCCTTGCCTATATGCACTCGCTTGGCTTTCCCGTATCGCCGCGCTATGCCCTCGTGAGCAATATCGAGGATGCCATCCGGCAGATTGCTGCCATCGGGGAAGCGCGCGGGACATTGTCGTTTGATATTGATGGCGCGGTTGTGAAGGTGGACAATTTTGCGCAGCGTGATGCGTTGGGAAGCACGGCAAAATTTCCGCGCTGGGCCATTGCATTTAAATATCCGCCGGAGGAAAAGGAGACAACCTTGACGGCGATTGATGTTTCAGTCGGGCGCACGGGCGTGCTGACACCCACCGCAGTGTTCAAACCGATTCAGCTTGCGGGTACGACGGTTTCGCGCGCAATTTTGCATAATGAGGCATTTATTGCGCAGCTTGCGGTGTGCATCGGTGATACCATTCGCGTGCGCAAGGCGGGCGACATTATTCCTGAGGTTGTAGCGGTGACGCAGCACGCAAGCGGTGCGGTGCCCTTTGCCATGCCGACGCACTGTCCCTCGTGCGGTGCGCCTGTTGCGCACTTTGAGGATGAAGCGGCGCTGCGCTGCACAAATCCGGAATGCCCCGCGCAAACGCTGCGCAATCTCATTCATTTTGCGGGGCGCGCAGCAATGGATATTGACGGCTTTGGGCCAGCGGTGGCGGAACAATTGGTCGCGAAGGGGTATCTGCACTGCGCGGCAGATATTTATGATTTGACAAGGCAGCAGCTTTTGACATTGGGCAAATCCGTCGGTACCTTTGCGGATAATCTGCTGCGTGCCATTGAAGTATCGAAGCAAAATAATCTGGACAAGCTTTTGTTTGCGCTCGGCATCCGCAACGTGGGTGCAAAAAGTGCGGCGCTGCTGGCAGAGCGCTTTGGCAGCATGGAGGCATTGCAGCGTGCAACGGCAGAGGAGGTCAACAATATTGACGGCTTCGGCGGTGTTATGGCGGCAAGCGTGCTGGACTTTTTTGCCAAAGAGGGAACGCGGGATCTCATCGGACGGCTGCGTGCGGCGGGGGTCAACCTTGTCTATCAAGGAGAAGCCCGCACAGACAAGCTGGCGGGTATGACGATTGTGGTAACGGGTACACTGCCCACGCTGTCGCGCAGCGAGGCGGAGGCGCTTATCACAAAAAACGGCGGCAAGGCGGCATCGTCTGTCTCTAAAAAGACAAGCTACGTTCTGGCGGGTGAAGCGGCAGGCTCTAAGCTGACAAAGGCAAACGAGCTTGGTGTTGCACTGCTGGACGAGGAAGCCTTTTTAAAGCTGATGGAAGGATCTTCAAAGGATGAAAGCTAGCTTTCAAACGGAAGCGTCAGCTTTGCAATGCGGCGGCATTCTTTGAAAGAATACCGGATGCCGCAACACAGTGATTGAGCGTGTATACGCCGTTTTCGTGTGGTTTTTACAAATCACATCAGAAGCAGGGAGGAAAAAATGGGACAGCATAAAAAAACATTGTTTGAAACCTTTGATGCCATGGCAATTCGACTTGTAAAGTTGATTTTTGCGGGAGTAGTTTTGCTGCAATTTGGCCTAGGCCTTATTTCGACACGGTTTGTATTGGAGCCGATGCAAGCGATCACGTACGATTTCTCATCGATTGTAAAATATGCAGGACTAATAGCCGGGATTTTTGTTGCGATTTTTCTGCTGCAAAAATTTTGCAAGCTTGAGCAATGGAATAGCAAAGTGCTGTTTGCGGCTCTTGCGGTTTATACCTTTACCATTGGGCTTATTTTTGTTTTAAACGGCTGTGGAACGCCAAGTGCCGATCAGTCAACCGTAGTGCGCACCGCCAGTGAGTTTATTGCGGGGAATTATCGCGAATTTACATGGAACCATTATTTGTTTTTTAATCCGCACCAACTTGGGCTGGTTGCGCTGCTGGAGGTTTTGTTCCGACTGTTCGGCGATGGCAATTACCTTGCATTACGCGTTTTAAACATCCTGTGTGTGATTGCAATTTACTATTTTTTGTATCGTATCATCCTGCGCCTATCCGGTGGAAATTCATTGGCGGGCAATGCGGTGCTTGTGACATTGTTTTTTTGCCCGTATACTTTACTGTATTGCTCCCTTGTATACAATGACCTCATCGGCTTGGCGCTGGGGCTGCTTGCCATTTGGCTTTTGATGGAGTACTTATCCACACAAAAGAAGGCACAATTCATCGGCAGCGTTCTTGCAATCAGCGTGTCGTTTGTCCTGCGCAACAACAGTGCAATTATTTTAATCGCCATGGTTATCATTTTGGTGTTTCATCTGTTTCGCACAAAACGATACAGCCGGCTTGTGCTTCCGGTTTTGATGATTGCCTGCGTTTTACTCTGCAATACGGCGCTGAAGCAATATTATTCGAACCGAAGCGGCGAGAAGGTCAATGTGGGCATTCCTGCGTATGCGCGCCTTGTGATGGGTTTTCAAGATAGCACGACCGGGCCGGGATGGTACAATAATTATGTTTGGGCGGTCTATGAAGCCAATTATTTTAACACCAATCAAACCCTTGAGAATTGCAGAAACGATTTAATAAAAATTGTAGCGGATTTTAAAAAAAATCCGGCGCGCACAGTGGACTTTTTTTACAAAAAATATGTGTCGCAGTGGTGCGACCCTACACTTGACACGTTTTCAACAACTTGGGCCAATATAAGCGAGCAGCCAACACCGCTCTATTCCTCTATTTATGGCGGAAAACTGTATTATCCGATTTATATGGAAATGGTTTTCTTTCAATTTGCCATCGTTGCAGGGACTCTGTTTTTTGTCCTTTCTACATGGCACAATCCGTCTTGGACGCTCAATAAGCTTTTGCCGGCCATCATCATTATTGGCGGCTTTCTGTTTCACATGATATTTGAGGCAAAGGGACGATATGTGTTCCCCTATTTTATGATGGAAATACCTTATGCAATCATTGGATATTTGCGTTTCATGGATAGCATTCATAAAAAGATAGCACAAATAAGAGAATCAGCGGTACGAAAAAAAGCGTAAAATAACACGGCGTAGGATATCGGCGAAAGCGACTGTAACGGCAGCGCTTTCGCCGATTTTGTTTTTTTAAAGATAGTTCTACCGCCTGTCCCGCTTTCATACCATGTACCAAGCTCCAAAAAAGGATGTGCAGAACGATGGATGCAAATGCAAAAAGCTATTACAATGCCGTGGCACAGCTGCCGCAGGAGGTCGCCAGTGTGCTTTATCGCGTGCCGGAGGTTATGGCGGCAGCAGTGACCGAGGTGCGCCTGCGCAGCGGAAGACCGGTGGTGCTCAGCACCGCAGGCGGAAGCGTGCTTGTGAGAAATGACGGATCGCCCACAAGTGAGCGGACAGGCACGCTTTTATGCACCAGCCACTCCATGCTGGAAGCATGCTTTCATGCAGTGTGCGCATATTCTGTGCACAGTTATCAAGGGTGCATCGCGCAAGGCTTTGTCCCGCTTTCCGGCGGACACCGCGCAGGCATATGCGGCACGGCGGTATGGATGGAAAATGGAGGGCAAACGTTAAAAAATATCACCTCCATCAATATACGCATTGCACGTATGGCGCTGTTACACTGTGATGCGCGCATTACGGAGATCCTTTTACAGCACAAAAACGGTTTTATTTTGGCGGGGGAACCGGGAAGCGGAAAAACGACGGTACTGCGTGCGATCTTGTTTGCCTTGTCAGCACAGGGCGTTAAAACTGCTGTTGTGGATGAGCGGTTCGAGATAGCACCCGTAGAGCAATCGGGCTTTGCACTTGAAATGCCGCTGCACTGTGACGTGCTCTCAGGCTATCCGAAGTCTGTCGGAATGCTGCAGGCACTGCGCAGCCTTGCGCCGGATGTGTTGTTGTGCGACGAAATCGGGAGCTTTGACGATGTGCATGCCATTGAACAGGCGGCCAATGCGGGGGTGCGCATGATTGTGACGCTGCATGGCGGAAATTTGCAGGCGCTGCGCCAGCGCCCGCAGGCGCGTGCGGTGCTTGAAACCGGTGCATTCGACTTTGCTGTGTTTCTGCGCGGAAAAGGAACACCGGGCGAAGTGTGGGAGGTGCTAAAGCTTGCATCTGATTGTTAAAATGTCGGGGGCATTGCTCTTGTTTGTCACAGGGGTGCTGCTCGGCTGCAAAAAAGGAGAGCAGGCTGTGGTGCGCGCGCAGCTTCTCGCTGATATGGTGCTGTTTTTGCGCACAGTACAGAATAATATCCGCTATCGCCGCGACACCACGGCGGAAATCTTGTATGACACAATTGCGCACTGTCATATGCGTCAGCTTATCGTTGTCTTGGACAAGGTGGACGCGCCGCAGCTGCCGCAGGCGCTGCAAGCGGCGCTTGGGAAAATAGCGCAGGAAACAAACACAATGATTTTGCCGCAGGAAATGCAGCAATTTGCACGTGCGCTTTTAAATTTAGGCAAAGGTGGCGCAGAGGAAGAAACACAGCGGCTGTCCTTTCCCATAGCAACGCTTGAAAACGCGGCAGAGGAAGCGGAAAAGCAGGCGAAAATACAGCGCCGATTATATCGCACCATGGGGATTTCCGGCGGCGCGGCGGCGGCGCTGTTGTTTTTATAGCAGTTTTCCTAGACATGGATGCTTTTTACAGCTTGCAAAACTGCTGTCAATCTTCTCGCAGGGCGATTCTATGTGCCGGCTATAGCCGATGCACAATAGCAATGCGAAATTACATTGCTATAGAAACAGGGAGTAAAAAATATGGATATCGATTTTGTCTTTAAAATAGCAGCCATCGGTATCATTGTGGCGGTGCTGAATCAATTGCTGATCCGTTCCGGTCGCGAGGAGCAGGCAATGATGACAACGCTTGCAGGGCTGATTGTTGTTCTGATGATGATTGTGGGGCAAATAGGTGCGCTTTTCAACACCATTAAAGACGTATTCGGGTTATAGCCATGGAAGTATTAAAGTTGTTCGGCTTTGCCATTGCGGCACTGTTTTTATACAGCATTTTGCGGCAGTATAACCAGACCTATGCTGTTGTGCTGAGTCTGACATGCTGTGCGGTGCTTTTGATTTTTGCGCTCAATGCGGCTGAGCCGTTGCTTTTGTTTGCGCGCAAGCTGTCGGCCTATACGCAATGGGGAGATTTTTCGGCGGTATTTAAGGCGGTGGCCATTGCTCTGTTGACGCAGTGTACGCAGGATTTATGCCGGGAATCGGGACAGGTTGCGTTGGCGGGACGTGTGGAGTTTGCGGGCAAGGTCGCGATGCTGCTTTGTGCAATGCCGCTGTTTGCATCCCTTGCCGACATCATTATGGAGCTGCTGCAATGAAAAAAATCGGACGAATCACCTCGGCGGCAACAATATTGCTGCTGTGCTTGTTGCTTTTTGCGCCAACCGCAAGCGCTGCGGACAAAGCAAAAGAGAGAGCGGCGGTTGAAATGCCGGACGCTTGGTCTGAAACAGTGGAGCAAGCGCCGATGACGGCAGAGCAATTTGGCAGACTTTCCCTTGCTGATATGGCACAGTACTTATGGGACGCGGTAAAGGATCATCTTCTGGAACCGGTTCGGCTGTTTGCAAAGCTGTGCGCTGTTGTCATCTTGACGGCAACGGTAAAAGGCTTGTCGGGAGAAGGGACGCAAAGCGAAATTGTATCGCTGCTTGACACGGTTGCAGCCTTGGCTGTGTTCACGCTGTGCAGCGCGCAGATTTTAGGCTTAACCAATGTGATGCAGACGGCGCTGGAGGACAGCCGCGCCTATATGGCATGCTTTGTGCCCGTGTTTGCCTCGGTCATGGTCAGCTGCGGTCAGATGGGAGCGTCGCTGGTATACAGCGGGCTGTTTTTTACGGTGGCAATGCTTACCGCGCAGATAATCGGCGGGGTAGGACTGCCCTTGACGCGCATATTATTGGCGCTGCACGCGACATCGGCTGTGGACAGTGCACTTGACCTTTCAAAGCTTGCAAAATCGCTGACAAAGTGGATTAAGTGGTTGTTGTGCGTGTTTGCCACGATATTTGCCACGGTGCTGGGCTTGCAGACGGCATTGGCGCAAAGTGCGGACAGCGCTGCGCTCAAGGCGGGCAAGTTTTTGATCGGATCAAGCGTACCTGTCGTGGGACGCGCCGTTTCAGACGCGGTTGGCAGCGTGCTTGCGGGGATGAAGCTGATGAAAGGAACCGTGGGCTTTGCGGCTGTCGCGGTGATTGGCGCGGCGTTTTTGCCGGTGCTGCTGCAATGCGCGGCATATCATGTTGTGTTTACGCTGGGAAGCATCGTGGCGGGTGCGACCGGAAACAGTAAAACGGAAAAGCTGCTGGAGGGCTGCACACAGTGCGTGGGACTGTATCTCACCATGGCGCTGATTTTCGGAATGATGATGGTGGCGACAACACTTGTCATGGTAGTGACGGGAACGGGGAGCTGAAATGATGGAAATAGTGAAGCAGTGGACGCTGTCTGTTTGCATGGCGTGCCTTGTCGCGGGGATTTTGCAACAATTTACAGCGTCTCGCACACGATTTTCTGTCATAAAACTGGTGCTGACCCTATATATCTTAGTAACCGCATTTGCGCCGCTTCAGGCGATGCGATATCCGGAGACAAGAATGTCAATGCCCGTTGTAGCGCAGATGACACCGGTGGATACAGACGCGCTTATTTTAGAGGCCGCGCGCAAAAATCTGACAGAGACAATCACAATGGCCTGTGCGGCGGGCGGCTGCGCGGTGAGCGAGGTGCAGGTTCACTTGTCCGTGAATGACGGGATGGTGACAGTGACGGGTGTTACGCTGCAAATACCGGATACCGCCAACGAGGAAAAAGCAAAGCTGCTGGCATTGGATGCGCTTGGAAGCAACGTGCCCGTAGCGCTGCAAAGAGGGGGATAATCCCGTGGAAACAAAAAAAGAAAAACCGTGGCTTCTGTCGTTTACACAGCTGTTTCAAAAGAAAAATCGCCTTTTCTTGCTGGGACTTGGGGGAATTTTACTTATTTTCCTCTCGGATGCGCTGCTGAAACCGGAAAAGGCGCAGAGGGCTGAGGCGGGCGTACCGATACAGGCACAGGCTGAGGCAAACGAATATGTGCAGAATCTTGAGCGGAGGCTGACAGACATGATTGCAAGCGTGCAGGGCGCGGGAAAGGCAACGGTGATGATTACACTTGACACCTCCGGGGAGACGGTATATGCCCGCAACGAAAAAAGCAATACCGAAACACAAAGCGGGGAAGCCGGTGTGCAAAATCGCAAAAGCTCCTTTGAAAGCGATTATCCCATCATTGATACAGGCAGCAGTGATGCCCCCATTGTTGAGGCGCGGCTGTTGCCGGAAATCAAGGGAGTAGCCGTGGTGTGCGAGGGGGGCGACGATATTACAGTAATTTCAAGGGTGACAGAGCTTGTGTCAGTGGTGCTGGGGCTTTCTACAAACCGTATCTGCGTAACGAAAATGATATAAACGGAGGAACTCGACATGATGAAAAGCGCAAAAAGTAAACGTCAGCTCACTTTGCTGACGCTGGTTTTGGCCCTTGGCGTCGCTGTGTATCTGAACTGGCAGTATGCAAAAAGCAGTACGGATTTTTTGACGGCTGAGGGTGTGACGGCGGTGAACGGCAATCATGCGGCTGACACGGCTGCTGTCAGCGCAGCGGCGGATGCCTCCGGTGTGACGGATGCCGGGGCACAGGGAACCGTACAGGAGGCGCTGCCCGACAAAAATTACGGGGATGCGCAGCTGGTTAACACCAGCAAAAGCGGAGAATATTTTGAGCAGGCGCGTCTGACACGCAGCAAAACGCGGGATGAAGCACTGGATAAGCTGCAAAAAAGCTTGAAAAATGCAAATCTGACCAAGGACGAAAAGGAAGCGCTGACGGGTAATCTGACCGCGGTGATTGCAAGCATCACGGCAGAAAGCGACATCGAAAACCTTGTAAAAGCCAAAGGCTTTGCGGACTGCGTTGCCTTTATGGACGGTGAAAAGGTGAATGTGGCTGTCAAAACGGGCGGCAGTGCGCTGGACGGCAAGGCGGTTGTACAAATTAGAGATATTGTGCTGAGCAAGGTGGAGACAGCGGCGCAGAATATTATTATTGTAGAAGTAAAATAAGCGCATATCTGTGCGAAAAGTCGGAGACAGGCAGAGAAAATCTGCCGTCTTCGGCTTTTTTGCAGTGCTTGCAATGCGTGGGTGTATTTTTTTTGCGCGGCGGGCCACACTTTTTTTAACACGCAAAAGCAAGTGTCAAAAACAATCTGGTCAAAACAGTTGAGAAACATAAAAAAGAATGTTATAATAATCATAAATATTCGTCATTATCAAGCCGGAACGCAAGAGCTGCGTCGGCATGGGAGGGTATCTGATGGACGTCAAAGAAACAAAAGCAACAGGCGGAAGCCTGCAAATCTCTACGGATGTCATTGCAAAAATTGCTCAGCTTGCCACAATGGAAATCGACGGCGTAAAAGAAGTGTCCGTTGGCACGCTTGGCATGAGAGGCATGTTTAAAAAGGTGGCAATGCCGAAGCCGATTGAGGTTGAGTTATTGGAGGGCATTGCCGAAATCACAGTGAACATCATTGCGAAATACGGCGATAAGATTCAGCCGCTGTGCGCAAAGATACAGGAAAATGTTAAAAGTGCTGTTCAAAATATGACCAGTATCACGGTTTCCCGCGTGAATATCGTGGTGGCAGGCGTAGAGCGCGACAGCACCCCGGAGACTGAGGAAGAATAAAAACCTAAGACCCTCCCGCCGCGCGCAGGAGGGTCGTTTGATGTAAGAGGGCTTATGAAAAGAAGACAAGCGCGGGAAAATGCGATTTTGGCTGCGTTCGAGGAATCGTTTCACGCAAACAGCATTGAGGATATTGTTGCAATGTCGCACGACTGCGGCGAATACGAACTGGACCCCTATGGGGAAACGTTGCTGATTCATTTTTATGCACACAGCGCAGAGGTAGAGGACACAATCTCCGAAAAGCTGAAGGACTGGACTTTGGCGCGTCTGCCGCGTGTGAATGCTGCAATTTTGCGCATGGCTGTGACAGAGATGATGTACAGCGCCGAGGATATGGACAGCATTGTCATCAATGAAGCGGTGGAAATTGCAAAAAAATACGCGGGTGAGGGCGATTACCAGTTTATCAACGGGGTGCTCGGCTCGATTGCGCGCGATCTGCATGGCGCTGCTGCCCTTCCCGCAGAGGAGCTTGCTCTGAGTGAAACGTTGACCACTGCCGGCGCGCAGGAGCTTCCCGCAAGTGTAACGGCAACGGAATCCATCGACACGGCAAACAGCATGAATGGCGATGCGCCCGCTTGCGCTGAACCTGCAGAGGCCGAGTAATGCTGACGCTCGGTATTGATACAAGTAACTATGCAACCTCTTTGGCGGTGTTTTGCACCGATACAAAAGAGGTTGTTTGCGCTACAAAGCGTTTTTTACCGGTAAAGCAGGGCGAATTGGGTCTGCGCCAGAGTGACGCAGTATTTCATCATACACAGGCTCTGCCGGAGCTGCTGCGCGAAATGAGCACACAGTCCGATTTTTTACAAATTGGCGCAGTTGGCGTTTCGGCGCGGCCGCGGCCGGTGGAAGGCTCCTACATGCCTTGCTTTTTGACGGGGGTTGCGGCGGCGACGGCATTTGCGTTCGGGCGGGGCGTTCCGCTGTGCGAGACAACGCATCAGCAGGGTCACATTGCGGCTGCGCTGTACGCAACCGGTGACGAAACGCTTTTTCACAAAGAGACGCTCGTGTTCCATATTTCAGGCGGAACGACGGAGCTGCTGCTTTGTAAGGACAATCAGGTGCTTTGCAAGGTGGGCGGCAGCACGGATTTGTATGCGGGACAGGCCGTTGACAGAATCGGCGTGAAGCTTGGATTTGCGTTTCCGGCGGGCGCGGAGGTGTCGGCACTGGCGGAGACATGCGCAGAGGCAATGCACCCTAAAGTGAGTGTAAACGGAACAAATTGCAGCCTGTCGGGGCTTGAAAATCAATGCAATCATTTGCTTTCACAGGGGGCAGCGCCTGCTTATGCGGCGAAATATTGTCTTTGCGCTGTGGGCGAGACAATTTTGCGCATGGTGAAGGCCGCAAGACAGCAATATCCCGCTGCGGCGGTGGTGTGCGCGGGCGGCGTGATGAGCAGCAGCATTGTGCGCGGCTATGTGCAAAGCGTAATGCCGGAGGTGCATTTTGTCCCGGCGCAGTATGCCGGCGATAATGCAATCGGCGTTGCTGTTTTAACGGCGGGGGAGGGATTGGCATGGCGGACACAATCAGTGTAAGCGCTTTGAATCAATACGTGAAAACGCTGCTGGAACGTGATATTGTGCTGACGGATGTTGCAATTCGCGGCGAAATTTCTAATTTTGTCAAACACTTTAAGACGGGGCATTTTTATTTTACGCTGAGGGATGAAGCGTGCAGTGTAAAAGCGGTAATGTTTCGCAGGGATGCGCAGGAGCTGGCCTTTCTGCCGCAAAACGGGATGCGCGTCATTGTGCGCGGTCGCATTTCGCTGTATGAACGGGACGGTGCATTCCAGATTTATGTAGACGCAATGTTTCCGGACGGAATCGGTGCGATGCAGCTTGCGTTCGAGCAGTTAAAGGCAAAACTCGAAAATGAGGGACTGTTTGATCTCGCGCATAAGCGGCTGCTGCCGGGAACACCGCACTGCGTAGGGCTTGTCACGTCCAAAACGGGCGCGGCAATTCAAGATATATACAATGTAACAAAGCGCCGTGATCCGATGGCGCGTTTTTTGCTGTGCCCGGTAACAGTGCAGGGCAATGAATCGGCACAGGGCATTGCAAATGCAATTCGCAGCTTGGATAAAAGCGGGCGCTGCGATGTTATCATTGTGGCACGCGGCGGGGGAAGCCGCGAGGATTTGTGGGTGTTTAACAGCGAGCTGATTGCCCGCGCAGCCTACGCATGCAAAACACCGCTTGTGTCGGCTATCGGCCATGAAATTGACTTTTGCATTCTGGATTTTGTGGCGGATTTGCGCGCGCCAACACCTTCTGCGGCAGCGGAGCTGGTCATGCCGGATATGCAGAGTGTGGCGGAAAATACCTGTAAAGTATTCATGAATATCTGTAAAGAAATACAAAAAAAACTCAATTTATGCTATAATAAAACAATAGAATGTGAAGCATCGCTTCATTTAACGCAGACAGCCTTATTGCCGCAGCGATGCCTTGCAGATTTGCACAGCGTGCAAAAGGATATCGAGCACTGCATGCGGGAAAAGCTTGTGCGCTTGGAACAAAGGCAGCGACAGCATGCGTCGCTGTGCGCGTCGCTGAATCCCTATGGCGTTCTTTCGCGCGGCTACAGTATTGCGCGCCGGAACGGCACTGTCCTAAAAGACAGCCGTGCGGTGTGTGCGGAGGATGCAATCGAGGTGCAGCTGTTGCGCGGCAGGTTGAGCTGTATTGTAACAAAGACAGAAAGCGGGGAATTGCAATGACAAAGGCAAAAATGTCATACGAGAGTGCCTCTGCGGAGCTTGACGCTATTTTGGGGCAGCTTTCGTCGGAGGACACCACGCTGGAGGATGCGCTGAAGCTGTATGCGAAGGCGGCGGAGCTGATTGCGTTTTGCAACCAAACACTGCAAAATGCGCAGATTCAGGTGGACGAAATCAGTGCAAAA
Source organism: Ruthenibacterium sp. (assembly GCA_036642215.1). Taxonomy (GTDB): domain Bacteria; phylum Bacillota; class Clostridia; order Oscillospirales; family Ruminococcaceae; genus Ruthenibacterium. Next base: position 34,646 of record JAVXUG010000019.1, read on the forward strand.
CTGCAAAGGGAGGATGCGACATGAAAAGCAGCGATTACAAAGCACAATACAGCGCTTATCTTGCAGAAGCCGAGGGAACGCTGAACGACGCAATGCAGCAGGTGCTGGGGGATGCGTCCGACGTGTCAAAGGCCGCAGCCTACAGCTTGATGGCAGGCGGCAAGCGCACACGCGCCGTATTATGTCTTGCTGTGTGCGATATGCTGGGCGGCAGCCTTGCGCTGGCCGCACAGTATGCGGCGGCGGTTGAAATGCTGCATTGCTATTCGCTGATTCACGATGATTTGCCCTGTATGGACAACGACGATTACAGGCGCGGGCAGCTTTCCTGTCACAAAAAATACGGCGAAACAACAGCGCTTTTGGCGGGTGATGCGCTGCTGACAGCAGCGTTTGAAACGCTCTCCTCCGCGCAGGGCAGCGCCCTGCAAAACATGCAGGGTGTCGCCGCGCTGAGCAGAGCCGCCGGTGCAAAGGGCATGATTTACGGGCAGGAGCTTGATTTGCACTTTGAGCACACGCCCGCAACAGAAGAACAACTGCGCGAGATACACCGCAACAAAACAGGGATGCTGATTCACGCGGCGGCGGTGCTGGGGGGAATTGCGGCAAACGCTTCGGATGCGGACAAGGAAAGAATCTCGCAATATGCGTTTACGGTGGGACTTGTATTTCAAATTGTTGATGATGTGCTAGATGTGACGGCGACGACAGAGACGCTGGGCAAGCCCGTCGGCAGCGATGCGCAAAGCGATAAAACAACCTTTGTGAAATTGTTCGGTGTGGAAAAATCGCTTGCCATGGCGCGACAAGATACCGAGCAAGCCTGTGCGGGCTTGCAGGAGCGCTTTGGCAGCAAAGCGCAGTTCCTTATAAATTTTGCAAATGCGCTTGTAGTACGGCACAGCTAAGGGAAAAACACTGCGAGTCATATAAAAGAGTAGGGGATTT
>JAVXUG010000020.1:0-35194 GCA_036642215.1 Ruthenibacterium sp.
CAGAACAAATTTTGTGAAAAAATCCAAACACAGCGAGTTTTCAAACACGCCCTAGTCAAGCATATCGGCAATGATGCCGCCGCCGATGACGGATTCACCGTCATAAAATACAGCGGACTGACCCGGAGCGGGCGCGCGCTGCGGCGTTTCAAAGCGCACGGTCACGGTGCCGTTTTCTGCGCAAGCGATAACGCACGGCGCGGGCACAGCACGGCTGCGCACCTTGACCAAAAAATGCTCGCCGGCGCGGTAAGGCGCGCCGTCTGTGCGCACAAGCTCGCGCACCAGCACGCCGCTATAAAATTCATCGCCCGCAAGCGCAAGCTGAATGTCGCCGTTTTCGCGGATGCGCTTGATAAAGACCGGTTCACCATAGGCGAGCTTCAGCCCCTTGCGCTGCCCGACCGTGTAATGCAGCACGCCCTTGTGCGGGCCTAAATCTTCACCCTTTGGACCAAAAAAATGTCCCTGTGCACTTGTCAGGCCGCGCGCGGCAAGATAGGCGGCATAGTTGCCGTCGGGAATAAAGCATATTTCCTGACTGTCGGGTGCGTCGGCACTTGCAAGACCGGCTTCAGCGGCCATGGCACGGATGTCGTCCTTTTCAAACTCCCCTAGGGGCAAGCACAGCCGCGCAAGAATATCCTGCGGCAGGCGATAGAGCATATAGCTTTGGTCGCGTGCCGCACTGAGCGCCTTTTGTACATGGAATACGCCGTTTGCTTCTGCAATGTGCGCGTAATGACCGCTGGCAATGTAGCGAATGCCAAAGCGGTCAGCCACGTTTGCCAGCGCGCGAAATTTTACAAGCGGGTTGCACAGTACGCACGGGCTTGGCGTGACACCGCTGCAATAGGCGGCGCAAAACGGCGCGATCACATCATGCTCGAACTGCTGTGTGCAGTCCTCTATCGTCAGCGGCACAGTAAGCTGCTGCGCAACCTTGACGGCCGCCGCTACCGCTTTGTCGTGTGCAGGGGAGAAACGAATGACCGCTGCACGCACGTCGAAGCCCTGCTCACGTAAAATGCGGATGCAAACGGAGGAATCCACGCCGCCCGACAGCCCCACAACGACCTTGTCCTGCTGCTCGAATGTGCCAAAGCTGGTGCCGGTGCTGATTTCATCGCTCATAATCGTCATCCTATCTTGTGTAACATACTAACCCTCAATACCGCATTCGCAGGAATGGCATTCATCCTCCACTTTTCCCACGATTGGCTCAGGATCGACACCCTGCTTGCGGTAATAATCGGACAGTGCGGCCTTGACCGCCTGCTCTGCCAAAACGCTGCAATGCAGCTTGACGGGGGGCAGCCCGTCAAGCGCCTCCACAACGGCACGATTGGTCAATTTCAGCGCGTCCTCAATGCTTTTCCCGCGAATCATCTCCGTTGCCATACTGGAGGTGGCAATGGCCGCGCCGCAGCCGAACGTTTTAAACTTAACGTCTGTGATCATGCCGTGATCAATTTTAAGAAACATTTTCATCACGTCGCCGCACTTGGGGTTTCCAACCTCACCGATGCCGTCGGCGTTTTCAATTTCGCCCAGATTGCGCGGATTTGCAAAATGGTCCATAACCTTTTCACTATACATAAAAAAACCTCCAAGCGCCTGTGGCGCAAAATAAATGGGAATGGCCTCCGCTGTCAAGGGAGACTTTATTACAACAGACGGAATCAATGACAGCAATGCAACAAAATAAGAGCATGCCCCCACACCGCGTTCTGCGCTGTATGCGGGTTCCTGCAAGGATTGTCACCCTTCTGAGCCTAAAAAACCAGAATCAAAGCATCAGCCGTTGATGTGCCAGATGGCGCTGCGGCGGCGAACCTCCGGTACAGCCTCGTCCAGTGCGGCACACACCGCTTTTGCATCGTCAAGCGTATTCTGCGAGCCAAAGCTGATGCGCACGCTGCAATTTGCCACTGCGTGGGTTACACCGATGGCAAGCAGCACATGACTGGGGTCAAGGTCATTGGAGGCACAGGCGCTGCCGCTGGAAGCACAGATGCCATGCATGTCCATAAACAGCAAAATGCTTTCACTCTCTGCGCCGGGAAAGCTGACGTTGACGTTGTTGGGTAAACGCCGGCTGCCGTCGTGCGGGCCGTTCAGCTCAGTGCGCTCCATAGCCTGCACATGATGGATGACATAATCACGCAGCTCTGCAAGCTTTTTGGATTTTTCCTCCATGCCCTTTACCGCAAGATCCAACGCTGTGGCAAGTCCGACAATGCCCGCAACGTTCTCGGTTCCTGCGCGGTGACGGTTTTCCTGTGCGCCGCCGTCCATAAAGTTCAAGGGCTGAATACCCTTGCGAAGATACAGCGCGCCAACGCCCTTCGGACCGTTGAACTTATGCGCGGAAAGGCTGAGCATATCAATGTTGTCCGTCTGCACGTCAATGGGAACGGCACCGGTGGCCTGCACCGCGTCTGTGTGAAACCACACGCCTTTTTTTCGACAGACAGCGCCGATTTCAGCAATCGGCTCAAGCGTGCCGATCTCGTTGTTGGCGTACATGATGGAGACGAGCGCCGTGTCGGGACGGATGGCTGCCTCCACGGCGGCGGGGGAGACAAAGCCCTCCTTGTCGACGGGAAGATAGGTCACCGCAAAGCCCTCTTTTTCAAGCGCGGCCATGCTGTGCAGCACGGCGTGATGCTCAATAACGCTGGTAATCAGATGCTTTTTTCCCTGTGCGGCAAGACGGTGCGCAGCACCCTTGATGGCCCAGTTGTCCGCTTCACTGCCGCAGCTTGTAAAATAAATTTCCTCCGGCGCACAGTGCAGCGCCGCAGCGACAACCGCGCGCGCGCTGTCAAGCGCCTGCTTTGCCTGTGCGCCGATCTCATAGAGATTGCTGTTCGACGGGTTGCCGTACAGCTCACAGAAATAGGGGAGCATCGCGTCAAGCACAGGCTTTGTAACGGGCGTTGTTGCCGCGTTATCCACGTATATAATTTTGTTCAAAGTATTCACCTTGCCTTAAAATGTTTGCATGGCCGACGGTTTAAATCGACCCTGCTATTAATATATACCATTTTGGTGTGGTTTGCAACAAGCAAAACAAATAAAGTGATTTGTTTTTGCCGCACGGACAAGAAAATGTTTGTGCTTCTTCTTATATTACTACTTATAACACGCAGCCGCTGCCACCGCAAGCTGGTCACAGCGCTCGTTTTCGGGATGTCCCGCATGCCCCTTGACCCACTCGTAGCTGATTTTGTGCGGCTCTGACAGGCGAAGCAGCTCCCCCCAAAGATCGCTGTTCAGCGCGGGCTTTTTATCGCTTTTTACCCAGCCGCGTGCGCGCCAGCCCTTTGCCCAGCCCTTGGACAGGCCGTCGATGACATATTTTGAGTCGCTGCAAAAAGTAATTTCACACGGCTCCTTTAACAGCGCAAGCGCACGGATGAACGCCATAAGCTCCATGCGGTTATTGGTTGTGTCAGCCTCGCCGCCGCTGATTTCCTTGCGCGTGCCGTTGTAGTCCAGTACCGCGCCAAACCCGCCGGGACCGGGGTTGCCGCTGCATGCGCCATCGGTATAGATGGTGATTTTTTTCATGGTGATTTTCTCAAGCTTTCTTTGTTTTGGTTGATTTCGGCAAAGGGAAGATAAAAATAAAAATACAAATACTATTATAAGCAAAAAAATTGCACACCACAAGTGTATGGTGCAAAACAATTTGGTCAAATATTACTACAGCAATTCAACAAAATAAGAGCACTGCCTCTCCCATCTTCTTTGCTGTATGCGGTTTAATTCAAGGAAGTTTACCATCCTCATCATTCATAAAACCGCTATAATCATGAAGGAAGCCGCGATAAGCAAGCGCCTTGCACTTGACAAAACTGCATAGAACCAGTATTATTTTAAATAACTTACTTTGTAAAGATTGGCACATGACTGTGCTTTTTTAAAATAGTTTATTCACATGGCAACAAGGCAAAGCTTGCACGCGCAAGGCGGCAGGTTTGTTTTTTGTTGCAACAAAAAGGAGTTTTTATGAGCGAAAATCAAAAAGAAAATCCGGGCGCGACCGGAAACGTAAATCCGCAGAATGTGCATAAGCCGCACGCGCCGGTGAATCAAAATAGGCAGAGCACACAAAAACGCCCTGCACAGGGCAAGGAGACAAAGGCGACCGGCACCCCCGCGGCACAGCGCGTACCCGCCGCAGCGGGGCTGCCTGCTGCGCCTGCTGCACCGGCAGTCCCCGGCGCGGCGACAACCGCACAGGACGGTCAACGCACGCGCCGCGGCTACCGTCCGCGCCGCCGCAAGCCGCAGGAGCAAAACGGCCCCGCCGCGCCGCAGATCCATCTGTATCCGCTGGGCGGCTTGGGCGAAGTGGGAAAAAATATTACGGTGTATGAGTGCAACGGCGATATGCTGCTTGTGGACTGCGGCCTTGTTTTTCCCGACAGCGATATGTTCGGCATTGATCTTGTCATACCGGATTTTACCTTTGTGCTGCAAAATAAGGAGCGCATCAAGGGTGTTGTGATTACGCACGGACACGAGGATCATATCGGCAGCCTGCCGTATTTGCTGAAGGAATTTAACGTGCCCATCTATGCAACGCGGCTCACCATCGGCTTGATTCAGAATAAATTAGAGGAGCATGGCCTGCGCGCCAGCACAAAATTTATTGAGATACAGCCGCGCAAAAAATTTAAGCTGGGCTGCTTTACCATTGAGCCGATTCATGTGAACCACTCCATTCCCGATGCGGTTGCGTTGGCGATTGATTCGCCGGCGGGTGTTGTTTTGCAGACGGGCGACTTTAAAATTGATTATACGCCGCTTTCCGGCGGGCCTACCGACCTTGCCACCATCGGCAACTACGGGCAGTCCGGTGTGCTGGCGCTGCTGTCAGATTCCACAAACGCCGAGCGTCCGGGCTTTACCGCAACAGAGCACAAGGTGAGCGAGAGCTTTGCCACCCTGTTTAACCGCGCGGAAAAGCAGCGCATTATCATCGCAACCTTTGCCTCTAACCTGTACCGTGTCCAGCAGATTATTGATATGGCTGTGGCAAAGGGACGCAAGGTGGCGGTTTCCGGCCGCAGCATGGTGAACAATACCGAGATGGCGAAGGAACTGGGCTATCTGCACGCGCCGGAGACGGCGCTGATTGATATTGACCAGTTAAACAAATATCCGCCGGAGAAAATTGTGCTCATCACGACGGGCAGTCAGGGCGAGCCGCTCAGCGCGCTTTCCCGCATGAGCAGCGGCAGCCATCGCAGCGTGCATGTCGGCAAGGGCGATTTCATCATCATTTCTGCCAATCCGATTCCCGGCAATGAAAAGATGGTTACCAAGGTTGTTAACGGCCTTTTGAAGCTGGGTGCAGAGGTCATTTATGAATCCATGTATGATGTCCATGTGTCCGGTCACGCCTGCCAAGAGGAGCAAAAGCTGATGCTCACGCTTGCCAACCCGCAGTTTTTCCTGCCGGTGCACGGCGAATACAAGCAGTTGAAAAAGCACGCTATAACAGCGGCGAGTCTCGGCATCCCCGAAAAGAACATTTATATCGGCGAAAACGGTGACCATATCATCTTGTCGCGCGACGGCATTACCATGGGAGAAAGCGTGACGGCCGGCGCTGTCATGGTGGATGGCCTTGGTGTGGGCGATGTGGGAAATATTGTTCTGCGCGACCGGCGACATCTGTCGGAGGACGGTCTTGTCATTGTGGTGGCAACGGTGGATAAGGCGACGGGACAGGTGCTGTCGGGGCCGGATATTGTCACGCGCGGTTTTGTTTATGTGCGCGAGAGCGAAACCCTCTTGGAGGAGACGTGCGCGCAGGTGCAGAATTTGCTGGATCGCTTGGACGGCGCGGATATGCGCGACTGGAACAGCGTGAAAACCCGCATTCGTGAGACGGTGTCTGCTTATCTGTACCGCCGCACAAAGCGCAGCCCCATGATTCTTCCCATTTTGATGGAGGTTTGACCGACGCGCCGATGCGGTCGGTGAAGCGGAACACAAGCAGTGGAAAGGACGGCATATGAAAAGACGCTTTTCAAAAATAGATGCGCTGCTGTGCATTTTAGTTGTGACGTGTGTGACACTTGCACTTGCGCTGTGCGCCGCACAGCCGTTGTATCTGATCCCCGTTGCCGCAGTGATCATTTTGGTGTCCGGCATCGTGCTGTTTTTCATTCGCAGTATGCGCCGCACACTGGCAAGGCTGCTGCATGGCATAGGATATGCGGACTCGGATGCGCAGCAAAGCCTTGCGGCGCTGACACTGCCGGTGCTGGTGCTGTCGGGAGAGCATATTCTGTGGTACAACGAAGCGTTTCGCACCGGCGTGCTGACGGAGCAGGATAAGTGTCTGCTGCCGGTGCAAAGCGTATTTCCTGCCTTTAACAAAGCACAGGCGAGCGAGAGTCAGGGCTTAAACCTTGAACATGAGGGACAGCGCTATTCTGTATACGGCGGCGGAATGCAGGGGACAGAGGGCGTTTTTGTCGCCTATTTTGTCAACAATACGCTGCTGAAGCGGCAATCGGGAGAATATCTTGCGGCGCGTCCGTCTGTTATGCTCATCGCGGTCGATACCTACGATGAGATTTTAAAAGAGATGAAGGAGAGCGACCGCGCCCGCATTCTTGGTGCTATTGATGTGGCACTGGAGCAATTCATCGGCACAACCACGGGGCTTTTGCGCCGCATTTCCGCCTCGCGTTATTTGGCGGTTGTGGAAGAACGCCATATGCAGGAAATTGTCCGAAGTCGGTTTGCCGTGCTGGATACGGTTCGCAATATTGCCACGGACAGCATTGCCGTCACATTGTCCATTGGCGTGGGGCGGCTGGGCGATACGCTGCGTGAGTGCGAGGATATGGCGGAGCAAGCGCTTGATATGGCACTTGGCCGCGGCGGTGACCAGGCGGCGGTAAAAAGCAAAGAGAGCTTTGAATTTTACGGCGGTGTGTCCCGCGGCGTGGAAAAGCGCAATAAGGTGCGCAGCCGCATCATCGCCACCGCGCTGTGCGACTTAATCCGCCAGAGCGAGCGCGTCATCATCACAGGGCATAAAGCGTCTGATTTAGACAGCATCGGCGCGGCTGCGGGCGTGTGGCGTATCTGCCGCATCTGTGAGCGCCCCGCGGCAATTATGACGGATGAGCGCCAGACACTGGCGGGCAATCTGATCAGTGAGCTGCGGGCAGAGGGCGTTGACTTTATGCGGCCGGAAAACGCCGAAAATGTCGTGAATGACCGCACGCTTTTGGTCATTGTGGACACGCATATGAGCCAGCTGCTGGAGAATCCGCAGGTCTATCACGCGGCAAAAAATGTTGTGGTCATTGATCATCATCGCCGGTGTGTCGGCTATATTGAGGATGCCGTCGTGTTTTATCACGAGCCTGCGGCAAGCAGTGCCAGCGAGCTTGTGACGGAGCTTTTGCAATATACCGAGAGCGAAAAAGACAGCCGTTTGACACCGGAGGAGGCACAGGCACTGCTGGCCGGCATTATGCTGGATACGCGTAATTTTGCGCTGCATACCGGTGTGCGCACCTTTGAGGCCGCGGCCTATCTGCGCCGCATGGGTGCGCAGACAACAGCGGTGAAAAAGCTGTTTAATTCCTCGTTTGAAGGCTATGCCTACAGGGCGCAGCTTGTCACGGATGCAGAGCTGTTTATGGGCTGTGCGGTCGTAGCGGAGGATCATCTGCCCCCGGAGCTTAGCGTTGTTGTGCCGCAGGCGGCAAACGATTTGCTCACCATAGACGGCGTGGACGCCAGCTTTGTTGCCGTGGATATGGGCGGACAAATCAACATATCCGCCCGCAGCATGGGCGAGGTGAACGTGCAGCTTGTCATGGAAACGCTTGGCGGCGGCGGACATATGGCAATGGCGGGTGTTCAGATGAAGGACACTACGCTGGCGGAGGCAAAGCACCTGCTGCTGGATGCGATTGCCGATTATCGCGCCTGCAATTCAAAAAAATAATCCGTGCAAAAAGCGGGGCTGCACGCCTTGCCGAACAAGTGGAAACAGTGTACAATAGAAGTGCATTATGATGCAAATGAGAGAAAAACGGCGTTTATCACTGCCGTTGTGGGAGGTCTTTTTTATGAAGGTCGTACTCAAGCAGGACGTGAAGTCTATTGGAAAAAAAGATGAGATGCACGAGGTTTCGGACGGTTATGCCCGCAACTACCTCATGCCGCGCGGCTTGGCTGTGGCCGCCGACGCAGCCGCTGTCAATATGGTAAAGACCAAAGCGGAAGCAACCCGTCATCACGCCGAGGAGGAGCTTGCCGCCGCACAGACGCTGGCCGCAAAGCTTGCGGGAAAAACCGTCACACTGAAAGCAAAAGCGGGACAGGGCGGTCGTTTGTTTGGCTCTGTCACCGGCAAGGACATTGCCGCAGAGCTGACAAAGCTGTCCGGCGAAGAAGTGGATAAACGCAAGGTTGTATTGGATGCGGATATCAAGGCGTTCGGCTCGTACCAGATTGAGATAAAAATTTATCCCAAGGTGACGGCAAAGGTCACTGTTTGCGTGCAGGAATAAGTGCCGTAAAAGGACAAAATACAGCTTTTAAAAAATTCTTTCTACAAAAAGACGGGAGGTGTACACCATGGCAACGGGCAAAAACGGGAGAGGCAGCGGAAACAAAAACGGAAACGGAAGCTTGAATCTTTCGCTTGAGACGCTTGGTGTAAACCTGCCGTACAGCATGGAGGCAGAGCAGGCTGTGCTTGGCGCGGCGCTGCTGGATAGCAGCCTTATTTCGCAAATGGTAGAGATGCTGCGTCCGGAAATGTTTTATGCACGGCAGAACGGAGAGATTTTTTTTGAGATTGTGCGCCTGTTCACCGCCGGCGACCCCATTGACTTTATCACGCTGCTGGGCGCTGTTCAGAATGCAGATATTTTCGAGACGGAGAACGAGGCAAAGGTTTATCTGACAACAATTGCCGAAACAGTGCCCTCGCTTTCGAATTTTGCTTCTTATATCAGCATTATTGCGGACAAGTATCGCGTGCGTCAGCTCATGAATGCCGCAAAAATGATTTTAGAGCAGACCGCGGAGGAAAATGACTCCGATTTGCTTTTGGAGAGCGCAGAGCAGAAAATCTACGAAATCCGCGCGGGACGCGATACCAGCGCCCTGACCCCCATCAGCAGCGTCATTGTGGATACCTTTGACCATTTGCAGAAAATTTCCGGCCCGAACCGTGCCCAGTATCTTGGGATTCCCACGGGCTTTACCTATCTTGACGCAATGCTCACGGGGCTTGGTCGCTCGGATCTTATCATTTTAGCGGCGCGCCCCGGTATGGGAAAGACATCGTTCGCGCTGAACATTGCCGCAAACGTTGCAAAAAAGCAGAAGATTGCGGTCGCCGTTTTCAGCCTTGAAATGACAAAGGATCAGCTTGTCAGCCGTATTCTTTCGGGGGAAGCTGCCATCGACAGTCAAGCGTTTCGCACGGGCGGTCTATCAACGGACGACTGGGAGGATCTTGCGCGCGCGTCGGAGGTGCTGGCAAACACACAGATGTATCTTGACGATTCCTCCAACATCACCATCCCGGAGATGAAGGCGAAAATTCGCCGCGTCAATCAAGACCCTGCGCGCACGGATATCGGCGTTGTCATCATTGACTATTTGCAGCTGATGAGCACGGGCAAACGCTCGGAGAACCGCGTGCAGGAAATCAGTGAAATTACGCGAAATCTTAAAATTATGGCAAAGGAACTGAACGTGCCGGTCATTGCGCTGTCACAGCTTTCGCGCAGCGCCGAAAAAGCGACGGGGCGTGCGGATCATCGCCCGGTGCTGAGCGATTTGCGCGATTCCGGCTCTATTGAGCAGGATGCAGATATCGTAATGTTTTTGTATCGGGAAGCCTATTACGATAACTCCGAGCAGGCCGATACGACAATTGCGGAATGCATTGTGGCGAAAAACCGTCACGGCGAGGTCGGCAAGGTCGATCTTGCCTGGGACGGTGCGCATACACGCTTTACCAATGTGGATCACCATCATGGATGAGCTTGCGGCACAGGTGTACTGTGCGATTGCGGAACATCAAATGATAAAAAATGGGGATACTGTTATTGTTGCCTGCTCCGGCGGAGCGGACTCGGTGGCATTACTCCATTTTTTGTTTACACAAAAGGCGGCACTGGGGATTTCTCTGCGCGCTGCACATGTAAATCACGGTCTGCGCGGCGCACAGGCGGATGCGGACGCGGCATTTGTTCGGGCGCTGTGTAAGCGCCTTGACGTTCCGCTGGAGGAACAATGTCTTACGCCGCCGCCCGCCGCAAATGAGGCATGGTGCAGAGATCAGCGCTATGCGTTTTTTGCGTCGCTCTGCGCATCGTACGGTACACACGCAAAAATGGCTACGGCGCACACACAAAACGACCAAGCGGAAACGGTGCTGCTTCATTTGGCACGGGGCGCGGGGCTGCATGGTGCCTGCGGCATTCCGCCGGTGCGCGGCAATATAATTCGCCCCATGCTCACCGTCACGCGCACGCAGGTGGAGGCGTATCTTGCGCAAAACGGACAGAGCTATGTGACGGACGCGAGCAATCAAACGGATGCCTATGCGCGCAATCGTGTGCGCCACGCGGCAATGCCCGCGCTGGAAAGCGTAAATCCGAAAGCGGGCGCTGCGCTTGCACGCTTTGCAGAGAGCGCAGCGGAGGTGACTGCGTATTTAGAGGAACAGGCGCAGCAGCTGCTGCACCATGCCGCTGCAGTCAATCGCGCGGGGGAGACGGGCTATGCCGCCGCCGCGCTGGCCGATGCACCGATGGCGGTGCGCAAAGCGGCGCTGTACCGGTTGATTGCGCCGCACGCGGACGTTACACAGCAGCGTCTTATGCTGGCGGACGCGGCGGTCTGCGCCGGCAGTGGAGCGGTTCAGCTCTCTGCGCGGGCGGTGCTCAGTGCGGCGCAGGGAACCGTGCGCATTGTTTTGACAAAGGCGGGCACAGCGGCAGAGCAAACGGCTTTGGAGGCGTGGCAGCAGCCGCTGTGCACCTTGCTGCCGCAGGGAACCGTGCGCACACCGGCGCGGGCGGTGCTGCATATCGGCAGCGGCAGTTATGAAGAATTAGTAAATTTTACAAAAGCAGGGGAAACCCCCTTAAATTCTGTTGCAGATTGTGGTAAAATAACTTGTAATGCCACATTTCGCACCCGCAGGGCAGGCGATAAATTTTGCCGCGCAGGTAGCAACTGCACAAAACTGTTAAAGAAGCTGTACAGCGAAGCAAAGCTCAGCGCGCAGGCTCGTGCAGAAAACCCGGTGCTTGCGGATGGAAGCTGCGTGCTGTGGGCGGCGGGCTTCGGCTTTTCGGCGCAGCTTATGCCGGATGATGACACGCGGCAGTACATGACAATTCAGATCAACCGCGGTGAAATACCGCAGGAAAATAGCGGAGGACAGAAATGATGAAAAGCCCCATGGACAATGACGTGCTGCGCGTTTTGCTCAGCGAGGAACAGATTAAGTCAAAGGTAAAGGAACTTGGCGTGCAAATTTCAAGGGATTACAAGGACAGCAGCAATCTGATGCTGGTCACGGTTTTGAAAGGTGCTGTCGTTTTTCTGGCGGATATCATGCGCGAAATTACCGTGCCGAACGAGATCGATTTTATGGTGGTTTCAAGCTACGGTGCGGGTGTCAAATCAAGCGGTGTTGTTAAAATTGTCAAGGATCTCGACGTGCCGCTGGCGGGTAAGGATATTCTGATCATCGAGGATATTCTGGATTCCGGTCTGACGCTTAGCTATATTAAAGAGCTGCTGGAAAGCCGCGGTCCGCGCTCTATTAAAATAGCGACGCTGCTGGACAAGCCCGAACGCCGCAAGGTGGATTTAAAAGCGGATTATATCGGCTATACGGTGCCGGATGAATTTGTCATTGGCTATGGCCTTGACTACGATGAACATTATCGCAATCTGCCGTATATCGGCATTTTAAAACCTGAGGTATACGCAGAGTAACCCTCAGTCAGGAGTGAAACGGATTTGAACAAAAAACCAAAAAAGAGTGTCAGCGGCCTATTTTTACTGGCACTGCTGGGCGTGCTGCTGATGGTATTTATCTATTTCAGTACCAGCCCAAAGACACAAGCTGTAAAATATTACGAAATAGCGCAATATTTTGAAAAAACACAGGTCAGCGAATTTACACTGGACATGAAAACAGGCAACATTGAAATTGTGCTTGACCCCGGTGTAGAAGTCAGCGACGCGGCAAAAACAATGATGAAGCTGCCGCCGGTGCAGCGGTACAGAGGCTGCAGCAACACAAACAGGCGCGGCGCTGGTTTATCCGTTGCCGTATCCCAATTTGTTTGTGCTGAATATGCAGGACTATATCGACGCGCGCGCAAAGGCACACCCCGATGCGCCGATGAAGTACGATTTCATTCGTGCGACGGAAACGCCGGCGTGGATGACCATGCTGCCGATGCTGCTGCTGATGGTGGGCGCTATGGCGCTGTTTTATTACTTCATGTACACGCAGGGCGGCGGCGGCAAGGCTATGAGCGTAGGCCGCGCAAAGGTGAAGGATCAAGCCGATCAAGGGCGCAAGGCGACCTTTAAAGATGTCGCGGGCGCGGATGAAGAAAAAGAGGAGCTTGAGGAGATCGTGGCATTCCTCAAGAACCAGAGCAAATTCAACACGCTTGGTGCGCGTATTCCGCACGGCGTGCTGCTTGTAGGCCCTCCGGGCACCGGTAAAACGCTGCTTGCCCGCGCGTGCGCAGGGGAGGCGGGCGTTCCCTTCTACTCGATCTCCGGCTCTGACTTTGTGGAAATGTATGTCGGCGTTGGCGCATCGCGCGTGCGCGATTTGTTTGAAAAAGCAAAAAAGACCGCGCCGTGCATTGTGTTTATTGATGAGATTGACGCGGTGGGACGGCAGCGCGGCGCCGGTCTTGGCGGCGGACATGATGAGCGCGAGCAGACGCTGAACCAATTGCTTGTTGAAATGGACGGCTTTAGCGCGAACGAGGGTGTCATTATTATTGCGGCTACAAACCGTTCAGACATTCTGGATAAAGCGCTGCTGCGTCCGGGTCGTTTTGACAGACAGGTTTATGTGGGTCTGCCGGACGTAAGGGGACGCGAGGAAATTTTGCTTGTGCATACACGCAATAAGCCGCTTGGCCCCGATGTGATGCTGAAAACAATTGCAAAATCCACAGCGGGCTTTACCGGTGCAGATCTTGAAAACCTTGTCAACGAAGCGGCGCTGCTTGCCGCAAAACGCGGGCGCAAGGCAATTATGGAAAAGGACATCGAGGAGGCCAGCATTAAGGTAATCGCAGGGCCCGAAAAAAAGAGCCGCGTTGTGACCGAGAAGGAAAAACGTCTTACCGCTTATCACGAAGCGGGGCACGCTATCACACATTGCGGGTGTAAGACGGCTGACCCGGTGCATCAAATCTCCATCATTCCGCGCGGCATGGCCGGCGGTTATACGATGAGCCTGCCCGAAGAAGACAGAAGCTTTGTCACCAAAACGCAGATGGAGGAGGAGCTTGTCACGCTGCTTGGCGGTCGTGTGGCTGAAAAACTGGTGCTGGATGACATTTCCACCGGTGCCTCCAATGATTTAGAGCGCGCGACAACCATTGCGCGCAATATGGTCATGCGCTATGGCTTTTCCGAGCGGCTCGGCCCTGTGGTGTACGGAACGGATCAGAACGAGACATTCCTTGGCAGAGACCTTGGTGCCGGACGCAATTATTCGGAAAATGTCGCCTCCGAGATTGATGATGAAATCCGCGAGATGCTGGATGAGGCATTTGTGAGCGCCCGCGATATTCTGACAAAGTATATGGAGCAGCTGCATATCGTGGCAGATGCGCTGTTGGAGCGCGAAAAGCTGTCCGGCGAGGAGTTTATGGCGTTGATGCAGGGAAAGACACTGCCGCCGCTTGATATTGAACCCGCATCGCCTAAGGTAGAGACTGAAAAGGCAGAGGAAAACGCCGTAATGCAGGCAGATTCAGTTGTTTCGGGTGGCGTTTTTACGCAGGGGGAATTGTCCGCGCAGGAAGATAAAGCAGCGGAGAATCAAGAAAAAGAGCCGGATGAAAAAAAGCAGCAATAGCAAAAGAAAGCAAAAAAAGCAAGGAAATTCGGCGCAGCGAAAGTACAAAAGCTGCGCCGTTCCTGCTTTTCATTGTGGAGGGATATAGAATGAAAAAACGTCTGCCTTATTTGCTTGTAACGCTGCTGTTTGCAGCGCTCGGCATTGTTTTACGTATGTTTACAGCGTCATTGCCGCTTTTTCTTGCGAATTATCTGCCGGACGTAATCTGGGCAGGTGCGGTGTACTGCTTTGTTGCATTTTTACTTGCCAGAAATCCATTGTGGCACGCATTGGCTGCGCTTGTCGTGAGCTTTGCTGTGGAGTTTTTGCAGTTGTATCAAGCCACATGGATTGTCAGCGTCCGCAGTACGCTTGTCGGTCGCTACTTGCTGGGCACGGGATTTTTGTGGAGTGACCTTGTCTGCTATGCAGTAGGGGTTTTGCTGTGCTTTCTGGTTGATTTTGCAATTTTCAGCAAAAAGCCAAAGGTGCGTCCCTCCAAGTACCGTAAATAGAGCAATTCCGTGATCAAGCTGCGAGATTTCAGCCCGCAGTGTAGCATAGAAACAAGAAAATTTTTTGCGGTTATTGCGGTTTCATGGAGGAGAAACAGGGTGACAAGCCTTGCATGAAATCGCATACAGCAAAGAAAACGGCATGGATTATACTCTCGGTATTTTACGTTGCCGTAGGGAGGGGGCTGCGCCTATGGAGATACGGATGCTGCAAAGGCTGATTGACGGCACAGACCATATTGTTTTCTTCGGGGGTGCCGGTGTCTCCACCGAGAGCGGCATTCCCGATTTTCGCAGTGTGGACGGGCTTTATCATCAAAAGTATCCATACCCGCCGGAGGTTATCCTGTCGCACAGCTTTTTTATGGAAAACCCCAAGGCGTTCTACCGGTTTTATCGGGAAAAAATGCTAGTGCTTACGGCAAAGCCGAACATGGCGCATCAAGTGCTTGCAAAGCTGGAGCGCATGGGCAAGCTGCGCGCGGTGATTACGCAGAACATCGACGGGCTGCATCAGGCGGCGGGCAGCAAGAACGTTTTTGAGCTGCACGGCTCCGTGCATCGCAACTACTGCATGAAATGCGGAAAGGCATATCCTGTTTCGGCTGTCGCACAGAGCACCGATGTGCCGATGTGTCCTTGCGGCGGCATGATTAAGCCCGATGTCGTGCTTTACGAGGAAAGCTTGGATCAAGAAGTGATGCAAAAATCGGTTGCGGCTATCGCGGATGCCGATATGCTAATTGTCGGCGGTACGTCGCTTGGGGTGTACCCGGCCGCGGGACTGTTGCGATACTATTGTGGCAGTAAATTGGTGCTGATGAATCAAACTGCAACGCCCATGGATCATGCGGCGGATTTGGTGCTGCACGGAAAAATTGGAGAAATGCTGGGGATGCTGAAGCTGTGAGGATATCGTTGACACCGGAAAGCAATTGCATTTTTTGCAATATGTGTTATACTATAAAACGCATCTAGTAATTTGTGAGAAGTGCGCTGCAAGATACTGTGATCATTGCGCCGGATAAAAAGGGCGCTTTTTTTGTTGCAATCACGCGGGGATACTTTATGTCTGCCGGATTTTCAAGCTTTCAAAGCAGAACGTGTGAAATGGATGCTTTTTGTTCTGCCGATGCAGTATTTGTTGAAACAGGGAATGACTTTCCGTGCGTTTCATGGATTTTCAGGGCAAGAAAACAGTGAGGAAATGACGAACGTATGAATGCATTATCTGCGATATCAATCATCATTTATACATCATTTTTTATCGGCGCGTGGCATATGCTGACCGCCGAACGAAAAAGTATTTTAAACCGCTCGGCCGCCGCTGTTTTAATCAGCTTGGGCTGGTGGTCATTTTGTAATTCTTTCTTTTTTGCAGCGGCGGCTCAAAAGCAGGCATGGTTCTGGCACAAGCTCAGTTCTATCGGCTGGTGCAGCTTCGTCGCTTTCACCGCATATTATTTTTTGGCGCTGACAAACCACAATCAAAAAGTAATGGCGTGGTGGAAGCAGGTTTTGTTTTTTGTACCCGCCGCTCTTTTAATCTGCAAAAACCTGTTCGGAAAAACGACATCTCTGGCACAAAATGTAATACGCCCTGCCAATGGATGGGGATGGACCTACGATAACACGGTGGCTTCGTTTTGGCTGTGGGCGTATTTACTCTATGTTGCACTTTATTTCGGCATTGCTTTTTATCTTTTACAGCGTTGGGCAAAAACCGTAAAGCATAAAATGAAACGCGAAATGGCAATTTGGTTTATTGCAATTGATACCATTACTATTTTGTGCGGTTTGGTGACAGACGTTGTGCTGCCGCTGACAAACCCTGTGCTTCCCGCGCTGGCAAACATTGCAACCGCCCTTTTTGGCATTGGTTATTTTGCAATTATCTACCGGCACGATTTATTCAATATTGATTTAGTGATTTCCTCCGATGACATTTTACAGACGTGCAGCAACTCTGTTTTTGTGATGGACGAAAACAGGGAAATATTAAGGTATAATTATGCTGCGGGAAGTCTGCTTGGCTTCAACAAAAGCGAGCTGCTGGGTGCGAATTTTGCGAGTATGATAACAGAGCCGGTAATCTTTCAGCCGCTTTATTCCGGCGGCGATTTAATGGATGTCGAAGCAAAGCTGCGCTGCAAGGATGGCACCATAAAAGATGTGCTGCTCTGGGCCTCTGTGGCAAAGGATAAACGCAACAGCTTTTTATGCATCATCGTTTCCTGTCAAGATGTTTCAAAACAAAAGAAGATTCAAGAGGAACTGGAGCTGGAGCGGGAAAACTATAAAAAGCTTGCCAACGACTATCAAATGCTTGCCTATTTTGACCCGCTCACCGGTCTGCCGAACCGCAGATATTTCTTTGACAGGGTAAATGATTTTGAAAAGCGCTATTACGCGGAGCAGAAGGATTTTGCGGTCATTTTTTTGGATTTAGACAATTTTAAACATGCAAATGACATTTATGGGCATAAGGGCGGCGATGAGCTGCTGGTGACTGCGGCGAAAAAACTCAAGGCCTGCGCAGACAGCGAAGAATTTGTGGCAAGGCTGGGCGGCGATGAATTTATGGTCATTATGCCCTGTGCGGAGACAGCGGCCATTGTACGTAAAATGAAAAGGATACGAGAGGAATTTCATCGCAGCATTTTCTTTGAAGGAAAGCAGTATGAAATTAAAATCTCTGCCGGCTATGGTGTGTTTTCACAAAACAGTGATGTGACTAGGCTGGTGCAAAAAGCGGATGAAGATATGTATGACAATAAAAAAGAGCAAGCCGGAGAGGTTTCCAAAGCGAAAAGCCGGATCAATTCCGGAAGATAACTTGTCAGAAAAGTGGTACAAAGCCGGAAACAAAGGCTGCGAGCTGCCCTGATTAAAAAGCCGCAGCGCTAAGTAAAAAAACTTAGTGTCGCGGCTTTTTGCAAAAGTGATCGCAAGGTGCATCTGAAATTTTCTCCATTGCGATACGGTGAAATCCGGCGTATCAGCAGTGTATTTTCAGATGCGTTGTGCAGCAAGATAGAATGCAAGCGATTCGCAGCGATACGATTGAAAAATGGAAAGAAGTGACAAGTGAATGCAAAAGCTGTATTATAACGGAATAATTCTAACGATGGAGGAAAATGCGCTGCCGGAAGCGGTGCTGACGGAGAATGGTGTTATCACACAAATAGGAAGCTATGATACCTTGGCTGCCGCAGCACAAAATGCCGAAAAAATTGACCTGATGGGCAAAACAATGCTGCCGGCCTTTATCGATGCACACAGCCATTTTTCCTCCTACGCCAATTCTTTTTTGCAGGTTCCGCTTGAGGAGTGCACAACCTTTGACGAGATTGCACAGCGTGTGAAGGATTTTATTGCTGTCAATCATATTGCCGCAGGACAGTGGGTTGCGGGCAAGGGCTATGACCACAATACACTCCTTGAAAAGCGTCATCCCGATTTGCATTTGGTGGATGCCTGTGCACCGGAGAACCCGCTTGTCCTTCAGCACGTGTCAGGCCACGTCGGTGTATTTAACACAAAGGCTATGACGGCGCTTGGCATCACGCCGGATACACCGTCTCCGGCGGGCGGCGTTATTGGGCACGAAAACGGTGCGCTCACAGGCTATATGGAGGAGAATGCATTTTTTACCTTCTTGAAAAATGTGCCGCTGCCGGATATGGAGGCACTGATGTCCGCCTATGAAAAGGCGCAGGAGGGTTATGCCGCGCATGGCATTACCACAATGCAGGAGGGGATGGCGGTCAGCCAGATGATCCCGTTGTTTCGGCAGCTATTGAGCAAAAATATGTTAAAGCTGGATCTCGTCGGCTATGCGGACTTGAAAGATGCGGATGCTCTTTTTGCGGCATTTCCCGCCTCCGTACAGAAATACGACCGGCATTTTAAGATAAACGGTTATAAAATTTTTCTGGACGGTTCCCCGCAGGGGCGCACCGCATGGATGAAACAGCCGTATCTGGAGGAACAGGATGATTGCGGATATGGTACGATGCAGGACAGTCAGGTGCTTGCCGCCGTGCAGCGTGCCGCCGAAAGCGGAATGCAGCTTCTTGCCCACTGCAACGGCGATGCCGCGGCGCAGCAATATATTGATGCCATAAAGACGGTCAGCGGAAAAGCAGATATTGCAAAGCTGCGCCCGGTTATGATTCACGCACAGCTTCTGGCAAAAGAACAACTGCCGGAGGTGAAAGCAACGGGATTGATCCCGTCGTTTTTTATCGCGCATGTTTTTCACTGGGGCGACATTCATGTTAAAAACTTCGGGATCGAACGCGCAGCTGCGATCAGTCCTGCCGGCTCTGCGCTGGCACGCGGCATTCTGTTTACGTTTCATCAGGATACGCCTGTTCTTGAACCGGATATGCTGGAAACGGTGTGGTGCGCAGTCAATCGCGTGACAAAATCCGGTGTCGTTCTCGGCGCAGAGGAACGCATTTCCGCCTATGACGCGCTAAAGGCGGTGACGCTGCACGCGGCATATCAGTATTTTGAGGAGAACACAAAGGGCAGCATTGCGGTTGGAAAGCACGCTGACTTTGTCATTCTCGATCAAAACCCGCTGACGGTTGCGCCGATGGCAATCCGTGATATTGCTGTGCTGGCAACCATTAAGGAGGACAAGGTTTTGTATGAGGCACCTTGCAGGGAATCGGCAAATTGTCTCAAGGGGGTCAGCCTCCGGCACGGGGAAATTCTTGCAAGGTCATTTTGAGGAAAACAAAAAGTGCCGCTGCGAACTTCGGTTTGCGGCGGCACTTTCTGAACGACAAGAGGCTCTTAAGCTACAATAGCTTTTTATAAAGTGCTTTCATTTCTTCTATGCCTTGTATCGCGCGGGTTGCCCGGACGGCAGACATCGGCATAAGCGCTCTCGGCCAGAAAGTCGAAATCCTCTGTCTGTATGGGCACCGGCGCCTCTTACGTGCCTTGAGGCGCGGAATGTAAGCCGTACATAAAAAATGACATTTCCTTGTCTTGGTATGCTTTCAGCCGAACCTTTTTTTCACAGATGCGCTGCATGCCTTGATGCTCGTAAAACCCGTAATTGCAGGTGCTGTCCGTGTATAAATAAAAATCGAAGATGCCCTGCGCTTCCATAGCAGCCCGCAGCCTGCGAAACAATTCCTTTCCCACGCCTGTTCCGCGCTGGTCGCTGCGAACGGCAAAAAAGGCTACTTCACCGTCAAACGTTTGCGTGTTCTCGGAAAACAAAGCCTTGTTGATGTCATCAAAGCCCTCAAAGGTTTTGAGCACGCTCCGGCCCTCCTTTGTCACAAGCATTGCAAGTGCCGCCGTAAGCTGTCCAAAGGCATAGCGCGGTGCAGTGCGGTGGGTGCTCTCGTTTTTTCCCATGATAATGCCCACGGGTTCGCCCTGGCTTTGTGCCACACAGGTGAAGGTCTGATTGGTAAGGCAGCTTGCAAGATAAAGCTTTGACATGGCTTTTGCCGTTTTGGGCGTGCAGATCCTTTCATAGCTCCATGTGTCGCAGATGATTTTTGAAAGAGCGCTGTAATCTGACGGCCTGACAGCTCTGAATTGAATTTTTGCTTGGTTCATAATTTTTATCCTCCGTGCTCTTGACTTATAGGGTGCTGCAGCTTATTCTAAAGGATACAGTAGCTGTAATGTCAATAGGAGAATTTTAAAAATATGTTTTCTCATGAAATGCAATTTACAACCGGACAATTTGCAAGGATGCATCATATTAACAAGCGCACGCTGCATTATTACGATTCTATCGGCTTGTTTTCGCCGGCCGGTGTCGGTGAAAACGGATATCGCTATTATACCTATCTGCAAGGCACCGCGCTTGAAATGCTGCTTACAATGCGGGAGCTTGACATGTCAATTGAGGAAATTGACCGTTATCTGAAGCATCGCTCCGCAGAGGGATTTCATAAAATAATTGCGGATAAAACAGCGGAAATTGATGCCGCTGTCAAACGGCTGAAAGAAATACGCAGGCTGCTTGCCATTAAGGAGCAGCAGCTTTGCATGTGTGAGCAGATGGACAACAATCGCGTGGAAAAAATTGAATGTGCGCAGGAATATTTGCTGCTCAGTAAATCCGTTACAGGCACCTATGATGCCAGAGATTTTGCTGTGTTTATGGAGCAGGCACACGCGCTGGGCGACCATAGACTGTTTAATAAAAGCTATGGCAGTATGATTTCCGTGGAAAAGGTTGCCAAAAACAGATTTGCAGAGGACGATTGCTTTTTCACAAAGGTGGAAAAGCCCCGATACAAGGCGGAACTATTTGTAAAGCCGGGCGGAAGCTATCTCAGAGCCTTATGCAGGGGAAACTGGGACAAGCTTCCCGATGCGCGCGAGTGCATTTTGAAATTTGCAAGTGCGCAGGGACTCCGCGTAAAGGGCTATTTTTACGAGGAGGGACTCAATGAAATGGCAATTGCAGAGATGGATGATTATGTCACGCAAATTACGGTTTTATGCGAGCCGGAGGGGTCATTTTGCAGGGAGAAAGGATAGCGTAAAAAAAGAATTGCATACAACGATACTATTTACGCGTCTTTTTGCTTACATCTGCTTGCTTTTTGTGTTAAGATAGAGGTGCAGCGTGTAGTTTTGACAAATGTAAAGCCGGTTGTCAAAGCGATAGGCTGTATTGTTTTGCAGTGTAGGGACAAAACACCGCAGAATTGAGGAGGCAGGAAGAAATGTATCAGATTGGAGCTTTAATTATTTATGGCAGCACGGGGGTTTGCCGTGTGGAGCGCATTGCGTCCTCCGGAGAAATTCCGGCGCTGCGATGCTTGCAAAGCGACTGTAAATATTATATTTTAAGACCGCTGTATCAGACGGGAACCATTTACACGCCGGTCGATCAACCAAAAGTATTTATGCGCGATGTAATTTCAAAGGAAAAGGCCGAGGCGTTGATAACGCTGATGCCCTCGATGCAGGCACAGACCAGTGCGTCCTGCACGACACAGGAGTTAAAGGAGTGCTATGAGGCCACCATGCGGGCGCATGAATGTAAAGATTTGCTTCAATTTGCCCTGTCCATTTATGCAAAGAAGCAGTTGCTGGAGCAGCAGAACCGCAAATTTGGTCAAGTGGATGAGCGCTATAGAAAGTGGACGGAGGAAATGCTGCGCGGGGAATTTTCTGTTGCACTTGGCATTCCAAGAGAGAATGTATCGTCCTATATTGCGGAAAAAGTAGCGTTTGCAAATCAAAGCGTTGGAAATACAAAGGAAGATGTGTTACAATAGCATGCAGCAGACCCTTGTGCTGCCTTTCCTTCTGTTTTACGAACGGTTGAAACTTAGAGATGCAGGGAGAAATGATGATGAAATACAGAAAACTCGGCAGAACCGGACTTAGAGTCAGCGAGATTGGACTTGGCGGAGAATGGCTGGAACGACACAACACTGCCGAGGTGAAAGCTGTCATCGACAGATGCGACGCGTGCGGCATCAATATTCTGGATTGCTGGATGTCAAATCCGCAGGTTCGCAGCAATATCGGGGCAGCGATTGCGGAAAGCCGCGGTCGCTGGATCATACAGGGGCATATCGGTTCGACATGGCAAAATGGGCAGTATGTTCGCACCAGAGAGCTGAAGCTTGTCAAGCCTGCCTTTGAGGATTTGCTGGCACGGCTGCGCACGGACTATATTGATTTAGGCATGATTCATTTTGTGGACAGTCTGAAGGAATTTGAAGAAGTGCTGCACGGTGAATTTATGCAGTATGTGCGTACGCTGAAAAGCGCCGGCACCATCCGGTATATCGGAATGAGCTCTCATAATCCGGCGGTGGCGCAAGCGGCGGCGGAGTGCGGGGAAATCGACATGCTGCTGTTCAGCCTGAATCCGGCTTTCGATTTACTGTCGGCAAATGAAGATATGTCGGTGCTGTTTGGTGAGGAAGCCTTCAACGATCTGTCGCTTGGCGGGATTGCCGCAGAACGTGAAAAGCTGTACCGCACCTGCGAACAAAACGAGGTGTCGCTCACTGTGATGAAGGGCTATGCCGGCGGGCGGCTGTTCTCGGCAGAAGCGTCCCCGTTTGGGGTGGCGCTGACGCCGGTGCAGTGCCTGCATTATGCGCTGACGCGTCCGGCGGTTGCCTCGGTGATGGTAGGCTTTGATACGCCGGAGCATGTGGATGCGGCAGTGGCCTATGAAACAGCCACCGCACAGCAAAAGGATTATGCAAGCGTTTTGGCCAATGCGCCAAAGCACGCTTATGCGGGCCAATGCACTTACTGTGGGCACTGCTCGCCCTGTCCGGCCAAAATAGATATTGCAATGGTCAATAAGCTGTATGATTTGGCAGCAATGCAAAGCGAAGTGCCGGCAAGCATCAAGGCGCACTATGAAAGTTTGTCGGCAACCGCTGGCGACTGTATTGCCTGTGGGGCTTGCGAAAAGCGCTGTCCGTTTGGCGTGGAAATTGTGCAGCGCATGAAGCAGGCAGCCGCGTTGCTGAACGGTTAATCCTTGCCGCTCTCGTTGACTTGCCTGTAACCTGTTTCTGCGTTTTGCAAAAAGCGGGGCATAGTGCGGGAACTGCAATACGATTGTGATGCGGAACAGAATAGCGGTAAGCCCTGAAAATGCTTGCGTTTTCAGGGCATTCTTGTGTGTTCGCAGCACGGGAATGCTGCTGCGTGATCTTGACAACTGACGAATGGAGAGGAAATCATATGAAGCAGACAAATAACATGGGGGAAGACCCCGTTTTGCCGCTTGTGCTGCGCCTTGCCATTCCAACGATGCTGGCGCAGCTGGTCAGCGTGCTTTACAGTATTGTAGACCGTATGTACATCGGTGTGGGCGTGGGCGATTTAGCCTTGGCGGGCGTGGGTGTCTGCGGGCCTATCGTTACGCTTCTCGGCTCGTTTGCATCGCTTGTGGGTCTTGGCGGATCACCGCAAATGGCCATGCGCATGGGGGAGGGGAACCATAAGGAAGCGGAGCGCATTTTATCAAACAGCTTTCTGATGCTGCTTGCGCTTTCGGCGGTGCTGACCACGGTTTTTTTATTGCTCAAACGCCATCTGCTGATGTGGTTTGGGGCAAGCGAAATAACCTTTCCCTTCGCAAATACCTATCTGACCATTATCGCGGCAGGCACCTTTTTTGCACTGCTCTCTGCCGGCATGAACAGCTTTCTCATCTGTCAGGGATATCCCGGACTTGGAATGGCTACGGTGATGCTGGGCGCAGTGCTCAATATTGTGCTTGATCCGATTTTTATCTTTGTGCTGCATCTTGGCGTTGCGGGGGCAGCGATCGCCACGGTGCTCTCGCAAATGGTGTCCTGCCTATTCGTTTTGTGCGCGCTGAAACGGCGCAGTATGCCGGTGCAGCTGCACTTTGGCGGCTTTTCCCGTCGCATCATGGCGCGCATTATGATGTTTGGACTTTCTCCTTTTTTAATTATCGCCTCCGACAGCGTGCTGTTTATCGTGTTGAACACGGTGCTCCAGCGCTATGGCGGCCCCGGTGAGGGCGACATCCTTGTGACCTGTGCCACAATTGTACAAAGCTATTATCTGCTGATCTGTATGCCGCTTGGCGGCATCACGGCGGGCAGTCAGCCGATTGTCAGCTTCAATTACGGTGCTGCAAAGCCAAAACGAATCCTCTCGGCGATCAAGGTGGTCGTTGGCTTGTGCCTTGGGTTTTGCCTGTTGATGACAATAGCAACCTATACATTGTCGCCGCTGTTTGTAAGGCTGTTTACCTCCAGCACGGACATTGCGCCGCGCGCCGTTTATTTTATTAAAATTTATACGCTGATGATTTTGCCGCTTGCCGTGCAATATGCGCTTGTGGATGAAATCACCGCAATGGGACACCTTCGGCTGGCGTTATTTTGCTCTATGTTCCGCAAGGGGCTGTTTCTTGCGGCGGTATTGCTGCTGCCGATGCTGTTTGGCGCGCAAGCAGTGTTTTTCTCTGAGCCGATTGTCGATTTCACGGCGGCATTGCTCACAAGCTTTTTGTTTTTGCGCTATATTCCGCAGCGCTTGCAGGAGCGTGTGCGCACCGCCGTGTAAGCGCGAAACGGCAAGCGGATAAAGCCTGCCCTATGGCTGAAAAGCAATGGGAACGACCAGTGGAAAAGATAAAAATGACGAGGATTTTAAATCCTCGTCATTTTTTTAAGCGATACAGGCGGTACCAAATAAGAAATACAGCCGATCTTGAAAAGAATATTTGGAATTTATGGATTGATCCTGTCCATAGAGGAATATCCTTTTCATGATAGGGTCTTGTTCTTTTATGCTTTCTGGTTGATACAGCATGCATAATTTACGGGAAATGAGCAATGGATTATAAAAAAATGAAGGTGATTTATCAGGATTGATAGAAAAACAGCATTTGTCAAAATGCGATCCTGCGTACAAGCCGTGGACTTTCGCATAGAATCGCCCCGCGAGGGGTTTTCCGGCAGCTTCGCAAGCGTGCAAGATAAGCTGTCATACGTTAAGTTGCGATAAGATCATAGACATGCGACATTTGCATTGCATTTGTTGTGCAAACTTACTATAATATATGTATACAAGCTTAATTGTTGTGTGCAAAGAAACGGGGTGAGACCATGCATCGGTTGCCGGACTTGATTTTAAACCATAAAAAAGCAATTTTAATTCTGGTTGCCATTGCACTTGTGGGCAGCATCTTTGGAATGTCGGCCACAAGAATCAATTATAATCTGGCGGACTATCTCAGTGATGACGCTCCTTCCACCAAAGCCATGCGGGTGCTGAACGAAAGCTTCTCCGAAGGGATTCCCAATTTAAACGTGTATATTCCGGAGGTGTCGCTGCCGCAGGCACAGCAGATGAAGCGGCAGTTCTTGGAAATTGAGGGTGTCAGCAGTGCGCTTTGGCTTGACGATGTGACGGATCTTCAGATACCGCTTTCTTTCCAAGATCAAAAAACAGTGGAGGGCTTTTATAAAAACGGTGCCGCATTGATGATGCTTGCGGTGGATCAGGACGCGACGGTGCGCATCACCAAGGCCGTAAAGGACATTGCAGGCAAGGACTGTAAGCTTTCCGGCGAGGCGGCAAACTATGCGTATGTCCAAAGCGTCACAATGGGTGAGGTCGCCATGATTATGGCCTACGCCGTGCCGCTTGTGTTTCTGGTGCTGCTGCTCACAACCAGCTCGTGGTTTGAGCCTGTGCTGTTTTTGATTACAATTGGCGTTGCCATTTTGCTGAACGAGGGGACAAACGTTTTTATCGGAGAAATATCCTACGTCACGCAGGCCACCAGCGCTATTTTGCAGCTGGCGGTTTCCATTGACTATGCGGTGTTTCTTCTGCACAGCTTTTCGTCTTACCGCAAGCAGACAGACAGCGTTGAGGGAGCCATGCGCTTGGCCATCAAGGATTCTACCGTGGCGATCGCCTCCAGTATGCTCACCACCTTGTTTGGCTTTCTTGCGCTGATGCTTATGAAATTCCGCATCGGCGCGGATATGGGCATTGTGCTTGCCAAGGGCGTGTTTTTAAGCTTTATCACCGTGATGCTGCTGCTGCCTGTGGTGGCTACCTATGCGGCAAAGCTGATGGACAAAATGACGCACCGCAGCTTTCTCCCGTCCTTTCGAGGGCTGGGCCGGTTCATCACGCGCGTGTGCATTCCGCTTGCTGTGTTCCTTGCGATTTTAATCATTCCAAGCTTTCAAGCACAGCGCAACAATAGCTTTATTTACGGCTCCTCCAGCATGAACGGGGAGGATTCCGCCATCACACAGGACAGAAAGTATATTGAATCCATCTTTGGCGGCGGTCAGCAGATGGTGCTGATGGTTCCCACAGGCAAGCTTGTGGAAGAAAAGGCCATGACGCAGGAGCTGGCGCAGCTTCCGCGGATTACCTCTGTTATTTCGTACACAAACGCGGTGGGCGTGGAAATTCCGTCTGAATTTTTAACGCCGCAGCAGCGCTCCTCCTTTCAAGGCGGAGACTATAGCAGAATCATTGTGTACGCCGATACAGAGGATGAGGGCGACACCGCATTTCGCGTTGTTGACAGCGTGCGCGAGGTCGCGGCGCGCCACTATGCGGACACGTACCATCTAATTGGCAATAACGTGGTAAACTATGACCTGAAGGAAACCATCACGGGGGATAATCTTCTGGTCACGCTCTCGGCGGTTGTTGCCATCGGCATTGTGCTGATTGTGGCGTTCAAGAGCATCTCAATTCCGATCATTTTAATTCTTACCATAGAGGGCGCAATCTGGATTAACCTTGGCCTGCCCTATTTTATGGGGGACAGTATGAATTTCATCGGGTATCAAATTATCAGCGCGGTGCAGCTTGGCGCGACGGTCGATTACGGCATTTTATTTGCGAAGCACTATATTGACAACCGTAAATCCATCGGCAAGCGCGCGTCAATTTGCAGAACGGTAGAGGAGACGGCGGCTTCTATCATGACACCTGTGGGAATTTTGTTTATTGCGGGCATGGTGCTTGGCGTGGTTTCCACAAACGGTGTAATCAGCCAGCTTGGTGTAATTCTTGGGCGCGGCGCATTGATTTCTGCGTTTATGGTGCTGTTTTTCTTGCCTGCACTGTTGCTGCTGTTTGATGGGCTGATTCCAAAAACCTCGTGGAAGCTTCGCTTTGTCCGCGAGCGGAAGCGACTTGCGGACAGGGGAAACGCAGGAAAGGAGCGCGTGTCATGAAAAAATTATTCGGAACAAAAAAAATTACCGCAGTGCTGACCGTTATGGCATTGGCACTGACCGGTGCAGCGCCGGTGGCTGCTGCGGCACCCGTATCCAAGGATGAGGTCGTCTATGTCAATATGGATGCCGGCGGCAAGGTGGACGCAATTTATGTGGTGAACAGCTTTGAACTGACGATGCCGGGCACAATAACAGATTATGGAAGCTATGCCGAGTTGACCGACTTAACCGCGGACGCTCCGGCTGAAAAAAACGGAGAAACCGTCACGCTGCATGCGCCTGCCGGCAAGATAAGCTACGAGGGAAAGCTCAATCAGAACGGTACGCCGTGGGATATTTCAGTGCGGTATTTTTTGAATGGAAAGGGAATTGCACCGCAGGAGCTGGGCGGAAAAAGCGGTGTGCTTGGCATCACGCTGCAAATACGGCAGAATCCGAGCATTGATAAGACTTTTTTTGAGCATTATACGTTACAGGTAACGGTTACGCTGGATGGTACCACCTGTAAAAACATCATTGCGCCGACCGCTACGGTGGCAAACGCCAGCAGCAACAAGCAGCTTGCCTTTATGGTGCTGCCGGGCACGGAGAGCACGCTTGAAATAACAGCGGATGTCACCGATTTTACAATGCCCGCCATCACGGTCAACGGAGTTGCAATGAACCTGTCGCTCGACGTTGATTCTCTGCTTCAAAAAGGGGACGGCCTCAGTGGAATCGGTGATCTTGGAACGGCATTTTCCGAGCTGACGGACGGCACCAAGGCGCTGCTGGACGGCGTGGGGGCATTGAAGCGGGGGGCAGGCGTACTGGACGACGGCGCGCTCAGTCTTTACGGCGGCGCAAAGGAGCTTCAGAATGGTGTCGGGACGTTATATTCCGGTGTTGGCAGCATCAATGCCGGCACGGCGCAGCTTGCGGGCGGGCTTAACGCGCTCAATGCGAACAGCGCATCGCTTGTCGCGGGGGCGCGACAGATTGTAGACCAACTGTTTCAGCAGGTGAATGCACAGTTGAAAGCGCAGGGAATTGCGCTGCCCGACCTCACGCTTGAAAACTATGTCACGGTGCTTGCGGGACAGGCGACGATAACCGATGCAATGCGGAGTGCGGCGGAACAGGCGTTTCTGGCGCAGCTGATAAGCGGCGGAGTGCCGCAGGCTTCTGCGGCTGACATGCTGAATCTTGTAGCAATTTTGGCAAACCCCATCCTTGCGGCGGGCGCGCCGTCAAAGGATGCCATTGCACAGGCCATGGGCATGATTGGCCTTGTGGATGGCGCACGGAATGCTTTAGCAGCAGCTTCAGGCGATGCGTTGCAGATTCCAGCCGTGCAAACTATTTTGGGCGGCATGGCACCCGCTATGGGTCTGACGGATGCGGCGGGAGTTTATACTGCGCTGAAAGCACAATTACAAGGTGCGACACCGACACTCAGTGATGCGGATTGCGCACAGCTTATCACCATGGCATGTCTGTCTGCCGCACAGGGAGGCGCCTTTGACCTTGCGCAGGCGGCGCAAACAGCGAATGCGGTGGGTCAGGCGGCTGCGGCTGCGGCTGATCCCAGTGCCTTGGCTGACAACAAGCTAAGATTTCTCAATGTGCTTGTCACAGAAAATCTTGGCGGACAGCTTGCGGCACTGAAAACGCAGCTTGACGGCATCGCCGCCTTTTATAACGGTCTTGTGCAGTACACGGGCGGCGTAGGTCAGCTTGCCGGCGGTGCGGGGGCGTTGACTGCGGGGGTTGCCCAGCTGCAAGGCGGTGTGGGGACATTGCAGGGCGGTGTCGGCACATTTGCAAACGGTCTGCGCGACTATGAAAAGGGCGTTGCGCAGTATAAAAAAGGCGTTGCAAGCGTATATGGCGGCATGAAGCAGCTCGACGACGGCACGGCTGCGTTTGGAGATTTTGAAGAAAGCGGTTCCAATCTTCTCGATGGCATCATGGGCGGGGATTTCACACCCGTTTCGTTCACCTCCCCGAAGAACACGGCGGTGAACTCCGTGCAGTTTGTGATGAAAACCGCAGCCATTGAAAAAGCGGAGGCGACGGCAGAGCTGCCGCCGGAGGAAACGGCACCGGGCTTTTGGCAGCGGCTAAAAAATCTGTTTGTATAGCAATGTGATTTCGCATTGCTCTTGTGCATCGTCTATGGCCGGCACATAAAATTGCCCTGCGAGGGAATGGATCGCAGTTTCGCAAGCTGTAAAAAGGTTCAAGGTCTAGGGCATGTTTGAAAACTCCATGCATTCGTCTTTTCACCCAAAATTCGTCCTGCACTGCGTTAGAAAAGCTTGACAAACACAAAGTGTGCCTACACTTTTCTGCCTTGCGCAGAACAAATTTTGTGAAAAAATCCAAACACAGCGAGTTTTCAAACACGCCCTAGGAAAACTGCTATAAAATAATGCACACGGCAGCAATGGCTGAATTTCCGCGCGAAGAAACCGCATTGCGGTTTCTTCAGCAGCCATTACAGCAATGGAACAAAATAAGAGGATGCTCATTCGGCGGATGCAAAACTGACGAAAGAAGCCTATCAAAAAAAACGGCACGCTTTTTACCTGTCTGCGGCGTTAAAGCTTTGGAATCCCGTGTGGAATATCCAAGGCTTATCGCTTGCAGTAAGGGAAAAAGCGTGCCGTTTTTGTGCCGCTGCTCTGCACGGATTTTAATCGGGTGCAGAGCAGCGGTCATCAAACAGATGATCTGGTTTGAAAGCGCAGGAAGGTCTTTGGATGTGGCCTTATTTGTGCTTGCGATGCACAGCCTCACCCGGACGCTTGCCAAAACGCGGTGCGCCGTGCGGTCCGGCCTTGTAAGGCCGCGCCTTGCGTCCTTCAGACGGCTCTGCCAAGCGCATGGAGTGCGCGGGCTTGCCGCAAATTTTGCAGCCGAGCATGGCGGCTAAGACAGCGTCCACTCTGTCCGAGGGGATGCCGACCACGGATTGCTCAGGACTGATTTGAATTTTTCCGATTTCTTTTCCCGTGAGATCGGCGCGCTCGGTGATGGCACCAACCAAGTGATTGGGTGCCACGCGATTTGCGGAGCCAATATCAAAAACGATGTCTGTGTAAGGGGTAAAGTGCGAGGAATCGCGGCTGTCGTGGCGGCCGCGGGGGCGGTCATCGTATCGCTCCGGCTGTATTGTGCCGGTGGGAATGATGGTGTTTGACAGTTCAAGCTCCGGGAATTGCAGCTGCAGAACAGCGGCGGCAATGCGCTCCGGCGTGTGGCCTTTTTCCATCAGCGCGCTGACCATATCGACGCAGCGCTTGTCCTCGTCCCCGGCAAGCACGGCTTCCACGGATGCCAAATTGCGCTCCGTTTCCCGCATCATAATATCTGCGGCGGTGGGCAGGCTTGACTGCCGGATCTCAGATTTTGCCTCGCGCGCAACATTGCGCAGCATCTGCACCTGCCGTCTGCCGCTGCAAAGGGTGATGGCGCAGCCGGATTTCCCCGCGCGACCCGTGCGGCCGATGCGATGGACATAATACTCGGTGTGAGTGGGAATATCATAGTTGAACACATAGTCAAGGTCGTTTACATCAATGCCGCGCGCAGCTACGTCGGTGGCAATGAGAATGGAGATTTTGCCGCGCTTAAAATTGTTCATTACACTGGTGCGCTGCCCCTGATTTAAATCTCCGTGGATGCTCTCCGCAGAAAAACCGTCTTGATTCAGCCGTGCGGTCAGCTCGTCCACCATGCGCTTGGTGTTGCAAAAAACAAGCGCGCGGTTCGGGCGATAATAGCGCAGCAGCAGCGAGAGCGCAGCAGCTTTTTGCGGCAAAGCGACCTCAACAAAGCTTTGCTCGATGCGCTGAAGGGTGACTTGGCTTTTATCAATTTCAACCATTTGCGGCTCATGCAGAAACTGACCCGCCAGTGCGCGAATGGGCGCGGGCATGGTGGCAGAAAACAAAAGCGTCTGACGGTCAGCCGGCGTGTCCAGCAGAATCGTCTCGATATCCTCTTTGAAGCCCATGTTCAGCATCTCGTCGGCCTCGTCCAGAATCAGCATCTTGATATGATCAAGCTTCAGCGTTTTGCGGCGCATATGGTCCATTACGCGACCGGGTGTGCCAATGACCAGATTGGCGCGGCGCAGCTGGATGAACTGACGGCTCATATCGGAACCACCGTAAACTTCCGCCGGGTAAATGCCGGGCATGAATTTTGCAAGCTTGCGAAATTCATCGCCCGCCTGCTGGGCAAGCTCACGCGTGGGACAAAGAATCAACACCTGCACGGTGGGCTTTCCCTCCGCTGTGTCAATGCGCTCAAGCGCAGGAACGGCAAAAGCGACCGTTTTTCCGGTGCCTGTCTGCGAGCGGGCAATCACGTCCACCCCGGTGCGGATGATGGGGATGGTCTGCGCTTGAACCGGTGTGGCGTGTTCAAAGCCCATGGCTGCTACGCCCTCAGCCAGATTTTCGGATAGCCCCAGTGCAGAAAATAATACGTCAGTCATTCGTTTCCTCAATTCTTAAAAGTATGGGTAAAATAAAAAAAATGAGGGTTTTCTCCTCATTTCGTTTGCTTTGATTTAGAAAATAAAAGTACCCCTAATACTACCATGCCGTTCTCTTACTTGTCAAGAGATTTTTAGAGATCACAAGGGCGTAAAAGATGCAAAAAAGGCGCGCACAAGCAAAATGTCCTGTGCGCGCAGGAATGGAAACCATGGTGCAGCGAAAACGGGAGGTTATTTTAATAAACCGCCCAAAAGACTGCTCAGCGTGTCACCAATGTCAGATTCCTCTTGTTTCTTTTTGTGGCTGCCGGAGGAGGAATTGCCGCCGCCCAGCAGGTTGCCCAAAAGACCACTTGCGAGAGAAGCACCGCCGCCGCCGCCCAGCAAACCACCCAGTAAATCGCCCAGACCGCCCTCGTCGGAATTGCCGCCCTGACCGCCGCCCAGCAGGGCAGAGGCCACAGAGCTAAGATCAAGCCCGCCGCTTTTGCCGGAGGCGCTGCCGCCGAGCAATGCGCTTGCCAAAAGGCCGGTCAGCCCGGAGGGGGTGGAATCTGCCTGCTGCTCTTGCTTATGACTTCCCATGAGGGAAAGCACCACAGGTGCCAGCGTAGCCAAAATTGTCGTGATCTGCGCGCTGGTAAGGCCGCTTTTTTTTGACAGCTTTTTTGTGATGTCGGTGGTATTGTCACCAAGCACATGCTTGATAATTTTTTTTCCGTCGTCCGCATCCGCTTCCTTCAGCATTGCACTGGTGCTGCTTTTTGCGTTGCCGGCGTGCTGCTCCATAGCCTTGGAAAGAGATGCTGCCCCTTCCTCGGTAGAGGCGTTCTGGTGCATACCGGAAAGCAGCAGCGGCAATGCGGCGGCAACCACCTGCTGTACCTGGCTGGAATCAGCGCCCGCAGATTTGCTGAGCGCAGCGACGGATTTTGTGCCGACAAGCTCACTGACAAGAGTATCAAGAAGTGCCATAATGCCATCTCCGTTTCATGGTTATAAAATTCTCGTTTTTTAGCATATATATGGATATTCTTATTGTATTATAGCGATAAAACGACACAGCGTCAATGAAATGTACCGTTTCGGTTCTTGTGCCGACTAAACCGGCAGCAATCCTCTGTTCAACTGGCGTACAGGGGAGATGCGTGGTATAATGGCTGCTGATTACAATTGTATTTGCAGCCGGCGGCTGCAAGCTGACGGGCAGAACGGAAAATTCACACAAAGGAAAATCAGAGAATGCAAAAAATGCACAGGGCGCAGGAAGTTTTAAAGCAATATTTCGGATATGACCAGTTTCGGACGGGGCAGGATACCTTGGTGCAAGCGGTTCTGGACGGACAGGATGTAATGGGCATCATGCCGACCGGTGCAGGCAAATCCATCTGCTTTCAGGTGCCCGCGCTGCTGTTGCCCGGTGTGACCTTGGTGATCTCGCCCCTCATTTCGCTGATGAAGGATCAGGTGATGGCGCTGTGTCAGGCAGGCGTTGCGGCGGCGTACTTAAACAGCTCGCTCACGTCGGGGCAATATCGAAGGGCGCTGTCCAATTTATTGCAGGGACAGTATAAAATTGTCTATGTCGCACCGGAGCGCTTGCTCAGCGAAGAATTTTTGCAGGTGATTTTGCAGTGCGACATTTCGCTTTTGGCGGTGGACGAGGCACACTGCATCTCGCAGTGGGGACAGGATTTTCGCCCGAGCTATGTGCAGATTCCGCAATTTATTGAAAGGCTGCCGCACAGACCTGTTTTAGCTGCATTTACCGCAACCGCAACAACAAAAGTAAAACAGGATATTGTAAAGCAGCTTGCGCTGTCAGGATACAAGGAGCTTGTCACGGGCTTTGACCGGCCGAATCTTTATTTTGAAGTCCGGCAGCCGCGTGACAAAAAAGAAGCGCTGCTGCACATCGTACATGCGCACAGCGGCCAAAATGGGATTGTCTATTGTGCCACTCGTAAAAATGTGGAGGAGGTATGCGACTTTTTGCAGACGCAGGGCTGCAAGGCAACACGGTATCACGCGGGGCTTTCGCCGGAGGAGCGCAGAAATAATCAAGATGATTTTCAGTTTGACCGGTGCAATATCATTGTGGCGACAAGCGCATTTGGCATGGGCATTGATAAATCCGATGTGCGCTTTGTGGTACACTACAATATGCCGATGGATTTAGAGAGCTATTATCAGGAGGCGGGGCGCGCGGGGCGTGACGGTCTGCCGTCGGACTGCATTTTGCTCTATGCAAAGCAGGACGTGATGCTGAACCGGTTTTTAATCCAGCGGGGCAATGAGACGGCGGCGGTGGAAAGCGACGAGGAGCGCGCCGCGCTGTTGCAGCGCTCTAACGAGCGGCTGCGGCAGATGACGTTTTATGGGACAACACCCGCCTGCCTGCGCCGTGAGATTTTGCGCTATTTTGGTGAAAATGCGCCGGAAATTTGCGGCAACTGCGGCAATTGCCGCACGGACGAGGGTGCGCTTGACATCACGCAGGACGCAAAAAAGATATTGCTGTGTGTCTCCGATACGGGCGAGCGCTTTGGAACAAAGGCAATCGTCGGCGTTTTGCGCGCAGAGCAGACAGAGCAGGTGCTGCGCTGGCATTTAGAGGAAAGCGACTGCTTTGGCAGCATGAGCGGCACCGCGCCCGACGTGCTGCAAGAGGAGCTGCGCTTTCTCATCGCGCGGGGGTATCTGCGTGTCGAGACAGGGCAGTACCCGACGCTGTCGCTGGGTGCGGAGGCACCGCGCGTGCTTGCGGGCGAGGAGACACTGCGCATGAAAGCACCGCGCGCACAGGAGAAATCCACGCGCAGCCGCGGCGGTGCGCAGAAAACAGACGAACTGCAAAGCCCGCTCACGGCAGAGGAGATGGAGCTGTTTGAAACGCTGCGCGCGCTGCGGCTGACCTTGGCGCGCAGACAGGGGCTGCCGGCGTTTGCTGTCTTTACGGACGCGACCTTGCAGGATATGTGCCGCAAACGGCCTGCCACCATGGCACAGCTGCATCAGGTATCCGGCGTGGGCGCGCGCAAATTGGAACTGTACGGCGAAGACTTTCTGCCGCTTTTGCGCGCGTTTGCACAGGGCGAAGCGGCAAAACATGAGAGCAGCCTGCTTTGACAGGCAGAGCTTTTTACGGACATTTGACAAAATAAGAACATGACCCATACCGTCTTTTGTCCGTATGCGGTTTTATTCAAGAATTGGCACTGTTTTTACAGCAATTTTACTTTTGATTGTCCTGCTAAAAGCCCTTGTCTTTGCCGGTTGCAACTTGACAAAAGGCTTGAGTACAAGGACAATCATAAGTCAAGCTGCTATCTCATGAAGGAAA
>JAVXUG010000021.1:0-13658 GCA_036642215.1 Ruthenibacterium sp.
CCGAGAGGACAGTTTTGCCCTATGTCACAAAAAAACGAAAAGCGGTGTGCGACAAATGAATTTACAAGAGCGCGCAAAAAAGCTGAAAACGGATATTCCGGCTGTCTTTCTTGCGCTTAAACGCAAGGAAACGCCGTGGCCTGCAAAAATACTGGCGGGCGTTACGGTTTGTTACGCGCTGTCACCCCTTGACATCATTCCCGACTTTGTACCCGTTCTTGGATATCTGGACGATGTGATTCTTTTGCCGATGCTGGTTGCGCTGACCGTAAAGCTGATTCCCGACACTGTTTTAGCGGATTGCCGCAGGCAGGCCGAACAAATGTGGAAAGACGGAAAGCCGAAAAAGTGGTACTATGCGCTGCCGGTGGTTCTGCTGTGGTTGCTGCTTGCGTGGCTTATTGTGCGGGCGCTTGTGCGGTAAACGATAGCCCTTCGTTTTTATGGTATCAACAGACTTTCACGGCATCAACACCTCGCTTTTTATTCCGATTGCGCATTTGTTAAAATTAGCCGGCTTTTATAAAACCTCAACCGATTATCTGCTGGGCAGAACAAAGAATCATAGGGCATCCGGAAAATAAGAGCACCACTGTTTTAATCGCAGTGATGCCTTTTTTTGAAGTGCACGATTCGAAAAAGTAAGCAGCGCAGCATCGTTTTCATTGCTGCCGTTTGCTGCGGGCTTGCTGCCAAGCATTTCATCGCGAAAATAATATGCCTGCAAAATGGTGCCGCTGCGTTGCAAGAGCTAAATGGATAGCAAGAGAAGCTGCGGCGCTGTCGGAAAAGGAAAAAAGATAGGCGAAAACGGTAAAAATAAAAAGCTGACCATCCTGTGCAATGCGCAAGATGGTCAGCTTTCTGTTGGCATAGATGAACTTTCGGGTTCGTCTATGGGGACGTATGTGTTTTTGGACGGAATAAATACCCTTGCGGCTCGAAGATTGACGCTGTGCTAAAAACAACTTTTGATCGGACTGTTCTCCGCTGCGCTGCGAACCGCTTTGGCAGCACCAAAACAAAAGCAGCCCATTTTTGCATCGATTCGATGCAAAAATGAACTGCTTTTCCTTTGGCATCCCCTGCGGGGATAGGCTCGCTTTGCTCGCCAACTGCCAAATGCGTGGTGCGCCAGAAGGGATTCGAACCCCCGACCTCTTGGTTCGTAGCCAAGCACTCTATCCAACTGAGCTACTGGCGCATACACTTTGTAAGTGCAAGAATTATATTATCATATTCCGGGCGGGATGTCAAGCGTTTTTCCCGCATCCTTCGCAGCATCAGCCGCTTTTCTACATCCTTTGTGTTCGCCCTCTGTCCGGTGCATCAGACAAGAAACGGTCGCGCCTTTTGCAGCAGCTGCTTGTCGGCGGTGTAGGTCAGCCGCACCAGTGCCTCATCATACGGCAGAAACTGCGCCGTTCGCACCTCCTCCGGCTGGGCACGCAGCGCACCGCCCGTCACGCGCCCAATGTACAGCACCACATCCTTTTTCACGCCGCGCGCAGGGGAATAGGCCGTCACCTCGCGGTAATCCGACCTCAGCTCCGCACGGATGCCCGTCTCCTCGCGCAGCTCCCGCAGCGCGGTCTGCTGCTCGCTCTCGCCCTTTTCCACATGCCCCTTGGGAAATGCCCAGTGACCGCCATAGCGATGGCAGATGACAAGCACCTCCGGCACGCCCTTTTGGACGCGGTAGGCGATAACGCCGCAAGATTTTTCCTGTTTCATATAAAAACCGCCTGCTTCACAATAAATTTACGTTTTACGCCTGTACGTGCACGTCCCTTTTTGTTATAATGAAAGACAAGAGAATTTGAGGGAGGCTATACTTTGGCTTTATTTGAGGGTCTGATTTTAGTGGCGGTCGTTACTGTGCTTGCCGCCGCATACTATTTCCTGTTTCAAAAGGATAAATCCGGCAAGGCCGAGCATTCCGGCAACTTGTCCGCAACGGCCGCCGCTGCGAAACCGCTGGCTGCCGCAAAACGCTTTGCGCTGCTGCAGCAATATCAACTGATCGCGCCTGCACATCTGGCTAAAAACGGAAAATTCGCCGATTTGGATTTTATTCTTGTGGGCGTGTTTGGTCTGCTCTGCGTAAAATGCGTGGGGCTTGGGGGCGAAATTTACGGCAACGCCGGCGACCAAAACTGGCTGCAGGTGCAAAAGGGCACCCGAACAACCTTTCAAAATCCGCTGATGCAGGCCGACAGCGACACACGCCTTGTGCGCGATGCGCTGTTCACCGCAAAGCTGAAAAATGTGCCCGTGGACACTATTGTCATCTTTACCAACAAAAAGGCTGCGCTGGCTCTGCCGCGCAGCACCGGACACTACACGCCGAAGGAATTTAAAAAGCTGCTGGGCAAAAGCAGCCTGCTGGCCAACAAGGGCATTGACATCGCAAAGGCAACCGACGCAGTGCGCGCCTACATCGCCGAAGCATAGCACGCCTTTAGCGGCCGTAGCGCAGTTTTTCGATGCATGGCTGCTTTTTACCGTTTGTGAAACTGCTCTTTATCCCCTCGCAGGGGCGATTCCATGTGCCGGACATCGCCGGTGCACCAGTGCAATGCGAAATTGCACTGCGCTCTATCACGTTTTGGCGGGATGGGGAAGATGCGCGGCGCTTTGAGTATTTACAAATTATTCACACGCGTTTCATAAACCGCACGCAATTACTGCCTATAATAAGAGTCACAGAAGCAAGGAAGCCGCAATCCAAACTTCTGTACATGATTCCTCCTCACACCAAAAGAGATACCCCTTGAACATCGCTGTGCATCTGTCCGCACGGCGATGTTTCTTTTTGCCCTTTTGCGGACCGCCGTCAGAAACAAAAAACCGGTGAACGGCAAAGCGCTGCAAAATGACCGAATCTGGCATCGTTTTGCTCGGCTGCTTTCAAAAACAGTGGCAGCGCTTCAGCCGAGGTGCTTATGAAGAAACGCGGCCTTTCCGTCCTGCACCGTCATCACTCCGTAGCAGGTGCTGCCGCCGCCGTATGCGCCGCAAATTGCGCCCGGATTAAACAGCGTCACGCCGTCAACCTGCTCGCAGCTTTGCGCGTGCGTATGACCGTACAGCGCCACCTGTGCACCGCGCAGCTGTGCCGTCTGCGCCAAAGCATCGGAGCTGTCTTTTACACGGTAGAGGTGTCCGTGCGTATACAGCACCAGCACGCCGCCAAACGGCGCAAGCCCCTCCGCCGGCGCAAACGACGCATAATCGCAGTTGCCGCTGACGCTATACACGCACAGCTCCGGATGCAGCCCTTCCAGCCGCTGCATATCGCGCAATCCGTCGCCCAGAAAGACAACGGCTTCCGCGTCCTGCTCTGCCTCCAGCACATCTTCTAAACGATTTGTATTTCCATGACTGTCTGATACTACGAGTATTTTCATCGCTTTCGTCCTTCGTCTTTTTCCAACTGCCCTTTACAGGCAATGCTTATAAAT
This sequence comes from Ruthenibacterium sp., assembly GCA_036642215.1. Taxonomy (GTDB): domain Bacteria; phylum Bacillota; class Clostridia; order Oscillospirales; family Ruminococcaceae; genus Ruthenibacterium. The sequence continues at coordinate 3,465 of JAVXUG010000021.1, forward strand.
TTCGCTTTTGGAAAACGTGCTTTGCGCGGCGGCCTTTTTGGCGGCTGTGCTGGCGCTGTCACCCGCTTGCATCCATTGCTTTGCAAGCTTCACGGCATCGTCCCGTGTCATGCTGATTTCCTGCGGCGGCTCGGCACCTGCCATCACAAGCACAAACTCGCCGCGCGGGGCATTGACGGCATAATATTCGTTTGCCTCGCCCAGCGTCGTCACGCGGATTTCCTCGTGCAGCTTTGTCAGCTCACGGCAAACGGTCAGACTGCGCGCCGCGCCAAACGCATCCTTTAAGTCTTGCAGCGTTGTGGTCAGCTTATGCGGCGCTTCGTAAAAAATAACGGTGCGCTGCTCTGCTTGCAGCACGGCAAGACGTTCCTTTTTCTGACGGCGGTTGGTGGGCAAAAAGCCCTCGAACACAAAGCGCCCCGTATTTTGTCCCGACACCGCAAGCGCAGTGACGGCAGCGCTAGCCGCCGGCACGGGCACCACGCGAATGCCGCGCGCATGGGCATCGCGCACAATGATTTCGCCGGGGTCGCTGATGGCAGGCATTCCCGCATCGCTGCACAGCGCACAGGTTTCGCCCGCGGCAATCCGGTCAAGAATATACGCGCCGCGCTCCTGTAAATTGTGCTCATAATAGCTGACCATCGGCTTTTTCAGCTCTAAATAATTCATCAGCTTCCGCGTGACCCGCGTGTCCTCTGCGGCGATGAAATCCGCCTTTGCAAAGGTGCTCGCGGCACGCGGTGTCATATCCGACAGATTTCCAATGGGCGTGGCAACGATATACAGCGTGCCCGCGGGCAGAAAATCCGGTTCGGGGCGCTCGGAGACGGAAGGGTTGTTCATCGGTATGGCTCCTTGTCAATGCGTTGGGCGCGGCAGAAATACGCGGGGGCTGCGGCAAAAAAGAATCTAATTGAAAGGGCAGAATTTTCGCCAAGGCCTTTTGTAAAAGGCCGCCTCTGCGCGCGCGAAGCGCGCAAAAAAAGCGATGCGCAAAGCGCGAGCGCAGCGGGCGCGGCAATCGCAGCAATCGCAGCAATCGCGGCAAGCGCTACGTCTCATACACCGCGCGCAGAGCGGCGCTGGGACGTGTGCCGTCGGCGTTTTCCGTGATGAGCAGCGGCAGCAGACGCAGACCGGGCGCACGATTTTTCCGCCCGTCCAGCAAAAAAAGCCACGGCTCCTTTTCCGGCCGCGCGGCGACAAATTGCAGGCGCTTTGGCTCAATGTGCACTGCGCGCATGGCGCATATGACATCGGCAAGACGCTGTGGCGGCAGACAGACACACAGCCGTCCGCCGTCGCGCAGCACAGGCGATGCCGCGCGGCACACATCGGCAACGGTGCACGCGTCCTCGTGACGGGCAACCGCCTTTGCCGCATCGGGGCTGCGCGGTCCGTCCGTGAAATAGGGCGGGTTGCAGGTGATGAGGTCAAACAGCGCACGCGTGCCATCCGGCGCACACGGCGGCCGCCACGCGCGCAAATCCGCGCAGATCGGCGTGATATGGTCGATGGCGTTCTCCCGCACGGACTGCTGCAGCAGGGCGATGGCAGCGGGCATACAATCTACGGCTACGCAAACGCCGCGGTGCCCGCGGTCGTGCAAACGCAGGGGAATGACCCCGCAGCCCGTGCCAAAATCGCACACACGCTCGCTGTTTTTTGCGCCGCAAAAGGCCGCCAGCAGCAGCGCATCCGCGCCGAACTTATGCTGTGCATTGACCGCAACGCGCGTGCCGTGCATCAGCAGCTCCGGCGGCAGGGCAGGGCTTTCTTCGGCCTGCAGCATCGGCTGACGCTCCTTTCCAAAGCACTTGAAAACAAAAGGCGGGTACCGCGAGGTACCCGCCTTTGCTCGCTTTTGTCTCAGCCCTGGGAAATGGCACTGACCGGGCACTCGCCCTCGCAGCTGCCGCAGTCAAGGCATGCATCGGCATCGATGACGTATTTGCCGTCACCCTCGGAAATGGCGCTGACCGGGCATACGCCGGCACAGGTGCCGCAGGCAATGCAGTCGTCACTAATTTTATAAGCCATGGTTGATATCCTCTCCTCCGCGCAGGTTATGTTTCGCCGTCTGCCGTCAAGGCGCGGGTTTTGCAGCGGCGCGCGAGGGCGTACCCTCATTGGTATTATTCTAACATATCGCGGCGAAATTTCAAGGGGTTTTGCAATTTTACAGCACCGGAACAAAATAAAAACGTTCCACCGCGCTTGTGTCAAAGCTCTCTTGCTTCCTCCGGCTTTTCGTCCGGCTCCGGGTCGGGGGGCAGCGGCGCGCGCTTTCCGCCGCGCAGATAGGTGCATTCCGTGCGCTTATAGGTGCGCTGCGCGGTGGGCATATCGTCCAGCCGCACACGCAGCGTGCCGCCCGCGAGATTTACCTCGGTCACGGCACCCGTGCCCTCCGGCGTTTTGACAATGCTGCCAAGCCCCGGCGTGATGCGGTCAAGGTACTCGTAGGCCGGCTGCTCATACGACAGGCAGCACATCAAGCGACCGCAGCTTCCGCTGATTTTTGCGGGATTCAGCGACAGGCCTTGCAGCTTTGCCATTTTGATGGAGACGGGCTGAAAATCCTTTAAAAAGCGGCTGCAGCAAAACGGCTGACCGCAAATGCCAAGGCCGCCAATCATTTTGCTCTCGTCGCGCACGCCGATTTGCCGCAGCTCTATGCGCGTGTGAAATACACCCGCAAGATCCTTGACAAGCTCGCGAAAATCAATACGGCCGTCGGCGGTAAAATAAAACAGAATCTTACTGCGATCCAGCGTATATTCCGCGCTGACAAGCTTCATGGTCAAGCCGTGCTTTTCGATGCGCTCCTCGCACAGGGCAAACGCGCGCTTTTCGTCCGCACGGTTTTGCTGCATCCGGCGCACATCCATGGCATCCGCCATGCGCAGCACAGGCTTCAGCTCCTTTTGAATGGTGGAGTCCGGCACCTCGTGCACCCCCTGTGCCACCTCGCCGCACTCTGTGCCGCGCGCTGTCTGCACGACGACATGCTCGCCCTTTTTTATTGCAAGCTCGCCGGGCGCGAAAAAATAGGCCTTGCCGTTTGGCTGAAACGTTACGCTGATTACTTTTGTCATATTGTATTCACCGCGCGGGGCGCGGCGCTCCTTTTTTGGACTTTTCCGGCCTTTTGAATAAGGCCCTTGCAAAACAACCGGGGCAGAAACGCGCGCCCCTACCGCGCTATGCCCCTGCTGTCAGCCGCGCGGCCAGACAGGTGAGCACAAGCTTTGTGCTGCCGTTGCCGGCAAGCTGCGTGTCGGCGGTGCGCACGGCGTTGATGGCACGCGCAGCCTTGTCCGCATCCGGCACGGGGTACGCACCGCGCAGCGCGGCGGCGCACACCTCGCGCAGCAGCGCAAGAAAGCCGCGCGCCTGGGCGCGATCCTTTTCGTAGCCTGCCATGGTGTGCAGCGCCAAATACGTGTCCTGCGCCTGCACCGCATCGGCCAGCTGCTTTGCGCTGTCAAGGCGCGCGCGCATCCCGGCATCGGTCAGGCAGTTCACGCAGCTTCCGATTTTTCCGCCAAACAGCGCGGCATATTCCGGCGCACGGCGCGCAATGTCGGGCACGGCAGAAAAGCGGTGCAGCAAATACTGCACACACTGTTCCTGCGAAACCGGCGCAAGCGTATAGCACGCGCAGCGGCTGCGCAGCGTGGGCAGCACGGCTGCATCGCCCGGCGCGGTGAGCAGAAACAGCACGCCCTCGGGCGGCTCCTCCAGCACCTTGAGCAAGGCGTTGGCGCTGGAGGCATTCAAGTGCTCTGCACCCGCGACATGCACAACGCGCCCGCGCGCGGAGAGCGCGGTGTGAAACACCTGCCGCCGCACCTCGCGCACCGCGTCAATGCGGATGTCGCCGGAGACACCCTCGCCCTCCATGCACAGATATTCGGGGCTTTCGTTCGCCATGACCTGCGACGCGCCCGCATTTGCAGGGGAGGGCGCGCCGCCGCTTTGGGGGATGCCGCCCGTGTTTTCGGGGTAGAGATAATCGGCGGCAAGGCAGCGCGCGACATAGCCCGCACCGGTGCCCGGTTCCCCGCACAGCAAAATGCTGTGCAGCAAGCAGCCGTTTTTCAGCGCGCCCTGCAAATCCCGCAGCGTCTGCGCGTTGCCAATCACTGTGTCAAGCATCATGGCGCGGCATCCTATACCTTTTCAAAGCGCTCTACATTGGTGACAAAGATGGTTGCCCCGCCGACCGTGACCTCCAGCGGATATGCCGTGGTCACGCCAATGCCGTAGCTTGCCGTGCTGGGCACAATCTCCGTGCGCTGCTTTGACTGCGAGGCAATCAGCTCGATGCATTTATCGACCTTTTCCTCCTCGGTGCCAATGAGAAGCGTCATGTTGCCGGCCATCAAAAAGCCGCCCGTGGTGGGCAGGCGCGTGACGGAAAAGCCACCCTTGGTCAAGGCGTTGCACACGGCGTTTGAATCCTCTTTATTGACGATTGCGGTTATCATTTTCATAACGGAATGCCCCCAATCCAATTTTGCGAAACGGCAAACGCGCCGGCACAGACAGACACGGCGCAGCACTTGCCTTTTCTATCTATTATAGTACCATATTTTTAAACAAATTACCATCCGCCGCGATTCGATCCGTTTTGATTTCTGTTTTGGCTTTTCCACGCGCGGCGCGTTTTGCCGTAACGAATTTCCTGCTTGACCCGCGTTGTGAAGTCGCCGCCAAAAAAAATAAAAAAGTTGACAAGCGCCATCAGAATGCACGCGCGATCCATCCAGCTTCCGGTCAGCACGCTGAGCAGCGTCAGCCCGGCGGACACATAGGCAAGGTACTTCATCTTGATGGGGAAAACAAAAAACAAAAGCACCTGCATATCGGGATAAAGCATGGCAAACGCAAAAAACAGCGACAGGTTCAGGTAGGTGGTGGTGGCGGCACCCGCAAGCACAGCCGCGACAATGGCCCCCAGCACGCCCAGCAGGTAATAAACATTAAATTTAAACGCGCCCCATGTATTTTCCAGCGTGTGGCCGATAAAATAATAGAAGTACAGGGAGATCAGCAAAAACAGCACCGACGAATCGGACGGGACAAACACGAACGTGATGAGCCGCCAAATCTGCCCTTGCAGAACAAACGGCCAAATTAACGCCAGTCTGCCGATGATGCCGGCGGCGGGTGCGAACAGGTTGGCCAAAAAGACCATGCCCTGCCCGATGACGATGACTAGCATCAAATTCGGGATACAGAATCTGCCGTATTTATTCTCCAGTTTGTAAAGCCATTTCATAGCAGGGTTCCTTTCGATTGTCAATCGGATTTTTGTTGTATTTTGTTCTGTGCACAAATTTTGCACACGACACCTTTCTTATTTTAACAAACACGGTGCGCTTATTCAACAGGCAGTTATGTCCAAAGTGTAACTTTCCCTGTCTCTGTGGAAAGTTGCGACGGTGGAATCAAGGTTTTCAACGCTTTCCACAGGGTTTTCAACATTTATTGTGGAAAGACTGCTATACACCGTGTAAAACTCTGTTGAAAAGTTGAAAGATGTTTCTTTTCTCTTTTGCGCAAAATCTGTCACAACGCGCGATGCGCCGCCGCCGAAATATGGAATTTTGGTGCCTGCGGCCTCTGACGCAAGAGCGGGCAAGGGAAAATTACCGGCAAAAGCGGGATAGTTTTTGCGCGCACCGGCGATTTCCGACGGGCGCGCCGCGCTCTTAAAAAGGCGCTGAAAAAACAGGGGCGGATGCCTCAGGCAACGCCTGACGCACCCGCCCTTGCTCAATTTTATCACCTTTGCGCGCCGTATGGCAGGCGCACGTGACACGGCGCCGTCCTTCGTCCGGCTTAGCCGCACTTGGAAAAACCGCAGTTGCGGCAGATGACGCACCCGCCCTCGTGCTCTACCGGGCCGCCGCATTCGGGGCAGCTGTGGATTTCGGCGGCGCTGCCGGGGACGGGAACCGCCGCAAGACGCTCTGCGGCAAGGCGCGTGCGCACGGGGTCCGGCGCGGCACAGACAGACGCGGCTTCGCGCTGCTGTAGGGGAGCGCTTGTGGGCGGCACGGCAATACTGGACGAGCCGGCTCCTGTGTACAGACCCGCTCCGGCTACGCCGCCGGGCACCGGCGCAAACGACGCGCCCACGGTTTCGTCCGGCACATAAATCCGCTCCGGCTCGCGCGGGGCAAACAGCGAAGTTTCCGGGAGGTGCCTGTCGCCAAACGCATTTGCGCCAAAGCCTGTGGCGGCGCTGTAGGATGCATCGCCCGCGGCATTTGCGCCAAAGCCTGTGGCGGCGCTGTGCGGGGAAACAGGCGCATAGGGATTCCGCAGACTGTCGGGGATTGCGCTGCCCTGCGGCGCTTGCGCGGGGGACGGTGTGAATAGGGGCGAGGTAAACGCAAACGGTGACGCGGTTTGCGCGGGACGCTGCTCGGCATCGGGCGCGGTCTGCGCGGTCTGACGGCTTGTTTCGGGCGCGCTCATCGTCGGCACCGCACGGTAGGCGGCATCCTGCACCACCGGTGCGTCGGCACGCCGCGGCGGTTGTTCTTCGCGCGGGACGCTCTGCGTGAGAGCCGCGCCTTGGCTGTCCGGCGGCGCGTCCTGCTGCGCGGCGGCACGGTTCGGCAGCTTTGGCTCCGGTGCGGGCGCGGTGCGCTTTCCGGCGGCCTTGTCCTTGATAAAATTGTCCACCTTGCGCAGCACCTTGGCAATGGCATCGGGACAGGAGGTGCAGCTCATGCCGCTCTGACGGATGGTGGAGGGACAGCGAATGCCCTTGAGCTGATTGTACACCTCGTCCACGCTAATGCCGCTGCGCAGGGAAACACTGGCAAGGCGCGCGGTCGCCTCGCTTTGACTGGGGCAGCCGCCCGCTTTGCCGGTGCTGGTAAACACCTCGCAAATGCCGTTTTCATCGTAGTTTACGGTGACGTATAAATTGCCGCAGCCAATTTTCATGCGCTCGGTAAAGCCCATGGTCACGGGCGGGCGCGGGCGCGGCTGCAGGGTGGCAATGACGTGCTCTGTGGGCAGCGTCAGCTCTGCGGCGGGCGTGCGGGCCGCATCGCTCTCGCCGTCCTTTTTCACGCTTCCGATATTCAGCACCTGACCGCCGCGGCTTCCGTCGCGGTAGATGGTGACACCCTTGCAGCCAAGGCGATACGCAAGAAAATAGCTGTTTGCCACGTCCGCGCGCGTAGCAGAGTGCGAGAGATTGATCGTCTTGGACACGGCGTTGTCGGTGCTGTGCTGAAACGCCGCCTGCATTTTGATGTGATATTCCGGCGTGATGTCGTGCGCACAGACAAAGACCGCCCGAATATCAGCGGGCAGCTCCTCGATATGCGCGAGCGTTCCCTCCTTGGCAATGCGGCGCATCAGCTCCTCGGAATAAAGGCCGCGGCGCTGTAAAACCTCCTTCAGCACGGGGTTTGACTCCACCATTTCGGTGCCGTCCATGATATTGCGGATGTAGACGTAGCCGAACACCGGCTCCACACCGGACGAGCAGCCGCCAATCATGGACAGCGTGCCTGTGGGCGCGATGGTGGTGACGGTGCCGTTGCGCAGCGGTGCCTCGCGCGCATAAATGCTTCCATAAAACAGCGGGAACGCCCCGCGCGTGCGCGCAAGCTCCTTGCTGGCGTTATGCCCCTCGATATTGATGAACGCCATCATGTTTTCGGCAAGCTCCACGGCATCGTCGGAATTATACGGCACGCCAAGGGATAACAGCATGTCCGCAAAGCCCATCACGCCAAGGCCGATTTTGCGCGTTTCCCGCGTGACCTCCGCAATTTTAGGCAGCGGATAATGATTGATGTCAATGATGTTGTCAAGGAAATGCACCGCCGCGTGCACGGTTTTGCGCAGCAGGGCATAGTCGATTTCCCAGGTGGTCTCGCCCGTGCGGCGCAGCATTTTGACAAGGTTGATACTGCCCAGATTACAGCTTTCGTAGGGCAGCAGCGGCTGCTCCCCGCAGGGGTTTGTGCTCTCGATGGGGCCTTGTCCGGGCACAACATTGTCGCGGTTCAGCCGGTCAAGAAAAATAATGCCCGGCTCGCCGTTGTGCCACGCGGCATCCACAATGTCGTCAAACAGCTTTTTGGCGCTGATGCGGCTGACCGCCTTCTGCGTGCGCGGGTCGATGAGGTCATAGTCCGCGCCCGCCTCCACCGCCTGCATAAACGCCTCGGTAATGCCGACCGAAATGTTAAAGTTTGTGATGTCGCCGTTCACGGTTTTGCAGTGGATAAACTCCTCGATATCGGGGTGATCCACGCGCAGAATGCCCATGTTTGCACCGCGCCGCGTGCCGCCCTGCTTGACCGCCTCGGTCGCCATATTAAACACGCGCATAAAGCTGACAGGCCCGCTGGCAACGCCGCCCGTGCTGTTGACGGGCGCGCCGTTTTGCCGCAGACGCGAAAACGAAAAGCCCGTGCCGCCGCCGGATTTATGAATCAGCGCCGCCTGCTTGACCGCCTCAAAAATGGCCTCCATGCTGTCCTCGACAGGCAGCACAAAGCACGCCGAAAGCTGCCCCAGCGGGCGGCCGGCGTTCATTAGCGTGGGGGAATTTGGCAAAAAGCGCAGACCCGTCATCAGTGCATAAAACTCCTCTGCCGTGGCGCAAACGTCCGCGCGCTCGTCATAGCGCGCATCCGCCGCCGCAGCCGCCACCGCCACACGGCGAAACAGCCCGTCCACATCCTCGATGCTTCTGCCGTTTTCGTCCTTGGCAAGATAGCGTTTTTCCAGCACCTGCAACGCGTTTTTTCCAATCTCCGACACTGCCATTTTTTGTTCCCCCTGTTTTTTCAACAACGCGTGCTGCTCTCCTGTCAAGCAGCCGCACCGCCCATGCCAAATGCATTTTGTCCTTTTTATTGCACCAGTATCACTATACCACTACAGCTTGTAGGGCACAAGATCATCCTGCATATTTCCATGCCGGTTACCGCTTTTTCTCTGTCTCGGTAAAGCCCTCGCCAAAAATTTCGCTTGCCTCGGTGATCATGACAAATGAGGTGGAGTCCACCTCGTGGGCAAGGTCGCGCACCTTAAAAACCTCGTTTCTTGCGGTGACGCACAGCAGCATATGGCGCTGCACGCCGGAGTAGGTGCCGATGGCGCGCACCAGCGTTGCGCCGCGCCCGATGGTGTCCGCAATGCGGCGGGCTGTCTCGTGCCCGTCCTGCGTGATGATGATGGCAAGCTTGCCGCTTCCCGCGCCGTACATGATTTTGTCGATGACCGTGGTGCCGGCATAAGTAGAGATCACACCGTACAGCACTGCGTCAATATTCCCGTACACAAGGCCGCCCAGCAAAATGACAACGCAGTCGGTGACCAGCGTGACCTGCCCGATGGAGAGGTGCGGGTGCAGCTTTTTGATGGACAGGTTTAAAAAGTCCGTGCCGCCCGTGGACGAGCCGCGCATATACACAAGCGCAAGCCCCGCGCCGCTGAATACGCCCGCAAACAGCGCCGCCAGCAGGCTGCTGCCCACATACAGCGGCAGACACGGAAAAACAAAGTCCATAAAAAACGTGGAGATGAGCATGGTGCAAAAGCTTTTGTACAAAAACGTTTTGCCGACAACGCGAAAGCTCACCACAACGATGGGGACGTTGAGCACAAGCGTGACGACACCGATGGGCAGCACAGGCCACAGGTGGTTGAGAATCAGCGCAAGACCCGACACGCCGCCGGGCGCAAAGTGCGCGGACTTTGCAAACGTATAAATGCCGATGGAAAACAAAATGCTTCCGGCAACGTCGTACAGGCGGTCAATGCAAAAAAGCTTGACGGCACCGGCGGTCGGCTTTGTAAACTTGATGGGGTTTGTAACTTTCATCGAATTCCTCCTTTAGGATTAAAAAACGGTGCAGGGCGCAGGCGCTGCGAAAAAAGTAACAGGCGGCGGGTGAACCGCAGCCTGTTTTTGCAATGGTTTTGCCCTATTTTTGCAATGTTTTCGCAATGGCTTTGCAATGTTTCGCAATGGCTTCGCAATGTTTCGCAACGTTTTTGCAATGGCTTTGCGATGTTTCGCAATGGTTTTGCAATGTTCTTGCTCTATTTTCGCCCTATGTTTTGCAATGTTTCGCAATGGCTTTGCAATGTTTCGCCCTATTTTTGCAATGGTATGCAATGTTTTTGCAATGTGCG
>JAVXUG010000021.1:13758-31838 GCA_036642215.1 Ruthenibacterium sp.
GCGTAACGATCCTTTGCGTTCTCGGCCGCTTTCTCAAACAGCTCGGTTGCGCGCTCCGGGAAGGCGCGCTGCAAGCGGCTGTAGCGCGTCTCGCTCTCGATGAACTGCTTGTAGTCCGTCGTGGGCGCTTTGCTGTCGATGGTGAACGGGTTTTTGCCCTCTGCCTTTTTGCGCGGGTCGAAACGGAACATATCCCAGTAGCCGGCTTCGACCGCCTTCTTCATCTCTGCCTGGCAGTTGGTCATGCCGCCCTTGATGCCGTGCATCTCGCAGGGGGCGTAGCCGATGATGAGGGACGGGCCGTGATAGCTCTCGGCCTCGACAATGGCATCCAGCGTCTGCTTCTGGTTTGCGCCCATGGCGATTTGCGCCACGTAGACGTAGCCATAGCTCATGGCAATCTCGGCGAGGTTCTTCTTGCCGATTGCTTTTCCGGAGGCGGCAAACTGTGCCACCTGACCGATTTGGCTTGCCTTGCTGGCCTGTCCGCCGGTGTTCGAGTACACCTCGGTGTCAAAGACGAACACGTTGACATCCTCGCCGGAGGCAAGCACATGGTCAAGTCCGCCAAAGCCGATGTCATAGGCCCAGCCGTCGCCGCCGAACACCCAGACGGATTTCTTCGACAGGTACTGCTGCTTTGACAAAATCTCGCGCGCCTTTTTGCAGGCTTCGCACTGGCAGACTTTGCCGTCCTTAATCCACTCGGCCTCAAATTCCGTGCCGGTCAAATCAACGTCAAGACCGTTCTTCAGCGCCTCGACAAACGCGGGCGTTGCCACTGCACAGGCAGCTGCATCCTCCACGCTGTCCAGCCATTTCTGACCGGCTTCCTTCAGCGGTGCGTCGCAATATTCAAGAGCGATCAGCTCACGCGTTAAATTCATCAGCCCTTCGCGCAGCGCCTTCTGACCGAGGTACATGCCAAAGCCGTGCTCTGCATTATCCTCGAACAGGCTGTTTGCCCACGCCGGGCCTTTGCCGCTGATGCGGTTGCGGGTATAGGGGCTTGTGGCCGCCGGGCCGCCCCAGATGGACGAGCAGCCGGTTGCGTTCGAGATGAACATACGCTCGCCGAACATCTGCGTAACAAGGCGCGCATAGCTTGTCTCGGCGCAGCCCGCGCAGCTGCCGGAAAATTCAAGCAGCGGCTGGTTGAACTGGCTTCCCTTTACGGTGGTCTCTGCCATCATGCCGGGCTTTTTGTCAATATTGTCCACGCAGTAGCCGAACACATCCTGCTGTGCAAGCTGGCTCTCTTGGCTGACCATGGTCAGCGCGCCGGCGGGGCAGGTGCCCACGCACACGCCGCAGCCCATGCAGTCCAGCGGCGAAATTGCCATGGTGAACACGTAGTCCTCACAGCCCTTGCCGTTCATCTTTTTGCTTGTCATGGCGGCGGGCGCGGCCTTCGCTTCGTCGGCGCTCAGCGCAAACGGGCGGATGGTCGCGTGCGGGCAGACATAAGAGCACTGGTTGCACTGAATGCACTTGTCCGCGTTCCACTCCGGCACGCTGACAGCGACACCGCGCTTTTCGTAAGCGGCTGCGCCCTGCTCGAACTGACCGTCCACATAGCCGGTAAAGGCGGAGACAGGCAGGCTGTCGCCGTCCATTTTGCTGATGGGAACCAGCAAATCCTTGACCATTTTAACCGTGGCGGCATTGCCCGTAAGCACCTCGCCGTCGGCGGCATCCGATGCGTTTTTCCACGCGTCCGGCACGTCAATTTTCACGTAGGCATCAAAGCCCGCGTCAATGGCCTTATAGTTCATCTCGACCACCGCATCGCCCTTTTTCGCAAAGGACTTGTAGGCGGCTTCCTTCATAAACTTTAACGCGTCCTCCTTGGGCAGCACGCCTGCAAGCGCGAAGAACGCCGATTGCAGGATGGTGTTGGTGCGCTTGCCCAGACCGATTTCGATGGCCTTGTCAATGGCGTTGATGGTGTAAAGCTGAATGTTGTTGTTCGCAATATAGCGCTTTGCCTCGGCAGGCATATGGTGGGCAAGCTCCTCTGCCGTCCACTGGCAGTTGATCATGAACACGCCGCCCGGCTTGACATCGTTGACCATTTTGTAGCCCTTGATGACATAGGACGGGTTGTGGCACGCCACAAAGTCCGCCTTATTGATATAGTAAGGCGCGCGGATGGGCTTGTCGCCAAAGCGCAGATGGCTGATGGTGACACCGCCGGTTTTTTTCGAGTCATACTGGAAGTATGCCTGAATATATTTATCGGTGTGGTCGCCGATGATTTTGGTGGAGTTTTTGTTTGCGCCAACGGTGCCGTCGCCGCCAAGACCCCAGAATTTGCACTCTTTTGTGCCCTCGGCTGCGGTGCTGGGCGCGGGCTTTTCGGTCAGCGACTGGAACGTCACGTCATCGGTAATGCCGATGGTGAAGCGATCCTTCGGCTGCTCTTTGCTCAGCTCCTCAAACACGGCAAACACGCTGGCGGGCGGGGTGTCCTTGCTGCCCAGACCATAGCGGCCGCCGATGATGGTGCCGGTGCGGCCTGCCTCGCGGAACGCGGCAAGCACATCAAGGTGCAGCGGCTCTGCCAAAGCGCCCGGCTCCTTGGTGCGGTCGAGCACGGCAATTTTTGTCGCGGTGGCGGGGATGGCGGCAAGCAGCTTGTCCGCCGCAAACGGGCGATACAAGCGAACCTTGACAATGCCGACCTTTTCGCCCTTGGCGGTCAGGTAGTCGATGACCTCCTCGGCGACATCGCACAAGGAGCCCATGGCAATCAGCACGCGGTCCGCGTCGGGCGCGCCGTAATATTCAAACAGCTGATAGTTTGTCCCAAGCTTTGCGTTGACCTTGCCCATATACTTTTCCACAATGCCGGGCACTGCGTCGTAAAACTTGTTGCACGCCTCGCGGTGCTGGAAGAAAATGTCGCCGTTTTCGTGGCTGCCGCGCATGGTCGGATGCTCTGGATTCAGCGCGTGGTCACGGAACGCTTTGACCGCGTCCATGTCGCACATTTCCTTCAAATCGGCATAGTCCCAGACTTCAATCTTCTGGATTTCGTGGCTGGTGCGGAAGCCGTCGAAGAAGTTTAAGAACGGAACGCGGCTTTCGATGGCGGCAAGATGCGCCACGGCGGACAGATCCATGACCTCCTGCGGGTCGGATTCCGCCAGCATGGCAAAGCCGGTCTGACGGCAGGCATACACGTCGGAATGATCGCCGAAAATGTTCAGCGCATGGGTTGCCAGCGTGCGCGCCGAAACATGGAACACGCAGGGCAGCAGCTCGCCCGCGATTTTATACATATTCGGAATCATCAGCAGCAGGCCCTGCGACGCGGTGAACGTGGTGGTCAGGGCACCGGCTGCCAAAGAGCCGTGCACGGTGCCGGCTGCGCCGCCCTCGCTCTGCATCTCCATGACCTTCACTTCGGTGCCGAAAATGTTTTTCTGATGCACTGCGCTCCACTGGTCAACCTGGTCGGCCATGGGGCTGGAAGGGGTGATGGGGTAGATACCGGCAACCTCGGTATATGCATAGGCTACATGAGCCGCTGCGGTGTTGCCGTCCATAGATTTTTTGGATCTTGGCATTTTTCTTCCTCCGGTTTCTATATTTGCGTATTGGGAACGACGGCGGCGCGCCCCTTAGCGTCTGCTTCGCTTGTCGAAATTGTGCAGGGCATAGGAAAACACACGCCGTCCTTGCGCTCTGTTCTATTGTACCAAATAATACGGCGAAAGTAAACACGGCGGCAAGGGTTTTAGCGGATTTTTATGCACTTTATGGAAACGCTTTGCGGCGGCGTGCAGGGTTTTGTCAAACGGTGCAACGCCGCGGTGTGTCCGCGCCCTATGCCATTGACATGTTGCGCAAAAACGATTATAGTATTATTGATACCTTATTAGCAAATAAAGTAATTGGAAAAAGGAGTTTTTTCATGGACCCCGATGGTCTTAGTATTTTAATTTTCACGCTCGGCGGCGCGCTTGCACTTGTGCTGGCGTTCTGCGCGGGCGCGCTCTGCGCAAACGACAGCGAAAAAGAGCAGTGCTCGTGCCTTGGGTTTTCATCCCGCATGGCCGGCATCTGCATTTGTCTGCTGATCGCTTGCGCCTTTTTTGTTTTTGGACTTCTGCGCACGGCGCTTGCCCTGCCGTTTGTGCTTTTGTGCTTTTTGCTGCTGTGCGCGGGCGAAGCACTCTGCTTTGCGCTGGGCGGCACGCGGCACGGCGACGGGGCGGAGGCGTTTGCGCTGTTTCGCCCCGTGGGTGCGGTGTTTTGCGCGCCGGCACGCCTTGTGTTTCATCTGTGGCATTTGTCGGCGCAGACCGACGTGACCGAGGAGGATTTGCTGAACCTTGTGGACGACGTGGAGGAGCAGTCGCTCATCGACGAAAACCAGAAGGAAATGATCACCAATATTGTGGAGCTGGACGATGTGACGGCGGGCGAAATTATGACCCACCGCACGGAGCTTGTCGGCGTTCCGCAGAGCGCCACCGCCGCCGAGGCGGTGCAGCTTGCCGCCAAGGAGGGCGTGAGCCGTCTGCCCGTGTACCGCAAAACGCTTGACGATATTGTGGGCATTTTGTATGTAAAGGATTTGTTCCGCGTGTGGGACGACGCGGCGCGCAACGATGTGCCCGTGGAGCAGTTTTTGCGCACGGCGATGTTTGTGCCGGAGGCGTGCCGCGCGCGCGATTTGCTGATTGCGTTCCGCACAAAGCACACGCAGATTGCCGTTGTTGTGGACGAATACGGCGGCACCAGCGGCGTTGTCACGATGGAGGACGTATTAGAGGAAATTGTGGGCAATATTCAAGACGAATTTGACAACGAGGACGAGGAGCTTGCGCTTGCCGATGACGGCGCGGTCATTGCGGCGGGCAGCGCCGACCTTGAGGATGTTTTTAAGGCGCTGGGGCTTCCGGTGCCGGAGGACAACGACGACACGGACGATTTTGAGAGCGTGGGCGGGCTGATGATTGACCGGCTGGGCCGCATTCCCACGGCAGACGAGCACGCGACCATCACGCACGGCGGGGTGCGCTTTACGGTGCTGAAGGCGGGCGAGCGCCGCATTGAAAAGATTAAGTGCGAGGCGCTTTTGGACGACGACACAACGGATATTGACTGAGCGCGGCGCTTTTTTCCTGCACCGAGGCCGCCCGCGAAGCCGCGAAAACAAGAGACAGCAGAGGAGTCATTGCAATGCATTTTGAGACGACGCTTACCACCGAGCCGCTTTTTGAGGGGCGCGTGATCTCGCTGACGCGCGACACGGTTCAGCTTGAAAACGGCAAAACCTCCGCGCGCGAAATTGTGCATCATCACGGCGGCGCGGCGGTGGCTGCGCTCAGCGAGCGGGGCGAGATTACACTGGTGCGGCAGTTTCGCTATGCGTTTGGGCGCGAGCTGATTGAAATTCCCGCCGGAAAGCTGGAAAAAGGGGAGGACCCGTTCGAGGCCGCAAAGCGCGAGCTTTCGGAGGAGGCCGGGCTTACCGCCGACACATATCTTGATTTGGGCACGGTGATTCCGACGTGCGGCTACTGCACCGAGGTGATTTATCTTTACGCGGCAAAAAATTTGCACGCGGTGCCGCAGCATTTGGACGAGGACGAATTTGTCACGGTGTTTACGCTGCCGCTTGCCGAGGCGGTTGAAAAGGTTTTATCCGGCGAAATTGCCGACAGCAAAACCGTGGCGGCTATTTTAAAGCTGAGCGCACTGCGCGCACGCGGCGCGTTTTAGGCTTTGGGCACTGGGCGCACGGCGCGTTTTAGGCTTTTGGCACTGGGCGCGCGGTGTATTTTAGGCTTTGGGCGCTGGGCACGCGGTGTATTTTAGGCTTTGGGCGCTGGGCACGCGGCGCGTTTTAGGCTTTGGCCTCTGCGCACGCGGCGCGCTTTAATTTTTTTACATCCTGCCACGAAAACGAAACGCGCGCGACACCGTTTTTTCACGATGCCGCGCGCGTTTTTTTTAATTTGCCTGTTTCGCCGTCCGCGCTTATTTGCGCTCCTCCACGGTATAGGTGAACGTATAAGTCTCTTGCAGCGCCTTCACCTTTGCCTCGTTATCCTCAATAAAGCTTGGCGTATAAACGCTTTTGCCCTCTTTTTTGTAGGCTGTCATAAGATCGTCCAGCTTCTGCCAGCATTCGTCCTTTTTGTCGTAATCGTCGGCAATCTGGATCACAAATTCGCGGTGCATCGGGATACGTGCTTTCATAGGGTTTCTCCTCCATCGGCGGGCAATTGTTTCCCGCGCATTTCTTTGCTCCGTTATTATACGCCCCGCAAGGCACAAAAGCAAGCGTCTGTTTTGCCGCGCCCGCTGCGCGGATTTGCCGCGCCCGCTGCGCGGGGTTGCTGCGCCCGCTGCGCTCGCGCTTTGCGCATCGCTTTTTTATGCGCGTTTCACGCGCACAAATCGCGGCCTTTTGAAAAAGGCCTTGGCGAAAACTTTTTCTGTTTTTCGCCAAGGCCTCTGCTTTTTTTGTTTCTTTTATTTAAAGTTTTCGTCGACCTTTTTCAAAAGGTCGCGTTCCCATTGTCCTCGTTGTTCCCGTTGTTCCCGTTGTCCTCGTAATCCAGCAAATCTGCGGGCTTACACGACAATGCTTTACACAATGCTTCCAAGGTTGAAAACCGCACGGCACGCGCTTTATTATTTTTCAGGACAGATAAATTCGCGGGCGTGATGCCGACTTTTTCCGCCAGCTCGCCCGCGCTCATTTTGCGGCGCGCCAGCATCACGTCGATATTCACAATAATTCCCATGCGGCGCTCTCCATTCTATACGGTGCCATCGTTTTCGGCTTTCATGCGCACGGCCTCGGCAAATACATTTTTAACCACGCGCAAAATCAGCCCCATAAACGCGGCACACGCCGCAAGCAGGGCAAACGGCGGCCAACCGATCCACGCGCCGCCGAAAAACACAAGCCCTGCGCCAAGGCAGCACCACGACAGCGCGCGCAGAACGAAAACATTTTTCTCCACAAAGACCGAGCCTGCGCCGATGCTGAGCAAAAGACGGTGCAGCAGCCACAGCGCCGCCAAGCCCAGCACCGCCGCCGCGTACTCTGTGACCAGCAGCGCCACGCGCACCTCACTGACGCTTTTGCCGTTAATCAGCACAATGCTGCCGAAGGTGTGCGTCAGCGCGGGCGACACCGCACAGATGACGACGGCAAGCACGGCAAAAAGCCAGATGCACGCCCTTGACAGGCGCACGCTTTGATCCGCAGTCCACTTCATATTCCATTCCTCCCGACAGCCTCTTTTCGCTGTGTTCAGTATAGCGTGTTTTTGCCTTGACCGCAAGGGGCACGGCTTTGAAAAAAACAAAGGACGCGGAAGAAAAATCCCGCGTCCTTTGCTTGTCATAACGATTAAAGCTCGATTTTCCCGTAGAGCGGCAGCGCGGCGCTGTCGTTGATCGTCTCGGTGCGCTTTGGGGCGGTCGGTGTCGCGCCCGCCTCGCGGGGCTTATCGGCAAATTCGCGCTCCGGCACGTTTGACTTGCGCTCAAAATCACCGTCGCGGTGCGGCGGACGCGGGCCGTCCTTGCGGAACGGCGCCTTGCCCTGTGCACCGGGGCGCGGACCTCTGCGGTCAGCTTGGCGGAACGGACGGTTGCCGCCCGCGATGGCACCGGGTGCTGTGGACAAAATGCAGACACGACGGTTTGCGCCCTCGCCCGTGGATTCGCTCTTGACACCGGCGATGCTTCCGACGGCGGAGTGAATGATGCGGCGCTCGTACGGATTCATCGGCTCCAGCGTTTGGCTGCGTCCGCTCTTAGCAACCTTTGCGCCGATGCGCTGCGCAAGTGCAATCAAATTGATCTCGCGCTTCTGGCGGTAATGGTTGATGTCAAGACCGATTTTGAGGTAATCGCCGCCGGAGCGGTTTGCCACAAGGCTGGTCAGATAGCTCAGCGCCTCCATCGTCTCGCCGCGGTGACCGATTAAGCCGCCCGCGCCCTCGCCCTCTACCTTTAAGATCAGCGCCTCGCCCTGCTGCACGGCGCTGAGAACGACGTTTGGCGCATCCATTTTAGCGCATAAATCCTGCAAATAGGCAGCGGCCTCCACAAGCTTCGGATTTGAGGCAATCTCCAGCGGGGTTTCCGGCTCGTCTGCGCACAGCACCGGTGCCGGTGCGTCAGCCTCCGGCGCGCGCTGCGCGGGGGCGGCGGGCTTTGCAGAGGGCGCACTGTGGGCGATCGGCGCTTTTTCCGGCGCGCGCTGCGCCGCCTTCGGCGCGGCGGGCACGGACTTTGCCTCGGCAGCCGCATCGGCGGCCTGCTGCGCCTGCTCGGCATCGGCATCACTTGTCACCTTGACGCGCGCGGGAACGGTTTTAAACAGCTTTTTCTGCGGCAGATCTAAAATCTCCACCGTCACCTCGTCCTCTGTCAGCCCAAGCTGAGCAAGCGCGTCTGCAACGGCTTCTTCCACGGTTTTTCCGGTGGTAATCACTTCACGCATCTTGTTTCCTCCTCTTGCTTTTTGTGTCAGTCTTCATAGCGCTGGGCATCCAGCTCACGCGCGCGGGCAAGGCGCAGACGGGCAAGCTCCGCCTCGGTGACATCCTTGACAACTTCCTTGCCATCGTCACTTTTTACGGTGATTTGCTTCTTTTGCTTTTTTGCGACGCGGCGCTCGGCAATTTCTGCCGCAACCTGCGCTTTAATCTTTTCGGGGTCGTACATCTTTTTCAAAATGACGGACTGGACAAACGAAAGAATGTTGGAAATAACATAATAAAGCGAAAACGCAACCGGCACCGTAAAGCAGAAGTAGCCGAACATAATGCTCATAATCCACGGCATATACTTCATACTGCCGGTCATTTCCTGTCCGGTCATTTTTGTGGTGATGATCTGCACGGCAATCATGGACAGCACCGTGATGATCGGCAAAATGAGCGTGACGGGGTCGGACAGCGAGGGCATTTTTGTCAAATCCATGCCGAGGAAGCTGAAGCTCAGCTTGCCAAGCTCTGCGGCTTTCTCGCCGAACACGCCGATGAACGCCGACGGATTTGCAGAGGCAAGCTCCATGACCTTGCTCTGCAAAAGGTTGATGCTGGTGCCCGCGACACCGGCAACCTCTGCGGCCTTGGCAATCACGTCCGTCCCGATATGAAAGATGTATTGCAGCGGGTAATAGATAACCTGAATCAGGCCGAACAGCACGAACATATTCAGCGCCATCGGCAGACAGCCCGCCGTCATGGAGATTTTATTCTCCTGCTGAAACTTCATCATTTCTTCGTTCAAGCGGTTTTTGTCGGTGGCCCATTTTTTCTGAATCTCCTGCATAGGCGCTTGATAGGCGGTCATGCGCGCGGTGCTCTTTTGCTGCTTGATGCTGAGCGGGAACATGGCAACCTTCAGAATTACGGTGAACACGACAAGGGCCCAGCCGTAGCTTGGAATGATTTTAACAATCCATTCCATCACATAGCCGAGCGGGGTTGCGAGTAAATTAAAAATGCCCATTGGTACGGTTCCTTTTCTGCCCTGCGCGCGGGCGGGTGCTTTATATTTTATGGAGAAGCGGCATCCGCTGCGCTTTTTTCGGATGCGTCAAAAGAAAACCTATGAAACGGCAGCCGCCCCTTGCGGCGGGATGCTTTTTAGACAGAATTACGGCTGATGCTTTTCGCCGGAAAGCGTGTGCGACTGCGGCGCAGCCCTGCGCCAGCATCCCTTTGGCGGCACATAGTCGATGCCGCCCTTGCCAAACGGATTGCAGCGCAAAATGCGCCAAGCTGCAAGCAGACTGCCTTTCAAAAAGCCGTGTACACGCAGCGCGTCAATGGCATACTGCGAGCAGGTGGGATAAAACCGGCAGTTGTTGCCCAGCATGGGAGAGATGAACTTTTGATAGCCGCGCACAAGCCAGATAAAAATGTACTTCATGGCTGCGGGGGCGTTTTTCGCGGGGGGAGTTGTGCGGGTGCTTCCGTGAGTGCTTGCACGGGTGCTTGCGTGGCAGATATCTGCGCAGATGTTTGCGCGGGCGTTTCCGCGGGTGCTTGTGCAGATGTTTGCACGGTTGTTTCCGTGAGTGCTTGCGCGGGTGCTTGCGCGGGTGCTTGCGCGGGTGCTTCCGCGGGTGTTTGCGCGGATGGCTGCGCGGGTGTTTGCGCAGATGTTTCCGCGGGTGTTTGCGTAGATGGCTGCGCGGATGTTTGCGCGGGCATTTCCGCGGGTGCGCTGCACAGCACGCCGGCTTTTTGCAGCAGCTTTTCCAGCGCGTTTGCAACGCGCTGCATTTTGACGCGGGTTGTCATGCCGCGCGCGACCAGCACAAGGTCAAGCCCGCGCGCCGTACACACCTCCGCCGGCAGCACCGCCTCCAGCGCGGCGCGCATCACGCGGCGCGCGCGGTTGCGCTTGACCGCGTTGCCGACCTTTTTGGTCGCGGTCAGCCCGACACGCATCCGCCCGAGACGGTTTTTGTTGACATACAGCACAAGGCACGGGTGCACAAAGGATTTCCCGCGCGCATAGGTGCGCGAAAAATCGCTGTTGCGTGTCAGTGTCCTGTAGCGCATCCTGTAACTCTCCGTTTTTTTCATTTGGGGAAATTCCGCCGCTGCGGTTTTAGCCGTTTCCCCATAAGCAAAAAGACCACTGAGGGGCGCAAAAGCCCCTTGGGTGGTCTGGTGTACGCCGCGAGGATTGCGGCGCATGATTGCTTTTTTTGCCGCGCTGCGGCAGAGCAGAATTTTATGCAGCCAGCTTTGCGCGGCCTTTTTTGCGGCGGGATGAAATTACTTTACGACCGTTTGCACTTTTGCTGCGTGCCAAGAAGCCACACTTTTTTGCGCGATGAACTTTTTTGGGTTGAAATGTTCTTTTCATGGATCTTTCCTCCTGTGATGGTGATAAACCACCACATATTGTGGCGGCCAAACAGCGGTCTACTAGCGAGCGTCCTGCCTTGCGGGGACAGCCCTGCAACTTAGAATTATAGCTTAAAATCGCACGGTTTGTCAAGACTGAATTGTGGGAAAGAGATATTTTGTCAGAAATTTGTCGAAAAAACAGCACGTTTGCCCGTGCAGCCGCACGCACCTGTGTCAGCGTGCCATTATTACAATATAATAAGGGATTGCGGGCACACGCCTTTTATGGTATAATAGCAGTATTCGGTTCTTCTGGTTTTTCCCGCCGATTCCCTGTCGGGTTTGTGCCATTTTAACACCGTTATTACCGTTTTGTACTATCAATTTTCGGGGGTCATCTGCTTTTATGAATTCGTTTGACGAGATATTTTCTGCCGCGAAGGACTTTTGTCGCGAGCGTGTTGTTGCCGCGTCCTACGCGCTGTTTATAGAGAATTTAACGCCGGTCTCTTTTGAAAACGGCGTTGTCACGCTGCGGACAAGCAGCGAGTTTTTGCGCAATATGGTAGAGCAGCGCTACACCGCCCTGCTGAAGGAGAGCTTTAAGGCAATTCTTGGGTTTGATGTTGAGCTTGTCCTCACCATTCCGGAGCCGACCCCGGTGCCGGACGGGCCAAGCCTGCCGGGGGGCAACTACACCTATACGTTTGAAAACTTTATTGTGGGCAGCACCAACCGCTTTGCCCATGCGGCGGCGCAGGCCGTGGCAGAAAATCCGTCCGGCGCGTACAATCCGCTGTTCATCTGGGGCGATTCCGGCCTTGGAAAAACCCATTTGCTCAGCGCCATCAAAATGCAGATTCAGTGCAATCATGCGGATTATAATATTGTTTATGTGGACGGCGAGACGTTTACCAACGGCATCATCACGGCGATCCGCGAAAACACGACGGCGGAGTTTCACAACAAATACCGCGCGGCGGATGTTTTGCTTGTGGATGACGTGCAGTTTATCGGCGGCAAGGAATCGACGCAGGAGGAATTTTTCCACACCTTTAATACGCTGTATAATTCCGGCAAGCAAATTGTGCTGACAAGTGACCGCGCGCCAAAGGAAATTAAGAGCCTTGAGGATCGTCTGCGCACGCGCTTTGAAATGGGACTGATCGCGGACATCGGCGCGCCGGAGTTTGAGACGCGCGTTGCCATCATTCGGCGCAAGGCAGATTTGCTCGACCTTGATTTGCCGGACGAGGTGGCGGATTATATTGCAAACCGCTTGAAAAACAACATCCGCCAGCTGGAGGGCACCGTAAAAAAAATGAACGCCTACCGTATTTTGGAGGGGATGCATCCGTCCATCGGCATGGCGCAGAACGCCATCAAGGACATTTTGAGCGAGCAGCAGCCCGTGCCCGTCACCATTGAAAAAATTCTGTCCGAGGTCGGGCGCACCTACAATATCACGCCGGAGGAAATCCGCGGCAACAGCCGGCGCAGCAGCGTTTCTGCCGCGCGCAAGGTGTGTATGTATGTCGTGCGCGAAATTACGGGCATGAGCATGGAGGATATCGGCGGAGAGTTTGGCGGGCGCGATCATTCCACGGTTGTGTACTCCATCAACTGTATGCAAAAAACGCTGCAAACCGATCCGCACACAAAAGAGACGGTTGAGGATATCATCAAAAACGTGCGCAGCTAAATTTAACCGGCGCAGGGACGCAAAGGGGATCGCCGCAAAAAGCAGCCGGTGTTTCGCGCAGGCTGCCACAGAGAAGCAGCCCGTTTTGGCACAGGGGATTGCTAGATAAGCGAAAGGCGCTTTGCACTTTTTCACCCTGCAAAAGCCCGCGAAAAGAACGAATTTGCCCGGCACTGTTTTCAACAAATTGTTCTGTTTTAACACGGGGTTTTGCACAGCGCTTGTGGAAAACAAAAAGTTGTTCTTTTTTTCCACAGGTTTTCAAGAGAGTTTCAAGGGCGGTCAGCCGCGGACAACCCCTTGCGCCGGAACGTGCGAGGGCGTGCTTTCCACATTTCCACAGCCCCTACTACTACTGCTATTTTTTATTTGTTAATAACGTTGAAACGATACAAAAAGGGAGTTTCTTTTATGAATATCATCTGCAACAAAGCACTGCTGTGCGACGCGGTTGCCGGCGTGTCAAAGGCGGTCACGCAGCGCAGCTCCATGCCCGTTCTTGAGGGCATTCATTTCAAGGCCGACGGCTTTCAGGTCACACTGACCGGCTATGACCTTGAAATGGCAATTACAACCTCCTTTGAGGCAAACGTGCGCACCCCGGGCGAAGTGGTGCTGTCGGCAAAGCTGTTTGGCGACATGGCGCGCCGTCTTGTCAGCGAAGAAATTGAAATTACCTGCGATGAAAAAAACAACACCACCATCAAGGGCGGCATCACCGAATTTAATATTGTCGGCATGGACGCGACCGAGTTCCCCGATTTGCCGAATCCCGGCGCGGAAAAAACGATGGACATGGAGGCGGGCGTGCTGCGCCGCATGATTGATTCCACTATTTATGCCGTTTCAACGGACGATAAAAAACCCGCACACACGGGCGAATTGTTCAGCATTCTGCCCGATCAGCTGACGGTGGTGGCACTGGACGGCTATCGTCTTGCCATCACGGAGAAAAAAATAGAGGCAAGCAAGGAAATCCAAATTATCATCCCGCAGAAAACGCTGGCAGAGGTGACAAAGCTCATCGGTGAGGATGACGAAATTGTTCACATCGCCGCAAACCGGCGCTATGTCGTTTTTTCGACACGGCAATATACCATTTTAAGCCGGCTGATTGAGGGTGAATTTCTCGATTATCAGCGCGTTGTCACGCAAGGGTACAAAACGCGCGTGATTGTGGACACCCGCGATTTTATGAACGTGATTGAGCGCGCGAGCCTGATTATTACAGAGCGTTTAAAAAACCCGCTGCGCGTTTCGTTTGAGGGTGACACCATCACGGTGCGCTGCCAAACCTCGCTCGGCAAGGTGATCGACGAGCTGCCCGCCTCCTTAGAGGGCGACAGTGTGGAAATAGGCTTTAACTATCGCTATTTACTGGACGCACTGCGGTTTTCGGGCTGCGATAAGCTGGTGCTGGAAATCAGCGGGCCGCTGAGTCCCGTCAAAATAAGACCTGTGGACGGCGACGAATTTTTATATCTTCTGCTGCCGGTTCGCTTTAAAAACGAGGGCTGAGGTACGGGATGAAAATTGAAATTCAGACAGAGTTCATCAAATTAGACGCGCTGCTGAAATATGCGTCCTTTTGTGCGACGGGGGGCGAAGCAAAGGCCGCCGTGCAGGAGGGGCTTGTCTTAGTGAACGGCGCGGTGTGCACGATGCGCGGCAAAAAGCTGAGAAACGGCGATACGGTTTCCTTTGGCGAGAAAACGGCAGAGGTGGCAGGCCCGTGATTGTAACGCAGCTTCGCGTGACAAATTTTCGCAATATTGCAAGCGCTGATTTTGTGCCCGCACCCGCGCTGACGGTGATCTGCGGCAAAAACGGACAGGGCAAAACAAATTTACTGGAGAGCGTTTGGATGCTGACGGGCAGCAAAAGCTTTCGCGGTGCGCGCGACATAGAGCTGGTGCGCGAGGGCTGCGATTTTTCTGTTTTAGAGGGCTGTGTGACAGGCGACAGGCCGCTGTGCAGCCCGCGCAAAAGGCAGGCTGCGCCGGAGGATTCCTTTGCCGCCGCACCGGAACCGGAACAAAATGCCATCCATGATGCCGATACAAATGTCTATGAAAAAAATATCCGCATTGCTGTTGCGGGCGAGGGAATGCAGCCGCGCGGGCGCACAGCCAAGGTGAACGGGGCCCCTTACGGTCAGGCGACAAATCTTGCGGGCATTTTGACGGCGGTTGTGTTTGACCCCGGACATTTGAGCTTAATTAAGGGAAGCCCGGAGGGGCGGCGGCGCTTTCTGGATGCGGCGCTGTGTCAGCTTTATCCGCGGTATCTTCCGCTGCTGCGCCAATACGGACGGCTTGTCACGCAGAAAAACGCGCTGCTGAAAAATTATTATGCAACCGCCGGCGCAGGGGAGCTGCTTGAAGTATTCAACGAAAAAATGGCAGAATACGGCACGCAAATCAGCCGGCAGCGGCAGGAATATTTAAACGGCATTGTGCCGGATGCTATCAAAAACTATGATGACATTGCAAACGGCGGCGAGAAGCTTTGTCTTGCCTACGAGCCGTGCTGCGCGGACGGCGCATTATTTTCACTGCTGTGCGCGGCAAAGCCGCGCGAGCTTGCCGCCGGATTTTGTACGGCGGGGCCGCACCGGGAGGATTTTTCGGTATATCTTGACGGGCGCGCGGCAAAAACGTATGCGAGCCAAGGACAGCAGCGCAGCGCGGTGCTAAGCTTGAAGCTGGCGGAGGCCGCGATGGCACAGCGCGTGACGGGCGAGCACCCTGTGATGCTGCTGGACGATGTGTTGAGCGAGCTTGACGAGACGCGCCAAAGCTACCTTTTAAACCGCATGGAGGATAAACAAACCATTGTGACCGCCTGCGACGCGGGATTATTTTCCCGCACAAACGGAAGAATCTACTCGATGGAGCAGGGGATTTTATCAGCCGAAGCGTCCGTTTTCCATTAGGGCGTGTTTGAAAACTCGCTGTGTTTGGATTTTTTCACAAAATTTGTTCTGCGCAAGGCAGAAAAGTGTAGGCACACTTTGTGTTTGTCAAGCTTTTCTAACGCAGTGCAGGACGAATTTTGGGTGAAAAGACGAATGCATGGAGTTTTCAAACATGCCCTAAGAGGGCAAAGACGCTCTGCAAATATTAAGAGCGTACAGCAAGCTGCAAACCGGAGGTTTTTATGTATCTGCATCTTGGACAGGACAGCATGATCCGCACGCGCGATATTTTGGGCGTGTTCGATTTGGATACCACGACCATCAGCCGCCACACGCGCGACTATCTTGCCGCCGCCGAAAAAAGCGGCGTTGTCGTAAACGTGACAACAGAGCTGCCAAAAAGCTTTATTGTCACCGTGGAGGCCGAGGGCAAGGCGGCGCGCAAAAAAAGAAAAGCCGTATACATCAGCCAAATTTCCGCTGCAACGCTGAAAAAACGCAGCGGCTATCTCGAAGATATCAGAAATATTTGAGCGCGCCTCTCGGTGTATCTCAATAAGAATCACGGAGTGAAAAACATGTCAGAAGTACAGCAGCATGATTATGATGCCAGCCAAATTCAAGTGCTGGAGGGCTTAGAGGCCGTTCGCAAACGTCCGGGAATGTATATCGGCAGCACCGGGCCGCGCGGACTGCATCATCTGGTCTACGAAATTGTCGATAATGCCATCGATGAAGCACTGGCCGGATTTTGCAATCACATCGAAATCACCATCAAAAAAGATAATATCATTGAGGTGAGCGACAACGGGCGCGGCATCCCGGTGGACATTCAAGCAAAGCTTGGCATTCCAGCTGTCACCGTTGTGTTCACCGTGCTGCACGCGGGGGGCAAATTTGGCGGCGACAACAGCGGATATAAAGTCGCGGGGGGCTTGCACGGCGTGGGCGCATCCGTTGTAAACGCGCTGAGCGAATGGCTGATTGTGGTTGTGCGCAAGGACGGGCTTGCCTATCAGCAAAGCTTTCGGCGCGGCGTTGCGGACGGCGAATTGCAGCAGCTTGGCACAACGGAGCTTGCAAACGGCACAACGGTGAGCTTTAAACCGGACGCAGAAATTTTTACCGAGACGCTTGTTTACGATTATGATACGCTGCAAACGCGTCTGCGCGAGGAGGCGTTTTTAAACGCCGGCGTGCGCATTACGCTGACCGACGAACGCGAGAGTGCGCTGGACGAAGCAGGACAGGCGCGCCGCGACAGTATGTGCTACGAGGGCGGCATTCGCAGCTTTGTCGATTACATCCACAAAAAGCGCCAGCTTGAAGTGCTGCACCCAAGCGTGATCTATTTAAAGGGTCAGCAGGGAGATACCATTGCGGAAATTGCGCTGCAATACAACAGCAGCTTTAACGAGCTGATTTTGTCGTTTGCCAACAATGTGAACACACCGGACGGCGGCACGCACGAGGACGGCTTTAAAACCGCGATGACACGTGTGTTTAACGATTTCGGGCGCGAAAAGGGCTATTTAAAGGACAAGGACGAAAACTTATCCGGCGTGGACGTGCGCGAGGGACTGACCGCCATCATCAGCGTAAAGCTGACCGACGCGCAGTTTGAGGGGCAGACAAAGGCACGCCTTGGCAACACCGAGGTGCGCTCGCTTGTCTCCGGCATTGTATACGAAAAGCTCAAGGAATTTTTAGAGGAAAATCCGTTTGTCGCCAAGGCGGTCTTTGAAAAGGCAACCCAGGCGGCGCGCGCGCGCGAAGCGGCAAAAAAAGCGCGCGATTTGGTGCGGCGCAAGTCCGCGCTGGAATCCAGCCGTATGCCGGGCAAGCTTGCCGACTGCCGCGAAAAGGACCCGAGTAAAACCGAAATTTATATCGTTGAGGGCGATTCCGCAGGCGGCAGCGCCAAGATGGGACGCGACAGCAAAATACAGGCCATTCTGCCGCTGTGGGGCAAAATGCTGAACGTGGAAAAGGCGCGCATTGATAAAATTTACGGCAACGACAAATTAACGCCGGTCGTCATGGCGCTGGGGTGCGGCATTGGGGAAGAATTTGACATTTCAAAGCTGCGCTATCACAAGGTGTTCATCATGGCCGATGCCGACGTGGACGGCAGCCATATCTGCACGCTGCTGCTGACGTTTTTCTTCCGCTATATGCGGCCGCTGCTGGACGGCGGGTTTGTGTATGTGGCGCAGCCGCCGCTGTTTAAGCTGACAAAGGGCAGCAAGATAAAATATGCCTACAACGAAAACGAGATGACACAGCTCAGCCTTGAAATGGGGCAGGGCGCGAAAATAAACCGCTATAAGGGTCTTGGCGAGATGAATCCCATTCAGCTTTGGGAGACGACCATGAACCCCGAAAACCGCGTGATTGTGCAGATTACCATAGAGGACGCAATGCAGGCGGACGAGACCTTCACCATTTTGATGGGCGAAAAGGTAGAGCCGCGCAAGGAATTTATTGAGAAAAATGCACAATATGCGAAGCTGGATTTATAGCAGTTTTCCTAGACCTTGATATTTTTTACAGCCGCGGTATGCTTTGCATGACACGCCTTTTGCGATGAGAAAAGCAAGCTGATTTA
>JAVXUG010000022.1:0-5504 GCA_036642215.1 Ruthenibacterium sp.
CCGAAAGCTCTGTCTGCAGCAGCGTGCAAAACGCGTCCTCCGGCATGGGCCGCGCATAGTAGTAGCCCTGCGCTGCGTCACAGCCGATGCTGCGCAGAAATGCGACCTGCTCCGCCGTCTCCACGCCCTCGGCGATGACATACATATCAAGCAGCTTCGCCATGCTGACAACACTTGCCATAATGGACGCGGCTCTGTCCGATTTGTTGAACTCCTGCAAAAAGCAGATGTCCAGCTTTAGGATATCCATCGGAATATCCTTGAGGGCGTTCAGACTGGAATAGCCGCTGCCGAAATCATCCATCAAAACAGGAAAGCCCTGCTCGCGCAGACAGCTTGTCGTCTCCACAAGCTGGCGCGGGTCATCGGTATAGGCCGTCTCCGTCACCTCCAGCTTCAGCATGCCCGCCGGCACGCCCCAGCGCTTTGCCAGAACGGGAATGGTCTGCGAGAGGTTGTCCGTGCCGAAATCGGCGCGCGACAAATTCAGCGAGATCGGCACCATGGTGCCTTGCTCTGCGCTCAGCCGTCCCTGCAACCGGCAAACCTGCTCGCACACAAAGAAGTCAAGCCGGGGAATGAAGCCGTTGCGCTCCAGCACGGGGATGAAAATTGCCGGGGAAATCATGCCGAGCGTCGGATGGCACCAGCGCGAAAGCGCCTCGGCGCTGACGGGCTTTTCCGTCACAAGATCGTAAATCGGCTGATAATAAACTTTAAATTCTCCGCCGGAGAGGGCGCTGTCCATCTCGTTGATAATCTGCTGCTCTAACAGCATACTGCCGCGCAGCGACGCATCGTACCACGCAAACCGGCGCAGAATGCTGCCCTTGATGCTGTGTAGCGCGGTGTTGGCGCGGTCGCACATCAGCAGAATGGGAAGCGCAGCATCCTCGACCGCGTACAGCCCAAGCCGCACCACAATTTCATGTCCGGGGATGAAGCCGCGGATTCCGTCGTTCAGCACGGATAAAAAATGCGGCGCGTCAAAGTCGGTCAGCGGCACGCAGCCCACAAAATTGTCGGCTTGAAAACGCGCGCAAAGTCCACCCTTGTCGTCGGTGTATTTGCGCAGCTGCCGCCCAAATGCCACAAGCACTTCATCGCCGCGCGCGCTGCCGTACAGCTCGTTCACCGCGCGAAAGCGATAGATGTCCGTGCGGAAAAAAACAAATTGTGTGTCGGCGCTGCTGTGGATCAGCTTTTCCGCGCACTCGAGAAAATAGTTGCGCCGGTAGGTGCCGGTCAGCGTGTCAAAATGTGCCGCATAGGCTAAATCCGCCGTGGCAACGCGCAGCGCCTTTGTCATGGAGCGGTAGCGGAAGCTGTCATAAACGGTGTAGGCAAGCCCGCCCGTAAACGCCAGCAGAATCAAAAGGCCGGGCACAATCACGGGGCGGTACTGCGACCAAAAGCTGACGGGAAGATTAAGGAATACAGCGTTTGCGGCAACGTCGCTCTTTTGAAAGCCGTACTGCTGCAGCACGGCATAATCATAGACAAATTTTGCGGGAGCCTGCGTAATCAGGGGCAGCGACGCAGGGTCTGCACCGTTTAGAATGCGCGTGGCAAGCACGCCCGCAAGGCGGCCCAGCTCAACAAACGAAATCATCTTGCCGCCAAGATAGCCCTCGCCCATGCCCGTTGAGGACAGGCGAAAAACGGGCACGTGCGTAAATTCGCGGATCATCGACATCTGCTCTGCCAGTGAATACACCTTGCCCGACGCATTGTCGTTCATCGAAAAGCTAAACAAAAGCGTGTCTGACCTGATGCTGCTCAGCGCCGTGCAAAATGCGCTTTGTGTCAGCAGCGAGGAATTGAGGACGGAAAAATGCAGCTGCGGAAACTTTTCCGCCTGCGCCATAAACTGCGCCTGCTCCCCAATGCCCGTCTCGGTGCTGTCCACAATGGCAACAATATTTTTGGCGGCAGGATAAAGCCGCAAAGCCGTGCGGATGTTCTCCTCATACTGCGGCTCCTCCGACACGCCCGTAATCAAGGGGCTGCGCACGGCGCGCCGCGCAAGCTCGATATTATTCACGCCCTCAAACACAAGCGGAACATCCTCAAACAGCGTGTGCTCGTGCGCGTGCGCAAATTGCAGCGCGGCATCATCGCCCAAAACAACAACGTCATA
The DNA here is from genome assembly GCA_036642215.1 of Ruthenibacterium sp. Taxonomy (GTDB): domain Bacteria; phylum Bacillota; class Clostridia; order Oscillospirales; family Ruminococcaceae; genus Ruthenibacterium. The sequence continues at coordinate 2,141 of JAVXUG010000022.1, forward strand.
CGGGCCGCTTTTCAAAAGCTTGTTTCGGCAGACCTCGTAAAACTGCGCATACGAAGCCTCGTCGCGCAGCGCCTTGGTGTCCATAAACAGATAATCAAGCGAGGCGCTGTCCGGCAGCGCGGCGCGAAGCCCCTCAATTTGCTCGGGCACTGCGGGAAACGCCAGCGAGTAGGAGCTGATAAACAGCACGCGCGACTCGTGTTGGGGTGCGGCATTTGTGCCGGGCAGCAGCAGCGCACACGCAAAGACAAGACCGACCAAAGCCGCCGCCGCGCCCTTTAGCAGTCCGTGCACACCGTTTTTTACCCGCGTTTGATGCGTCATATGGATCTACCCCTGTCGATTCGTTTTTCCGTGCGGCTCGGCAAGCCCTCCGCGGCAGCTTTTTACCTTTGCCGCAGCGGTCCTGTCACACACGGTGCTAACAGGCACCGGTCCGATGCACCGAATTATAATGCATAAAAACAGAGCGGAATTTTTTTCCATCTTTATTCTTCATTATAGCGTGAATGATTCATAAAAGCAACGTGTGAAGGAATTTTTTTGTATAGAATTGCAAAAGCCGCACCTTTTTTGCGGTGCCCTGCCCCGCGGCGCGCGTGCCAATGCGCACACTTTGCAGAATGCAGCAGAATATGATACACTACAATAAAATACAGCGGTGCCTTGCGTGCACGGCTGGAAGGAGGCGTTGTTATGGATTGTCAGCATTGCGGCAAGCTCTTGCCGAAGGATGCGGTTTTTTGTCCCAGCTGCGGCGGCGCGCAGGGCGGCGGCGCGCCGCAGGGAAAACCCCGCAAAAAGAACAGGGGGCTGTTGGCGGCGGTGCTTGCGGGCGCTGTGCTGCTGGCGCTGCTGCTTTTTATCGCGTGGGCGCTTGGCAGCGAGGAGGCAGAGCCGGCCGGCTTTGTGGCGCAGAGCAGTGCGGTGCAAAGCGGCGGCGGTGCAGGCGCGGGCATTTACGGCACCGATATCACGGGGGTTGATTTCCGCGAAAACTACACCGAAATTCTCGGCGGCGGCGCGGACAGCTGGACGATTATGGTCTATATGGTCGGCGCGGATTTAGAGAGCGAAAGCGGCTGCGCCACGGCGGATATGCAGGAGATGCTGGACGCAGAGCTGGGCGATCACGTGCAGGTTGTGATGCAGACGGGCGGCTGCTCGGCGTGGCAAAACGACGTGATGAGCGACGGCGAGACAGAGCGGTGGCTCATCGACACGCAGGGGCTGCAGCAGCTGCAAAACCTTGGCACGCAGAGTATGCTCACGCCGGAGGATCTGGCGGATTTTGTTTCCTTTGCCGCACGGGAGTACCCCGCAAACCGGCAGGCGCTGATTCTTTGGGATCACGGCGGCGGCAGTGTCTACGGATATGGCAGCGACGAGATGTTCCCGGACGATGTGCTGTATCTGCCGGGGATTGAGGCGGCGCTGCAAAGTGCAAACACCAAGTTTGATTTTATCGGCTTTGACGCATGTCTGATGGGCAGCATGGAGACGGCGTATATGCTGGAGCCGTATGCGGATTATCTGATTGCGTCGGAGGAGCTTGAGCCGGGCTACGGCTGGAATTATACGCCGTGGCTGACGCAGCTTTCGCAGAACCCCTCGGTGTCTACCGTGGAGCTTGGCGCGCACATCGTGGACAGCTTTATCGACGGCAATACGCGCAGCGATACGCTGTCGGTCATTTCGCTGCGCGAGATGCCGCATGTGTATGAAATGCTGAACGCTTACATGGACAATGCCGAGGGCGCTTTGACGCAGAACGGCTTTCGGGAGCTGAGCGCCGCGCGCGCAAATGCAAAGGGATTTGCCGAGGGCGACTACGACATGATTGACCTTGTGGACTTTGCAAAGCAGGCAGATTACGGCGGCGCAAACGCGCTGATTGCCGCCGTGGACAGTGCGGTAAAATACCGCAACGACTGCGAGGTAAGCGGCATTCACGGCATGTCGATGTACTTTCCGTACAAGAGCCTGGATGTTTACGGCAGCGCCAAGGACTTTTTCAGCGAGTTTGGCTTTGGCGGCAAATGCTATTCGTTCTATGACGATTTTGTCAATATTCTTGCGGGCGGGCAGGAGCGCAGCAACGGCACCACGCTTAAGGATATGCTGGCAAGCGTTGCCGCTGCGCCGGCTGATTATACAAGCGAGGCGTGGTACAATCCCGCACAGGCCGAAAGCGCCGCCGCAGACGACGGCCTTGACTATGCGGAGCTTGTCATCCGCCAGCAGGGCGAGGAGTGGATTCTGCCGCTGACCGATGCCGACTGGGAGCGACTGACAAGCATTGAGCTGCAAGTGCTGCTGGACGACGGCGAGGGCTATATCGACCTTGGCAGCGACCAGCGTTTTACTACGGATGACAAAGACAATCTTGTCATCTCGTTTGACAACACCTGGGTGGCCATCGGCGGGCAGGTTGTGCCTTATTACGCCGAAAGCGTCACCGAGAACACCGACGACAGCACCTCCTTCACCGGCACGGTTCCGGCCTCGCTTGTGCGCGAGGGCGGCGCGGCGCAGGATATCAATCTTGTGCTGGAATGGAGCAACAGCAGCGCAGAGAGCGGTCGCGTCATCGGGTATCGCTATGCGCAGGGCAACTCCGCTATCGGCGCGGGCGGCACCCTGGGGCGCGGCCTGCATACGCTGAAAAAGGGCGATACGGTGCAGTTTGCCTGCGATTATTACACCTATGACGGCACCTATGACGCAAGCTATCTTTTGGGCGATGCACTGATCATCGGCGACAAAATGCCCGCCGTCACCTACGAGGACGTGGGCACAAACCCTGTGCTGGTCAGCTTTATGCTGACGGATCTTTACCAGAACCAGTCGTGGACGGAAACGGTGGAAATGGCATAGCCGTCAGCGCAAGGGGCGCAAACGTGCAGCAATAGAGCAGGTTTCCTGAATAGGGATTCTTTTTACCGCTTGCGAAGCTGCGTCCCCGATGCGGGAAGAATCGCGTTTCGCTTTTTACCGCAAAACAGCCGCCGCACGCACCGTAAAAGGTGCGTGCGGCGGCTGTTTTGTGCAGAGAATCGCAAGCCCGACAAAAGGCGATCCAAGCCAATGCCCATAGCAGGCAAACACGCCTCAAATACCGCCTGCAAAGAATACTGCCGGCTGATTGCACCACTCATTTATTCTGTGAAACATAAAAGCAATCCTCTGCCCATTTTAATGGATTTGTGTCGATATAGTTGCATATTTTTTGATATTCGCGCTCATTGCGAATGATATGGTCGTGATACAGCTTCTGCCACAAGGAAAATCCAATTTATTTTGTTACATACCCCTTCATCTGGTTGAGGACAGTTGCTATGGTAGGGGCGCGCATTGCGCGTCC
>JAVXUG010000022.1:5604-15427 GCA_036642215.1 Ruthenibacterium sp.
ACCCCTTCATCTGGTTGAGGACAGTTGCTATGGTAGGGGCGCGCATTGCGCGTCCCTACCATCCACAACAGCTCGCTCCTGTCCTTGGTGCATATCGTGATGAAATATGCGCCGTTTTGGCTGTAGTCATAATCCTTTAGCCTGTTTGGCTTTCGCTTTGGCAATTCCAATTCATCACCACCCATGGATACCGTTTTGGAAACAGGTCAATCATTGCGCTGCATCTCCCTACAGGGGAAGGCAAGCTGCGCGATGCGCGACAAAATCCACGTTCGCTTCACGGCTTTTTGTCGAAGCGCGCGCGCCGCTCCGATGACTGGCGAAACAGCGCCTCCAAGCCCGCGTCGTCACCGGCGGCAAGCTTTGCGCGCAAATCGGAAAGCGCCGCGTCAAACTGGTCGATTTCCGCCAGCAGATTGTCGCGGTTCAAAAGGAAAAGCTCGCGCCAAAGCGGCGCGTTGATGCGTGCAATGCGCGTTAAATCGCGAAAGCTGTCGCCGGTGTACTGCGCAAGATGCGTGTTGTCGTTCGCGTTCATTAAGCTCACGGCAATGGCGTGCGTCAGCTGGCTGACATAGCCAATCATGCAGTCGTGCTCCTCGCACGTCAGCTGTGTGATGCACGCAAAGCCGAGCGTCTGCGCCAGCGCGCGCGCAAAGGCAATGCCGCGCGGCGTGTTTTTCGGTGTCGGCACCACAATAAAGTTTGCGGCGCAAAACATGGCGCAGTCCGCGTTTTCAACGCCGCTCACCTCGCGTCCGGCCATGGGGTGGCTCGCGATAAATTCAACGTCCGGCCGCAGAAAGCTTTGGATTTCATCCACGATGGCGCGCTTGACCCCGCACACGTCCGTCACCAGCGCGCCGCGCTTTAAGTACGCCGCGTTCGCCCGCAGCCAGTCCACCGTCGCGCCGGGGTACAGCGCCAAAATAACCGCGTCCGCCTGCCCCACAAGCGCCGTAAAATTGACCGTGCCGCCCGCGGCAATCAGCCCGTGCTCCCGCGCGTAACGAATGGCCTCTGCCCGCGTGTCAATTGCCGTGACGCGGCAGCCCGCGCGGGTAAGCCCCATCGCGTAGCTTCCGCCCAAAAGCCCCAGCCCCACAATGCAAAAATTATGCTGTTCCATCATGTGTTGCTCTCCTCGTGCGCCGGTGCGCCCTCTATCCACTCAATTGCTGCGCCAAGCGCGCGCAAATCGTCAAAAAAGTGCGGATAGCTTTTGCTCACGGCCTCGGCACCGGACATTGTGCAATCTGCGGAAAAGCCCGCCGCCAGCGCAGCCACACACAGAGCCATGACAATGCGGTGGTCGCCGTGACCCTCCAGCGCAAACGATGCGTGCAGCGCCGAAGCGCCGTCCTGCGTCCCCGCGCCGCCCTGCGTTCCCGCGCCGTCCTGCGTCCCCGCGCCGCCCTGCGCCCCCGCGCCGTCCTGCGCCCCCGCGCTGCCCTGTGCCCCCGCGCCGTCCTGCGTCCCCGCGCCGCGCACGCGCACCGTGTCGCCGCCGTCCGCGTCTTTTTGCACTGAGATTTTCCCGCCGAGCTTTTGCACTTCGCACTGCATGGCCGCAATGCGGTCGCACTCTTTTAGGCGCAGCCGTCCCGCGCCGCGCAAAACCGTCTCGCCCGTGCAGAACAAACCCAGCACCATCAGCACAGGGCCAAGGTCGGGGCAGTCCGTCAGGTCAATGTCCGCAGCGCGCAGCCTTTCGCGCGAGGGATGCACGCTCACACTGCCGTCCGCGCCGCGCGAAAGGCGTGCGCCGCAGCGCTGCAAAACGGAAAAAATCACGCGGTCGCCCTGCAAGGTGTCCGCGCGCAAATTGGTCAGCGTGACCGCGCCGGGGCAAGCAGACAAAGCGTCTTCCCCGCCGCTGATTCGCGCGGAAAATGCGGCGTGTCCCTTGGGGGAAAAGCCCGCCGTGCGCGCGCCGGCAGTGGTTGCGGCGTGCTCCGGCAGACACGCTGCCAGCACGGCAAAAAACGCCGCCTGTGAGCAGTCACCCTCCACCGTGTAATGACACGCACTGTATTTTTGATTGCCCTTAATACGAATTGTAAACTCATTTTCCCACGCCGCGTGCACGCCGAAATCCGCCATTGCGCGCAGGGTCAAATCCACATAGCTGCGGCTTTCAAACGGTGGCGCAATGCGAATAACGCTGTCGCCGTCCAGCAGCGGAAGTGCAAACAAAAGCCCGCTGATAAACTGGCTGCTCACGCTGCCATCCACAGCGTATTCGCCGGCGGGCAAAGGGCCGCGCAGCGTGATGCCGGTGCCGCTCTGCGCAAAAAGCAGCCCGCGCGCGGCAAATAAATCGGCGTAAACGCCCTGTGGGCGCTCCGGTAAACGACCCTGCCCCGTCAGCGTGACGCTTGCCCCCGAAAGCGCAAACAAAGGGATGACAAAGCGCAGCGTGCTGCCGCTTTCACCACAGTCTACAGGCGGCAAAACAGAAGCCGCCGCGCCCGCGCCGCCGCCGCAGGTAACAGGCGGCAAAACAGAAGCCGCCGCCCCCGCGCCATCGCAAAGCTGCGCGCCCGCGCCGCCGCCGCAAAGCTGCGCGCCCGCGCCATCGCCGCAGGTAACAGGCGGCAAAACAGAAGCCGCCACGCCATCGCCGCCGCAAAGCTGCGTGCCCGCACCGTGCACAAGCGCGCTGCCCGTGTCCGCGTCGTAGACAATGCGCGCGCCAAGCGCGCGCATTGCGCGCATGGTGGCAAGCATATCGTCGGAGGCGCAAATGCCGGCAACGCGGCTTTGCCCGTTTGCAAGCGCCGCGCAAAGCAACGCGCGGTGCGCCATGCTTTTGCTGGGCGGTGCGGCAAGCGTCCCGCCTGCAAACCCTGCCTTTATTTTAATCTGCATCCTGTTTTTGTGCCCTCCGTCCTGTGGTCAGCGCTTTTTGGCGCGTTTCACTGATTTTTTGGTTTTTTAAAAAGAAAGAATCTCGCGCCCGATGACCTGTGCAATGCTGCGGCATTTGTCAATTGTGTTGGCAAAGCGGTCGGGCTTTAAGCTCTGTGCGCCGTCGCTCCACGCTTTTTCGGGGCAGACGTGCACCTCAATCATCAGACCGTCCGCGCCCGCCGCCACCGCCGCCAGCGACATACTCTCCACATAGCGATAGTTGCCTGTCGCGTGGCTGGGGTCGATGATGATGGGCAGATGCGTCTTTTCCTTGATGATCGGAATGACCGATAAATCGAGCGTGTTGCGCGTGTATTTTTCAAAGGTGCGGATGCCGCGCTCGCAAAAAATGACATTTTCGTTGCCGCTCGCCATGATGTATTCGGCGCTCATAATCCATTCCTCGATGGTGTTGGCAAGGCCGCGCTTGAGCAAAATCGGCTTTTTCATTTTGCCGACGGCCTTTAAAAGCTGAAAGTTTTGCATATTGCGCGCGCCGATTTGCACAAGGTCAACATACTGCTCAAACTCGTCGATGCGCTCCTCGCTCATCAGCTCGCTGACAATGGGCATGCCGGTCACTTCGCGCGCGGCGACCAGGTCGAGGATGCCCTCGGAGCCAAGCCCCTGAAACGCATAGGGCGAGGTGCGCGGCTTGTAGGCACCGCCGCGCAGCATACAGCCGCCCGCAGCCTTTACTCTGTGCGCAATCTCAATGGTCTCCTGCTTGCCCTCCACGCTGCACGGCCCGCCAATGACGACAATTTTCTCGTGTCCGCCCACCTTGATGCCGCCCACGTTAATGATGGAATCCGCCTCGTGGAACAGGCGGTTTGCCTTTTTATACGGCTCGCTCACGCGCTGCACGTTCTCCACATACGGGTTTGCAAGCACCTGCTTTTCGTCAATGATGGTGGTGTCGCCCACAAGCCCGAACACATTGTAGTCCGTGCCGCGAATCATGGTGACGGAAAGTCCCTTCGCCTCAAACTCGCGGATAATTTTGTCAAGCTCCTCGGCGGGTGTGCCGCGTTTTGTGCTGATAATCATTCTTTTCTCTCTCCTTGCTGATTGTACAGCCGTGCCGCGCTGCATGGCCGTTTGGCGCAGCGCTTTTCACGGCTTTTTAGTGCAATGTAATTTCACCCTGCACTGGTGCATCGTCTCTGACCGGCGCAATCGCGTCGCCCGCGTGGGCAAGCAAAGCCTCCATGGCGTGGACATAGCCCTGCTTGCCCTCGCCGATAAAGTGCCACCGGCACGCAAGCCCCGCATAGCTGATCTGGCGAAAGTCCTCGCGCTTTGACACGTCGCTGAGATGCACCTCCGCCGCAGGCAGCGCCACGGCCTTCAGCGCGTCAAGAATTGCGATGCTTGTGTGCGTGTAGGCCGCCGGATTGATAACGATGCCGTCAAACCGTCCCAAGGCGTTTTGGATGACATCCACCAGTGCGCCCTCGTGATTGGACTGAAAAAACTCGACCTCCACGCCAAGGCGCGCAGCCTCGCTTTTTAAAAAATCCACAAGGCCGTGATAGCTCAGTGTGCCGTAAAGCTCCGGCTCGCGCACGCCCAGCAGATTGATGTTAGGCCCGTTCAGAATCAATAATTTCATCAAATGCCTCCTTCGTTGCCCTTGCCGCCGCTTCGGGCGAGGTGCGATTGGGGACGATGCGCTGCGCGGCGGCGCGGTACAGCGGCGCGCGCGCTTTGTACAGCGCCGCCACCGCCGCCGCATTTGCGGAAAGCGGCCGCCCGCCGCCCGTTTGCAGCGCCTCCAGCGGTCGGTCAAGAGCCAGCAGCACGCCGTTTTGCCGCAGCGCGCGAACGTTTTCATCGCGCAGAATGGTGCCGCCGCCCGTGGAAATCACGCGCCCCGTCTCGCGTCCAAGTATCATACAAAGCTGGGCTTCCAGTAGACGGAACGCCTCCTCGCCCTCCTGCGCAAAAATGTCTGCGATGGACTTGCCCGCGCGCGCGACAAGCTCTGCGTCAAGGTCAAGGAACGGGCGGTGCAGCAGCGCCGCCGCCTGCCGCCCAACACAGCTTTTGCCGCTGCCCGGCATACCAATAAGGATAAGGTTTGTGCGCTGCTGCGTCATCTCGCACAGAATGCGTGCAATTTCGCTCTCCGGCAAGGCGCTGCCGGTGAAAATCTCCGCCGCATATTTTGCCTGTGCCACCAGCATGGCAAGCCCGCCCGCCGCCCGCAGCCCGCGCGCCTGTGCGTCCAGAACAAGGCGCGTGCGCAGCGGATTGTACACAGCGTCCAGCACGGCTTCCAGCCTTGGCAGAATGCCGGACGAAAGCGAAAGCGCCGCCGTGTCGTTGTTTGGATACATCCCCGCGGGTGTTGTGTTGATGAGAATTTGCGTCTGCGTGCAAAGGGGCACATCGGCGTAGGAAATAGAGCGCACGGCGGGGGTGCCTGCGGCTTTGCCGTCTGCCGCGCCAACCGGCGGAATTTCCCGTGCCGCCTGCGGCGTGCGGCTGACAAGGGTTACGCTTGCCGCGCCCGCGTCCGTCACCACAGCGCGCACGGTGTGCTGCGTGCCGCCCGTGCCCAAAATCATCACATGCTTGCCCGCAAAGCAAACGTTTGTCCGCGCGGCAAGGTACAAAAACCCCGCATAGTCGGTGTTGTAGCCATAGAGCGCCCCGCCGCGATTGACAAGGGTGTTCACCGCGCCGACCGCCGCCGCGCGCGCGTCAAGCTTGTCGCAATAGGGCATCACCGCCTGCTTATAAGGAATGGTCACGTTGACGGCCTTAAAATCCCGCGCGTGCAAAAACGCGTCAAAGTCCGCCTGTGTCGGAAGCGGGTGCAGCTCGTAGGAATAGCCGCAAAGGCTCTCGTGGATGGGCTTTGAAAAGCTGTGGCTGAGCGATGCGCCAATCAGACCGTATTCCATGCAAAGTCCTCCTGCTGCCACTGCACGCCGTAGGCCATGGTGCACAAATCCGCAAGGGCAAGCGCCGCAAGGCTGTCCTGCACAACGCGCGCGCGGTGTGCGATGCACGGGTCGTGCCGCCCGTGAATTTGCAGCACGGCATCGCGCTTTTGTGCCCAGTCCACGGTGTCCTGCGGCTGATAGATGCTGGGGGTCGGCTTGATGACGGTGCGGAAAATAACGGGCATGCCGTTGGTGATGCCGCCGTTTATACCGCCGTTGTTGTTTGTCACCGTGACGGCGCGCGGTGCGCATTCGCCCTGCGCCGCTGAAAGAGGTGCAGCGCCGGAGTATGCGCTGCGCGCCGCGTCCTGCGCCGAACCTTCGCCCTGCGCCATGCGCAGCGCGTCATTTGCCGCGCTGCCGCGCAGGGCGGCAAAGGCAAAGCCCGCGCCAAATTCAATGCCCTTTACGGCGGGCATGCTGAACAGCAGCGAGGAAAGCTCGCTCTCCACGCTGGTGAAAAAAGGTTCGCCCAGACCGGCGGGCAAACCGACAATCGCTGTTTCCAGTACGCCGCCCACGCTGTCGCCGTCCTGCGCCGCCGCGGCAATGGCCTGTGCCATCGCCTCGCCCGCGTCAGCGTCCAGCACGGCAAATTCGCGCGCGTTCAGCGCCAGAAGCTGCTCTTGCAGCGCACGGTTATCGCCGCAGGGGCACGGCGCGAACGATGCGTCCGCAACGCCCGCGCAGCAGGAGAGGTGCGTGCCGATGACAACGCCCTTTTGCCGCAAAAGCGCCGTGAAAATGCTGCCTGCCGCGACAAGGGGCGCGGTCAGCCGTCCGCTGAAATGTCCGCCGCCGCGCGCGTCCTGAAAGCCGCCGTATTTTTTTTGCGCGGTATAGTCCGCATGGCCGGGTCGCAGCAAGGCCTGCGTGGTGGCGTAGTCCGCGCTTTTCGTGTTGGTGTTTAAAATTTCAAGGGTGATGGCGGTGCCCGTGGCGCGCCCGTTTTGCACGCCGGATAAAAGGCGCACGGCATCGGCCTCTGTGCGCTTTGTGGAAAGCGCGCCCTTTGCACGGCGCAAATCCATCTGTGCCGCCATGAACGCCTCGTCCACGGGCACACCCGCCGCAACGCCGTGCAGCACCGCGCCGATGGCGGGGCCGTGGCTCTCGCCAAACAGTGTCAGCGAAATTGCATTGCCAAAAGTGTCTCTCATCGCTCTGCTCCGTTTCCCTTCTGAAAGCTTATTGCAATCATCAAGCGTGCGTTTGTCGGTACGCTGTCTGCCGCGCATTTTCCGTACCCGCATTGCACGCCGCCCTTGCCGCGCGCGTTTGTCGGTACGCTGTCTGCCGCGCATTTTCCGCCGCGTATCGTTTATAAAATTCCCTCGCCGATCAGCGCGCGCAGCGCGTCCATTGAAATGGTGTCAAGGCGCGCCGTGCCCAGCGCCGGCACCTTTACAACGGTCACACTGTCGCCGTGCACCTTTTTGTCGTGCGCTGCAAAGGCAAAAATCTCATCGCCGTCATAGGCGATGGTATCGGGCAAATTCAGCCGCTTCAGCACGGCCTTTGTGCGCGCGCGCAGCGCCGCATCCTCGATCATGGGCAGCATGCCAAGCCCGACGCACTCGCCGTGGTACAGCCCGCCCAGATGATTTGCACTCTCGATGCCGTGTCCGATGGTGTGGCCGAAATTCAGCACCGCGCGCAGGGATTGCTCGCGCTCGTCCCGCTCCACAATGTTTTTTTTCATCACAAGGCTGCGGTAGAGAATCTCCTCCAGCCGCGTGGTTACCTCGTCCGTTTCAAACAGCGAAAAAAGCGTCTCGTCCGCAATCAGCCCCGCCTTGACGGCCTCGGCCAGACCCTCGGAAAAATGGCGCGCAGACAGCGTTTGCAGCGTGTCGGGGTCCACCACCACAAGGCGCGGCTGATAAAATGCGCCCACGATGTTTTTTGCGCCGTTTAAATTCACCGCAACCTTGCCGCCGATGGACGAATCAATCTGTGCAAGGGTCGTGGTGGGGCAGTTGATAAAGTCGATGCCGCGCATATAGGCGCTTGCCACAAAGCCCGCAAGGTCGCCCACAACGCCGCCGCCCACGGCGACCACGGCATCGCCGCGCGCAAAGCCGTGTGCCAGCATTTCGCCTAAAAGATGCCCAAAGCAGTCGAGGCTTTTGCTGCCTTCCCCCTGCGGCACCACGGCGGCATACCCCTCGCCGCACTGCGCAAGAATTTTGTCCGCATACTGCGGCGGAACGCCCTCGTCGCTGATGACAAGCACCTTGCGGTCAAGACTTACAAGCTGATTTACGCGCGACAAAGCCCCGCGCTTGATGATGATATCGTAGCTGCGCTCGTCAAGGCGCATGGTTAGTTTCATGGCTTTTCCTCCTGCTGTTTTGCGTATACGCCCAGCACGCGCACGGTTTTGCACACGCCGCGCATGGCGCAAAGCAAATCCTCGGTCAGTGCGCCGACAAGCTCGGTATAAAAATAATACTGCCACGGCACATGTGGCATGGGACGGCTTTTGATGCACTCCATATTATAGCCCAGCGCGCCGACCGTCTCCATCACGCGCGCAAGGCTGCCCGCCGTGTGCTCCACGGTGAACAAAAGGCTGAAGCGCTGTGCATCGCCGCCCTCCGCGCCCGCTGTGCCGGACAATGCCGCCCCTGCCGCGCCCTTTTCAATCACAATAAAGCGCGTCGTGTTGTCGGCGCTCTCGTTCACATCGCGCACCAGCACCTCAAGACCGTACAGCGCCGCCGTCTCCGCCGAGGCAATGGCCGCAACGCTTTTGTCGGCGGCGCTTGCCACCTGCTTTGCCGCCGCCGCGGTGTTGGCAAACCCCTGTGTTTGCAGCGCAAGGCTTTTTAAAAAGCGCGCGCTCTGCGAGAGCGCCTGCGGATGCGACAGAACCGTTTTGAGGTCGGCAAGCGTCGCACCCGGCACGCAGAGAAGATTTTGACTGACGGGCAAATCGTACACGGCGCACACGCGGATTTCCGGATGTGCAAAGCATAAGTCCAGCACCTCGGCCACATCGCCCGCGTGGCTGTTTTCAAACGGAAGCACGCCGGCGGCGGCATCGCCCGAAAGCACAGCGTCGAACACCTCGTCCCACGTGGCGCGCGGTGCCTCGGTGCAGTGCGGGAACAGCGCGCGCAGCGCAATGTGGCTGAACGCGCCCTCCACGCCCTGATAGGCAACCGTGTCCGCACAAAGCATCCGCTTTTGCATCGCGCGCGAAAGCGCCATGTTGTGGCGGATAAAATCGGCGTACCACTCGGCGTATTGCGCGCAGGGCAGCAAAGCCGCATTTTTTGCAAGCACGCTTTCCTCGCGCGATGCATCCAGCACCGGGATGCCGTGCGCTTTTTTATACGCCGCAACCTGCCGCACCGCGTCCATGCGGCGGCAAAATAAAAGCGCCATTTCCTTGTCCACGGTGTCAATTTCGGTGCGCGCGGCGGCAAGCTCGTCCATGATGGTCTCTCCTTTTTGCCCGCCGCGCGCCGTAAAAAAGGCGCGCAGCGCGGGAAGTTATTTTGGTGCACAGCGCTCTTGAGAAAACATTTATTTATCAGTATACCATATTTTAAGGCGTGCGGGGAGAAAATATTGCGGTTTCGGGGTGCGTTTTTGGAAGCAGTATGCGCGCAGGACAGAAATATGCGCTGCTGTTTCAAAATTCACACAGGCGGGGTGTGCGCAAGCGGTAAAAATATGATATGATAAAAAACAAGAGTGCAGCCGAAAAGCCCGCCTGTTTCGGGGGGCACCGCGCGAAAGCGCAGCGGATCACCGCACAGACAAAAAGAGCGATAAAGGGCTGATAGAAATAAAAGGGAAAAAAGAACGCAATCGGAACAGGTCAACCAAAAAGGAACGCCGCGCAGCGGAACCCGCAAAAAAGGCAGAAATGTCCGCCGCGCCGGAGGGTCTTGCTGCGCGCGTCCCCGCCGCGCCGGATAGCCTTGCTGCGCGCGTCCCCGCCG
>JAVXUG010000022.1:15527-21774 GCA_036642215.1 Ruthenibacterium sp.
CGCGCGTCCCCGCCGCGCCGGATAGCCTTGCTGCGCGCGTCCCCGCCGCGCCGGATAGCCTTGCTGCGCGCGTCCCCGCCGCGCCGGAGCGTCTTGCTGCGCGCGCCCGCGTCCCGCTTGCCGCATTTCTCTGCGGGATGCTCCTCTGGAATGAAGCGGTGCTGCGCCTTGCCACCGCGTCACGGTTTTTTGGCATAGGGCTGCTGTATGCTGCGCTGTTTGCTGTGCCGGCGGCGGCGCTGCTGTGGCTTTTGTGCACCTGCTTTGGCGCGCGCGGCTGCGGGCGCTGCGTGTCAATTTGCGGCGCGGTGCTGTATGTGCTGTTTGCCTCGCAGATGATTTACCACACCGTGTTCAGCACCTTTTACACGGTGTTCAGCGCAGCGGGCGGCGGGGCACAGGTCACGGAGGAGTTCCTGCCCGTCATTGTGAGCACAATTGCGCGGCGCGCCGGATTTTTGCTGCTGCTGGCGCTGCCGCTGATCGCCATGGGTGCGCTGCGCGCTGCGCGGCGGCTGTCCCTTGGGCGTGCCACCGCCAAAAGCCGCGTGCGCACCGCCTGCTTTGCGCTCACGGCGCAAATTGTCGCAATTTGTGCGCTGCCGCTTGCGGGAATGGCGCAAAACTCGCCGTTCGCGCTGTATTTTCAAACGCGCGTGCTCACACAGAGCATGGATAAGCTTGGCCTGGTCACCACCATGCGCCACGACGTGACGGATTTGCTGTTTGGCTTTGAGGAGAGTGCCACGGTGGGTGTGGACACAGGCGCAATGACCGTAAAAAGCTATGCCGCCGATGGGAATAGCGGCGCAGAGGAGGCCGCCGGCGCTGCGGCTGACGCGGCTGCCCCCGTCACCGGCAACGCCGCCTATGAGCGCCGCCCGCAGACGCTTGCCATTGATTTCGCGCAGCTTGCGGACAGCGAGCCGAATGCCGCCATCGCGCAAATTCATCGCACCGTCGCGTCGCTGCCGCCCACCGATACAAACGAAAAAACAGGCCTGTTTGCGGGCAAAAACCTGATTTATATTGTGGCGGAGAGCTTTTCGCCCTATGCCATCGACAAAACGCGCACGCCGACGCTGTATCAAATGCAGCACGACGGCTGGTTTTTTCCGCATTTTTATACGGGCGTGTGGGGCGTGAGCACGCTCGACGGCGAATATGTTGCCGATGTCGGCCTTGTGCCAAAGCAGGGCGTGTGGAGCATGCTGCTCAGCGGGCAAAATGCGCTGCCGTTCACGCTGGGCAACGAGTTTCGCGCGCGCGGCGCGTCCACCTACGCCTATCACAACGGCACCTACGACTATTATTCGCGGCATCTGTCGCATCCGAACCTCGGCTATGCGTACAAGGGGGTCAACGGCGGTCTGACCATGACAAACGAGTGGCCGCGCAGCGACGCGGAGATGATTGACATCACCACAAGCGACTATCTCAGCGATGCGATGTTCCACGTTTATTATCTGACCATCAGCGGACATCTGCCCTATGACGGCAGTGATATGCAGGCAAAAAAGCACGCGGCGGCGGTGGCGGGGCTGCCCTATTCGCAGCACGTCAAAAATTATCTGGCGGCGCATATTGAGCTTGACAAGGCGATGGAGCTGCTGTTACAGCGGCTGCGGCAGGCGGGCAGATTGGACGATACCGTCATCGTCATCAGCCCCGACCACTACCCGTACGGGCTGACAAACGATGAAATCAGCGAGCTGGCGGGTCACCCGGTGGAGACGGAATTTGAGCTGTACAAAAGCTGTTTCATTTTGTATAACGCGGACACAAAGGGCGAGACGGTGCAAAAATATTGCTCCAGCCTTGATCTGCTGCCCACGATGCTGAATTTGTTCGATTTACCGTTCGATTCCCGCCTGTTGGCGGGGCGCGATATTTTCAGCGACGCGCCCGCGTTCGTGCCGTTTGTCACGCAGAGCTTTCTCACCGACCGGTTCCGGTACAACGCCCCTCGCAACGAGGCAACGCCCCTTACGGCGCAGCCCGTCACGCCGGAGGAAATCGCGGCGTGCAGCGAGCGGCTGACGCAAATGTTCGCTCTTTCGCGCAAAATGCTCGAGACGGATTATTACCGCAGCCTGCCCGCAGCCGCGCTGCCCGGCGGCGCGCGGTAAAGCGTGCGGAAAGCAAGAAAATGCCACTGTTTTTTTTGCGTAAAGCGTGTTACAATAAGAAAAAAGTACCGGGGAGGCGAGCCTGATGAAACTGACGTTTTTGGGTGCGGCGCACGAGGTCACGGGGTCGATGACGCTGCTGGAAACAAGCGGAAAATGCATTTTAATCGACTGCGGGATGGAGCAGGGAAGCGATGTGTTCGTCAATGAAAAGCTGCCGATCAAGCCGTCCGATGTGGATTTTGTGCTGCTGACGCACGCGCACATGGATCACGCGGGGATGCTGCCGTGGCTTGTGAAGAACGGTTTTTCCGGCGCGATTTACACGACGGAGGCCTCGGCGGATTTGTGCAATATCATGCTGCAGGATTCCGCGCATATTCAAGAGAGCGATGCCGAGTGGAAAAACCGCAAGGCGCAGCGCGCCGGGCGCGAGCCTGTGGAGGCGCTCTATACGATGGAGGACGCAATGGCGGCGCTGCGCCTGTTAAAGCCGCTGCCCTATCAAAAACGCAGCACGCTGTGCGCGGGCGTAGAGGTGTGCTTTGTGGATGCGGGGCATCTGCTGGGCAGTGCCAGCATCGAAATCTGGCTGAGCGAAAACGGCGTTTCCAAAAAGCTTGTCTGCTCCGGTGACATCGGCAATCAAAATCAGCCTATTATCCGCGACCCGCAGTATCTGACAACGGCCGATTACGTGATGATGGAGAGCACCTACGGCGACCGCAGCCACGGCCCCGTGCCCGATTATGTGACGGAGCTTGCGGAAATTTTGCAGAGGACGTTCGACCGCGGCGGCAGCGTAATTGTGCCAGCGTTTGCCGTGGGGCGCACGCAGGAGCTGCTGTATTTTCTGCGCTTGATTCTTGAGCAAAAGCGCGTCAAGGGGCACGACGGCTTCCCGGTCTATGTGGACAGCCCGCTTGCCAACGAGGCGACGCACGTGTTCAACGAGAACGTGCAGGATTGCTGCGACGATGATACGCGTGCGCTGCTGCAAAAGGGCATTAACCCGCTCAGCTTTCCCAATTTGCGCTGCTCCGTCACCACGGACGATTCCAAGGCCATCAACTTTGACGAGACACCAAAGGTCATCCTGTCCGCCAGCGGCATGTGCGACGCGGGACGCATCCGGCATCATTTAAAGCATCATTTGTGGCGGCCGGAGTGCACGGTGCTGTTTGTCGGCTATCAGTCGGCAGGCACGCTTGGGCGTATGCTGCTGGACGGCGTAAAAACCGTGCGGCTGTTTGGCGAGACCGTGGACGTGCAGGCGAGTATTTGCAGTCTGAACGGAATCAGCGGTCATGCCGACAACGAGGGCTTGATGCAGTGGGCAGCATCCTTCGGGCAAACGCCGCAGCGCGTGTTTGTCAACCACGGCGACGAGACCTCGTGCGAGACCTTGACCGCCCGCCTTGCAAACGAGCTGCATTACACTGCTGTGGCACCGTACAGCGGCGATGCGTGGGATTTGGCGCAGAACTGTCAAGTCGCAAAGGGCGCGCGCGCGCGCATTGTAAAGCCGACGGCGGGAAGCCCCGCGCAGCAGCCGGCGTACACGGCGCTTGTGGCGGCGGCGCAGCGCCTAAAAGCATTGGCAGAAAAATGTGCAGGCCGCGCCAACAGGGATTTGACAAAATTTGCGGCTGCCATCAACGCCTTGTGCGATGCGTGGCAGTAAGCTCGCCGCTGCGCGAAAAAGCAAAGAAAACAATAAAGCAGCGCCCCTGCGCAACCGGAATGACCGGCTGTGCAGGGGCGCTGCTTTGTTGACAATGGGTTTTATCGCAATTTTCTTTTTTGATGGCACCTGCGCGGGAGCGGCAACGCTGCTTTTTCCCCTTGCGCGCGTCAAGGCGCGGCGGCTGCGTCAAGCGTTCGCGTTTGTGTCCGTGTCAGCCGCGTCCGCGGCAAACGCCGCACCCTTGCCGTCCTCTGCGGGCAGCGCCGTCGGCGTGCCGCGCACGCCGGAAAACGCAGCCGCGTCAAGGGCGGCGGCGCGCTCCTCGGCGGCGCGCCGCTCTAAAAGCTGCTCTGAAATATGAAACGCCTTTTCCATTGCGGGCCACGCCCACATGTCCGCAAGCAGCGCAATAAACCCGACAAGGCCGGATAAAAGCACAAGGAGCCACAGCGGCCATGGCACAAAACCAAAAATCAGCCCCGCGCACAAAAGCGTAATCAAGCCCGCAGGCAGCACGCGCTTTGTGTAGCCAAACGTCATCATCACGCTGTTTTTCAGCATCGTGAACACCGGCAAATCAATGAACAAAATCTGGAACAGCGTCATCTGCGCACACGTCGTAATCAGCACAAGGCACAAGGCGATAAGCCCCAGCATGATATAGCTTGGCTTGTCCTGCCGCGTCAGCGCAAAATAGCCCGCATACAGCTCCGTCGCATACAGCACCATCATCACAGCCCCCACGGGCATGCTCTGCTTTGCGTTGTCCTTCCACGCTTTTTTATAGACGTGCATCATATAGCACGGCTCATCGCGCAGCGTTGTCACCACCACGGCGTGCAGCCCGCACAGCGCCGGTCCCACAAGCAGCGAGGATGCCACAAACACCACCGCGCCCAGCAGCATGGGGATGAGATAGGGAAACGACACACAGGTGAACACTGCGCTCAGTACGCACGGCACAAAGCACAGGGTGCTCAGCACGCCGATTTTCCACAGCATCCCCATATCACGCATAAAAATTTCAAAATAGCGCGCGGCACCCTTTTTCTGCGGGGCGTTTTTTGGCACGCCGGGACCTTCCTTTGTATACATGCCGGAAAAGAAACCCATACTTTTTATCTCTCCGTTTCTGGTGTTTTTTGCGCGCCGCACCGGATCAAACGCGAAGCGGAAATCAACCGGGCGCGCGTTTCGCATATTACCTTATGATACAGTATATCATAATCCACAAACCGGAGAATTACAAGACTGTAAACATTTTGATGTGCTTGCAAAAAAGGCTTCGCGCTTTCTGCGCGGGGCATAGCAATGTGATTTCACATTGCACTTGCACTTGTGCATCGTCTATGACCGGCACATAGAATCGCCCTGCGCGGGGATGGATCGCAGCTTCGCAAGCTGTAAAAAAATCCATGTCACGGAAAACTGCTCTCAGAACGGCAAGCATTTTTTCCTAAAAGCGCATACAGCAAAGATAAAGATATAGTAGGGGGGCATGCGCTTATTTTGGCAAATTGCCGCAAAGCGAAAAATGCACAAAACAGCACAGAGGAAAGCATACAATGTGCTGAAAATCACAAAACCCCCTTGTAAAATGCTCGGCCTTGCGTTATCATACAGTCACAGCCACCCGGAAACGTTTCCGGCATCGTTCCCGATACCGGTACCAAATCTGACAGCTTTTGCATCCAAGCGAAAAAATCAAGGAGGCGCGCACATTGACCATCAAGGATATCGCGCGGGAATCCGGCTATGCCGTGTCCACCGTGTCACGCGCGCTGAACGACCACCCCGACGTGTCAAACGAGGCAAAGCACAAAATTAAAGAGATCATCGCGCGGGTGGGCTTTGTGCCCAACAACAACGCAAGACAGCTTAAGGTGCAGCAAAGCAGCAATATTTTAATTCTTGTCAAGGGCGCGTTCAACCTGTTTTTTGCGGGTGTTTTAGAGCGCATACAAACCGCCATTGCAAGCGCCGGCTACAGCGCCGAGGTGCACTACCTTGACGAGGATGCCGACGAGGTGCTGGCGGGCGAGCAGCTGCAGCGCGAGCGAAAGCCGCTTGGCCTTTTGTTTCTTGGCGGCAACGTGGAAGTGTTCCGCCGGCGCTTTGCCGCCATCACGGTGCCAAGCGTTCTTGCGACCACCGTGTCGCAGGATTTGGATTTTCAAAACCTTTCGTGCGTGGGCGTTGACGACGCTGCGGCGGGCGGCGAGGCCTGTGAATATCTGCTGCAAAAAGGCCATCGCAGCATCGCCGTCATGGGCGGCAAGCGCGAAATGTCCTATGTCAGCGCGCTGCGCTACGCCGGCTTTTGCCGCGCCTACACAGCGAATAGGGGCGCGCAGCACCCCGAGGCGCTGTACCGGAACTGCTCGTTCAGCATGGACTCCGGCTATCGCGCTATGAACCGTCTTTTGCAGGG
>JAVXUG010000022.1:21874-30947 GCA_036642215.1 Ruthenibacterium sp.
AGCGCGGAGGGCAGCGCGGAGGGCAGCGCAGATAAGCTGCAAATAACCGCCGTGTTCTGTATGTCCGACCTCATTGCCATCGGTGCCATGCGCGCCATCCACGAGGCGGGGCTGCGGGTTCCCGAGGATATCTCGGTGCTTGGCTTTGACGGCATTGAGCTTGCGCGGTTTTGCATCCCGCAGCTTGCCACCATTCGACAGCCGCAGCAGGACATCGCACAGAGCAGCGTGCAGCAGCTTCTTGCCGCCATCGAGCACGCCGCGCCGCGCGAAACGGTCATTCTGCCCACCACCCTTGTCGTGGGCGAAAGCGTGCGCGCGCTGTGACAACTACAGTCTTCCTCCGGCAAACGCCGGTTCGGAATATCCATCGGAAAGACACATTATTAGGAGGCATAACATGAAAAAAGCATTGGCACTTGTGCTTGCACTGGTTTTGGCGCTGTCCCTTGTGGCCTGCGGCACCAAGGCTCCGGCAAGCAGCACCCCCGCCGCATCCACGGCAGGCAACGCGACCGCGGCTGGCGGCAGCGTGTATTATTTGAACTTTAAACCCGAGCAGGATGAGCAGTGGCAGGCACTGGCAAAGGCCTACACCGCCGAGACGGGCGTGCCCGTCACCGTCGTGACCGCCGCTTCCGGCGAGTACGAGACAACCCTGATGGCAGAGATGGGCAAAACCGACGCGCCCACGCTGTTTCAGGTCAACGGCCCCGTCGGGCTGAAAAACTGGAAGGACTACTGCTACGACCTGAAAGACTCCGCCATTTACGGCGAGCTGACCAACCAGGATTTTGCGCTGAAGGACGGCGAGGCTGTTCCGGGCGTTGCGTATGTGGTGGAGAGCTACGGCATCATCACCAACAAAACGCTGCTTGCAAAAGCCGGCTACAAGGTTGAGGACATCAAAAGCTTTGCAGATTTGAAGAAAATTGCCGACGACATTCAAGCGCGCAAGGCAGAGCTTGGTGTCAAGGGCGCTTTCACCAGCGCGGGCATGGACGGCTCGTCCGACTGGCGCTTCAAAACCCATCTTGCCAACCTGCCCATCTACTTTGAGTATCAGGCGGACGGCATCAGCGCAACCGAGGCCATCAAGGGCACCTACCTTGAAAACTACAAAAACATCTGGGATTTGTACACAACAGATTCCACCTGCAGCCCCAAGGATTTGTCCGCAAAAACGGGCGATGATTCCCGCAACGAGTTCCTTGCCGGCGAAGCGGTATTCTTCCAGAACGGTTCTTGGGAATACGGCAATCTGACGGGCGAGGGGAAATACACCGACGACGACCTTGCCATGATTCCTATTTATATCGGCGTGGGCGATGAGGCAAAGCAGGGTCTTTGCACCGGCACAGAGAACTACTGGTGCGTGAACAAGAATGCAAGCGCAGATAACATCACCGCAACGCTTGACTTCATGAACTGGTGTGTCACCTCTGACGCGGGCACAAAGGCAATGGCAGAGGACATGGGCTTTGTCATTCCCTTCAAAAAGGCACAGACCTCCCCGAACCTGTTTGTAAAGCAGGACGTGGCCATGACCGCCGAGGGCAAGACCCCGGTGTCGTGGAACTTCACCACAATGCCCAGTGAGGAGTGGAAAAACGGCGTGGGCTCCGCGCTGACCGCCTACTCTGCCGGCACCGGCGACTGGGACGGCGTTGTCAAAGCGTTTGTCGAGGGCTGGGCAGCCGAGTACAAGCTTGCAAATGCCTAGATTTTAAAAAAAGTAAAATGGGGGAGCGAAGGCTCCCCCGTTTTATCTCTACAGGGGATCGAATAGGAGGGACCAGAGACCCATGCAAAAAGCAATGAAAAAATATTTCCCGCTGTTTGTTTTGCCAACGCTGGTTGCGTTCATCATCGGCTTTCTCGTGCCGTTTGCCGAGGGAATTTATCTTTCGTTCTGCAAATTCACAACGGTCGGCAACGCCACCTGGGTCGGCTTTGGCAACTATGTCAAAGCGTTTTCGGACGCATCGTTCCGGCACTCGTTCTGGTTTACCATCGCCTTTACCGTGGTCAGCACCATCACCATCAACGTGGCTGCGTTTTTGGTGGCGCTTGTGCTCACGCGCGGCATTCGCGGCACCAATATATTCCGCACCGTGTTTTTTATGCCAAACCTCATCGGCGGCATTGTGCTGGGCTACATCTGGCAAATTCTCATCAACGGCGTGCTGTCCATCGTGGGGCAGCCGCTGCTGGCGCTGAACACCGCCGCGGGCTATTGGGGACTGATTATCCTCATGTCGTGGCAGCAGGTCGGCTACATGATGATCATCTACATCGCGGGGCTGCAAAGCATCTCCGGCGATTTGATCGAGGCCGCTGAAATTGACGGCGCAAACAGCCTGCAAACGCTGCTTCGCATCAAGCTTCCCATGGTCATGTCGTCCATTACCATCTGCCTGTTCCTCACGCTGACAAACTCGTTTAAGCTGTTCGATCAAAACCTGTCGCTGACGGGCGGCGAGCCGAACCACGCGTCCGAGATGCTGGCGCTGAACATCTACAACACGTTCTATACGCGCAGCGGCCCCCAGTGGAAGGGCATCGGTCAGGCAAAGGCCGTCATTTTCTTTGTGGTGGTCGTGGTCATTGCGCTCATTCAGCTAAAAGCGACGCGCTCGAAGGAGGTGCAGCAGTAATGCAGCATACAAAAAAACGTCCGGGCCTTTTGTGGACCATTCTGTTCACCATCCTCAGCGTGCTGTATCTCTACCCCATGCTGATGATTCTGCAAAACTCGTTCAAGACAGAGACCGCCATCACGACGGCGGCGGCGTTTCAACTGCCCACGGCAGAGACCTTCGCGGGGCTATCCAACTATATCAACGCCATCGCGGCAAAGGGCTTTTTAAAAAGCTTTGGGTACAGCCTGCTCATTTCGCTGACCAGCGTGGCGCTCATTCTGCTGTGCTGCTCCATGTGTGCGTGGTATATCACGCGCGTGCAGTCCGTCTTGTCAAAAACGATGTACTATCTGTGCGTTTTCAGCATGGTTGTGCCGTTTCAGATGGTCATGTTTACGCTGTCGCGCATGGCGGACACGCTCAGGCTGAACACACCGCTCAACATCTGCATCATCTACCTCGGCTTTGGCGCGGGGCTGGCAGTCTTCATGTTCTGCGGCTTTGTCAAAAGCATCCCCATCGAGATCGAGGAGGCCGCCATGATTGACGGCTGCAATCCGGCGCAGACCTATTTCAGCATCGTATTCCCCATTTTGAAGCCGACGATGATTTCGGTTGCGATTTTGGAAGCGATGTGGGTGTGGAACGACTATCTGCTGCCGACGCTTGTGCTCGACATCAAAAAGTACCGCACCATTCCCATGCTCATTCAGTATTTCCGCGGCAGCTACGGGCGTGTCGAGATGGGGCCGATGATGGCCTGCATCATGCTGACCATTCTGCCCATCGTCATTTTTTACCTCCTGTGCCAAAAGTATATCATTGAGGGCGTTGTGGCCGGGGCGGTGAAGGGATAATGCGCGCAGCCGGAATTTTAATGCCCGTGTCCAGCCTGCCCTCGCCCTACGGCATTGGCAGTTTGGGCAAGCAGGCGTATGACTTTGTGGATTTTCTTGCGGCGGCGCAGCAGCGCTACTGGCAGATTTTGCCCATCGGGCCGACGGGCTACGGGGACAGCCCGTACCAGAGCTTTTCTGCCTTTGCGGCGAACCCGTATTTTATTGACCTGGATGCGCTGGTGCAGGACGGCCTGCTGACGCGCGCCGAGCTGACCGCAGCCGATTTTGGCGGCGAGACAAAAACCGGCGCGGCGGGTGCAATTGACTATTACAAGCTGTACAAAAACCGCAAGCCGCTGCTGGAAAAGGCCGTGGCGCGCTTTGCGCGCGCGTCGGAGCCGTTCGACGCGTTTGCCGCGTCCAGCGCCGACTGGCTACCGGACTACGCGCTGTTTATGGCGCTGAAAGAGGAGAACGGGATGCGCGCGCTGTCATTTTGGCCGGCACCGCTGCGCCGGCGCGAAAGCGCGGCGATGGCGGCGGCGCAGCGGCGGCTGAAAACGCAGATTACGTTTTGGGAGGTCGTGCAGTATCTGTTTTACCGCCAGTGGCAGCAGCTGAAAAGCTATGCAAACGCGCACGGCGTGCAGCTGATTGGCGACATTCCTATCTATGTCTCGCCCGATTCGTCCGATTTGTGGGCGGACCCGTCGCTGTTTCAGGTCAGTGCGGACGGCGCGCTGACCGAGGTTGCCGGCTGTCCGCCGGATGCCTTTTCGGAGGATGGTCAGCTTTGGGGCAACCCGCTGTACGACTGGCCGCATCATTTGGCGACGGGCTGTGCGTGGTGGGTGCACCGTATGCAGCACGCCTCGTCCGTATATGACGTGGTGCGCATCGACCATTTTCGCGGGTTTGAAAGCTACTATGCCATTCCCGCGGGCGATGCGACGGCAGTGAACGGAACGTGGCGCAAAGGCCCCGGCGAGCCGCTGATTGACACGCTTAAAGCAAAGCTGCCGGGCGTGCGCATCATCGCGGAGGATTTGGGCTATATGACGGACGGTGTGCGTCAGCTTTTGGCGCACAGCGGCTTTCCCGGGATGAAGGTGCTGCAATTCGCGTTCGATTCGCGCGAGGAGAGCGACTATCTGCCGCACAACTACCACCACAACAGCGTTGTGTACACGGGCACGCACGACAACACAACCATGGAGGACTGGCAATACAGCGCCCCCGCGGCGGATGTGGCGTTCTGCAAAAAATATCTGGACATCACAAAGGATCGGCCGTTTACGCGCAGCTGTGTGCGCGCGGCGCTGGGCAGTGTGGCGGACACCTGCATCATCCCGCTGGCGGACTGGCTGGCGCTTGACAAGCGCGCGCGCATCAACACGCCCGCAACGCTGGGCGGCAACTGGCAGTGGCGCGTGGATGCAAAGCTGCTGACAGACGCGCTGGCGCTTGAAATTGCGGACTTGACGCGCATGTACGGTCGTGCACCGGAAGCGCCCAAAAAAAGAAAACGATAGCATAGAGCAAGGTGATTTCACATTGTAATTGTATTTGTGCATCGTCGATAGCCGGCACATAGAAGTGCCCCGCGCAGGGGAGCTTATCGCAGCTTCACAAGCTGTAAAAAGCATCCATGCATCGAAAAGCTGCTATAAAAAAAGCTCCGCGATTGCCCGCAAGGGCAGCCGTGGAGCTTTTTTGAAGTCATAACAGGGGACGCACTCGCAGAAAAGCGGCGCAAAGGCGCTTTGCGTTGAAAGCGGCGAAAAGGGCGCAAAAACGCTTTGTTAAAACCCGCCCGCCGTGCGCGGGAACGGAAGTACGTCGCGGATGTTCGGGATGCCTGTCACATACATAATCAAGCGCTCGAACCCAAGCCCAAAGCCCGCGTGCTGCTTTGCGTTGAAAGCGGCGAAAAGGGCGCAAAAACGCTTTGTTAAAACCCGCCCGCCGTGCGCGGGAACGGAAGTACGTCGCGGATGTTCGGGATGCCTGTCACATACATGATCAAGCGCTCGAACCCAAGCCCAAAGCCCGCGTGCTGCACCGTGCCAAAGCGGCGCAAATCAAGATACCACTCGTAGTCCGCTTTTGAAAGACCCAGCTCGTCCATGCGCGCCTCCAATACGGCAAGGCGCTCCTCGCGCTGGCTGCCGCCAATCAGCTCGCCCACGCCGGGCACAAGCATATCCGCCGCGGCAACGGTTTTGCCGTCATCGTTGCAGCGCATGTAAAACGATTTGATTTCCTTCGGATAATCGGTGACAAAGACGGGCTTTTTGTAAATCTGCTCGGTCAGATAGCGCTCGTGCTCCGTCTGCAAATCAATGCCCCACGACACCTTGTACTGGAAGTCGTCGTTGTGCGGCTGCAACAGCGCCACGGCCTCGGTGTAGCTGAGGCGCACAAATTCGCTGTCCACAAGCGCGCCAAGGCGGGCGGACAAGGTTTTGTCGAAAAACTGCGTAAAGAACGCAATTTCGTCGGGGCAGCTTGCCAGCACCTGTGCGACAACGCTTTTCACCATCGCCTCCGCCAAATCCATGTCGTCCGCCAAATCGGCAAAGGCAATCTCCGGCTCTATCATCCAGAACTCCGCCGCATGGCGCGGGGTGTTGCTGTCCTCTGCGCGGAACGTGGGGCCAAAGGTGTACACCTTGCCAAACGCCGTCGCCATGGCCTCGGCCTCCAGCTGACCGGAGACGGTCAGGTTTGTGCCGCGCCCGAAAAAGTCCTGCGTGTAATCAACTTTGCCGTCCTCGGTGCGCGGCGGGTCTGCGGGGTCAAGGGTTGTCACGCGGAACATCTCGCCCGCACCCTCGCAGTCACTGCCGGTAATCAGCGGGGTGTGCACATAGACAAAGCCCTGCTCCTGAAAAAAGGTGTGGATGGCATACGCCGCCACGCTGCGCACGCGAAACGCCGCGCTGAACGTGTTGGTGCGCGGGCGCAGATGCGGCAGCGTGCGCAAAAATTCCACACTGTGGCGTTTTTTCTGCATGGGATAGTCCGGCGGGCAATCGCCCAGCACAGCAGCGCTGTCGGCGTTGATTTCAAGCGGCTGCTTTGCGCCGGGGGTCAGCACAACGCGCCCCGTCACGCACAGGCTTGTGCCCACGCCGCATTTGGCAAGCTCCTTATAATTGGACAGGCGGGCGACTTCCAATACGACCTGCAAATTTTTAAAGGCAGAGCCGTCCGACAGCTCAACAAAGCCGATGTTTTTAGAATCGCGCACGGTTTTTACCCAGCCGCACACGGTTACAACCGTGCCGTCGGCGGGTGGGGCGGCCATCAAAGAGGCAATCTCACAGCGTTTCATAGTCATTCTCCCAAAGCTTGATTTTCCATTCTGCTCTTATTATATTGCCGCGCGCGCCGAAAGTCAAACGAAGAACGTCCGCGGTGCGGCGTGCAAATTCCGCGCGTGCGCTACAAAAGGGTCTGCACCAGCTTTTTCCATATTTCCTGCGTGGAGCGAAACTGCGCGCAATGATTTTTTACGTTTTTGCGGTAGCGGTCAAATTCGGTCAGCACCGTCATAAAGCGCTCGTTGTCAAAATAGGCGGCAAGCTTTGGCAGCGTGCGCTCCAGCGTCTGTCGAATCTGCACCATCTGCGCCTCGTAGGTGTCGGGGTGCGTCAGATAGACAAGCAGCGGCTTGTAGCGCACCCAGCCCACGCAGGCGGACAAAAAGCGGTTGGTGATGCCCTGTGTTGCGCCGGGATTGGCCTCTAGGTGGATGGGCAGCACGCCGTCCAGCAAGTGCCGATACGCGGAAAAGCCGTCGTGAAAGGTATAGCAGTCCACGCGCGTCACCGTGCGCTCGTGCAAAAGCGTGGAGAGAAACGTGTCCTCGCCGCGCGCGCCGGGCGGGTTGTAAAAGGGGAACACGCGCTCCGGCTTTGTGAGATTGATGCATAAATTTGCGCCGCTGATAAATTTGCAGCCGTTTTCTTCAAGCACAGGCTCCGCCCGGTTGCCCGTCAGCACGGCGGTGTCGGCATAGGTCACGCCGCCGCAGTCCATCAGCCGGCGCACATTGTCCCAGTTGATGATGTCGTTGCTGATGGACTCAATAAACGCGCGAAAATCCGCCTCCGGCAGCGTGCTGCCAAACGAGATGTTCGGGATGGGTGAAATATAGCCGCAGTGATAGCCGTTTGTCAGATCGGCGCTTGCAATGTGGGCAAGATGCGTGGATAAAACGGCCTGTCCGCTCCACAGGCAGCAGTTTTTGTTATTGGTGACGGCGACGGGATATTCGTCGTCATCCAAAAACAGCAGAAAATCGACGTGGTTTTCCAGCGCCGCGTACAGAATGGCGTTTCGCTTGCCCGCATAGCCCGCGCCAAACACCCCGCGCAGCTCCTTTTCGGTCATTTGACCGTTTTTTGTCAGCCGCATCAGGCTCTCCGTCGCGTTTTTTGTGCCCATGAACACAATGTCGTCAAAGGCATCCACCATCTCTTGACTCAGATTTGTAAAATCGGTGGACTGCGCGTTGTTATAATCCAAATCATAGGCGACAAACAGGCTCAGGCTCACATTTTCCGCCTGCGGGAGCTGCTTTTTTGTCTCCTTCCAGTTGTAGATGTAGGCGTTTAACACCTTGCGAAAGCTTTTTCTGCCGGTGGCAAAGCCGATTCCAAGCTTTCTTGTTTTCTGCGGATTATCCTGCAATAGAAACGCCCTCCTCTCTTATATACTATATATTATAGCACACGTTGCAAAAATAAGCGCAAAAACGAGGAAAAACCCTTGACGAGCCGCGGGTTCGGTCGTACTGTAGGAACAGAGACAGAGCCGGCGGCATTTTTTGTGTGCGCCGCCCGAAAAAGAAAAGAGGATGTCTATGAATGAAATCATCGAGAGCCTGTACCGGCGCAAATCGACGCGCCTGTTCAGCGATCAGCCCGTTTCTCCCGACGAGAAGCTTAGGCTGCTGCGCTGTGCCGCACAGGCACCCACGGCGGGCAACCAACAGCTTTACACCATCATTGACGTGACCGACGCGGAAAAAAAGCAGCAGCTTGCGGCATCGTGCGACAACCAGGGCTTTATTGCAAAAGCGCCCGTGGTGCTTGTGTTTTTGGCCGACGGAACGCGCTGGCAGAACGGATATCGGCTTGCGGGCGCAAGCCCGCGCGCGCCGGGGCCGGGCGATTTGCTGCTTGCCTTTGCGGACGCGTGCATTGCGGCGCAGAATGTGGTAATCGCCGCCGAGAGTATGGGAATCGGCAGCTGCTATATCGGGGATATTCTCGAAAACAAAGAGCAGCAGCGGCGCATTCTGGACTTTCCGGCAACGTGTGTTCCGGCGTGTATGCTGGTGCTGGGCTATCCGGCACCCTCGCAGCGGGAGCGCAAAAAGCCGCCGCGCTTTGACGTGGGCGATTATGTGTGCGAAAACCGGTACACGGCGCTTTCGGATTCTGCGCTGCGCAGCATGTTTGAGCGGCGTGAAAATTTGTCCGGCAGCGCGGCACCAAAGCCGCTTGACGCGTGGCTGCGCGCGTTCTGCGAGCGCAAATACAACAGCGCGTTCAGCGACGAAATGAACCGCAGCGCGCGGGA
>JAVXUG010000023.1:0-25394 GCA_036642215.1 Ruthenibacterium sp.
AAAATCAACGCCTGCGCGTCAGCCCTTAACGGCACCGGCCGTCATGCCCTTGATGAACTGTCGGCTCATCAGGAGGTACAAAATCAGCACGGGCAGCGAGGCCAGCGTCAGCACAGCCATCACCTTGGACCAGTCCGTCTGATACTGTCCAAACAGACGGGTCACGCCCAGCAGCAGCGTTTTGGATTTTTCGTCGCTGATGAAAATCAGCGGGAACCACAAATCGTTCCAGAACGGGACAAGGTTGTAAATGGCTACGGTGGCGATGGCGGGGCGCACCAGCGGCATAATGATGCGGATCAGAATATTAAACCGCCCGACACCGTCCATTAGTGCGGCCTCGGTCAGCTCCTTTGGAATTTCTCGGATGAACTCCGTCAAAATGAATACCGAGATGGGAATGCCCATGGCGGTGTACACCAGCACCAAAGCCCAAATAGAGTTGAGCAGGTTCAAATTGCGCATCATTTCAAGCAGCTTGATGGACGCAATTTTAATGGGCATCATCATGCCCGCAATGCATAAAAAATAAAGGAAGCTGGACATTTTTCCAATCCAGTTTGCCAGCGCGTAAGACAGCATTGTGCCCAGAAACACCACCAGAAACAACGAGACAAGCACGGCAATCAGACTGTTGAAAAAATACATGATAAAATCGCCGCTGGACAAAACGTCCGTGTAGTTGCTCCAGTGCCACGTCGTGGGCAGACCGAACGGGTTTGCGTAAATGCTCAGCCTGTCCTTGAACGAGTTGATCAGCATAATATAAATCGGGAAAAGCACCACAAGCGCCCACAGACAGAAGATAAGGTGTGAGCCAAGGTGCATATTTTGCAGCCGCAACGAGCCGCTGCGCGTTTCCTTTTTTTGTGTTTCGTTCATGTTAAAGGCTCACTTCCTTTCGTTTGTGTAGTGCAGCGTAATAAGCGACCCCAGCGCAAGCAGTAGGAACGTAATGGTCGCAATGGCAGAGCCAAGGCCGGGGTTTGGGATGCCGATGGGGTGCTGCCCTGCAATGCCAACACGGTAGAACAGCGTGCCAAGCAAATCCGTTGCATAGCCCGGTGCACCGTTGGCCGTCTCCATGGCAAACACAATGTCAAATGCGTTAAAGTTGTTGACAAAGGTCAAAATAGCAATCATGCCCACAACGGGCTTGATGAGCGGAAGCTTGATGCGCCAGAAGGTCTGCCAGCCGTTTGAGCCGTCAATGGCGGCGGCCTCGTACAAATCCTCGCTGATGTTGTTCAGCCCCGCCACAAACATCATGGTCGGAATGCCAATCCATTGCCAGCACGACACAAACGCCACAAAAAGCAGCGCCGTTTTTTCGTCACCCAGCCACGGCTGTGCAAGGCCGGGCAGATGCAGCGCGTTCCAAAAGCCCTTAGACCACACGGGGTTCAGCAGCAGCTTCCATAAATAGCCCGTCACCAGTACGGCAAAGGTTGTGGGGATAAAAATAATTGCCTGGTAAATATTGCGCCCGCGCATTTTCGGGGCCGTCAGCAAAACGGCAAACACAATGCCCAGCACGTTTTGCACCAGCATATGAATGATGAAAAACTTGACGGTGTTCAGCATGGCGTTCCAGTATTGCTGCGAGTAAACAGGGTCGGTAAACAGCGTCACATAATTGGAAAACCCGGCAAATACGCGGGCATGGGTGGTACCGGTATACAGGCTCATACGAATGGAGTCCACCAGCGGATACGCCATAAAAATCAAATAGAAGAAAAGCGCTGGCAGCGCGTACCAAATCCAGTAGGCAGCGCCGGGGTTTAAACGGTTTTTCTTTTTAGACAGCTTCATGGGGTCACCTCCTGCAAAATGATTGCCTCAGCAAAAACAAAACAGAGGCGGGCGGGATGGTTCCCGCCCGCCTTCAGCCGGAGAACCGCAGACAAAAGCTACAGCCCCCATACCATATTATTATTTTGCAGCGGGAACAAACGCGGCAAGCGCATCAGCGGCGGCCTGCGGAGTGGCAGTGCCCTTCAGCACATTGATGACCTGTTCGTTCATCGGTGCGTACCAGTCCATCATCTTCGGCCATACAAAGCGGGCATCCGTCTCCTTGCCTTGATTCATGGCAAGGAACTCGTTGGCGTGCGCGTCTGCAAGCTGGATGGGGAAATTGATCATCGGGAAGTACCCTACAGGCAGATTCTCGGAGGCGGTGGTCGCACCCTTTTCGGTGCACAGCCATGCGAGGAACGCCTTGGATTCGTCCAAATGCTTGCCGTTTGCGTTCATGGTAATCGCCATGTCGGGATGGAAGCAGATGGCGGTTTTGCCGCCCTTGCGCGCGGGAAGTGCAAAGACACCCCACTCAAAGGTTGCATCCTTGTAAACGCCCGCTGTCCAGGAGCCGTCCACAAACATAACAGCCTCCTGCGAGTTAAACATCACCTGGCTGTCGTTATAAGTAACCGCTTCAAAGCCCTTGGGCAGATACGGTGAAACCTGTGCAATGTCGGTAAAGGCATTCACAAATTCGGGGTCGCTCAGCTTCTTTTCGCCGTTCTCAAATTTAACACGACCCTCGGCACCGCCCACATAGTTGGGAACCATGCCAAGGAAGAAGCACTCAAGAATATCCCACTCGTCGGCAACGCCGTTTGCAAGCGGCGTGTAGCCCTTGTCCTTCAGCGTTTTGCACAGCGCAATGAAATCTTCCCAGGTTTCGGGAACCTTCAGGCTCTCTTTGGCAAAGATGTCCTTGTTGTAGTAAACGCCGTGCGACACAGCGGCAAAGGGAACGGCAAACATTTTTCCGTCCTTGGTCTGCCACGGGGCAAGGCTGGAGGCAACAAAATTGTCCTTTAAGCCGGGGATGTCAGAGCAATCTGCAAAATAGCCGGTGTCAAACAGCTCCTCGCCCGTTGCATACGAACGCGCGTACATCAGATCGGGGCCGGTGCCGCCGTCAAGCTGCAAACGCAGGGTGGCGTTGTAATCGGGAGGGTTGGTCGGCTGGAACGTAATGGTCACGTTCGGCGCAACCTCTTTGTAGGCCGCCAGCAGCTTTTCCATCTGCGCTACGTCGTCCGTGCGCCAGGAGCCAAGCGTCAGCTCGACAGGCTCAGCCGCCGGTGCCGCCGTAGAGGATGCTGCTGCAGGAGTGGAGGCCGCGGGGGCAGGCGCGCCGCAGGCGGCTAACAGAGAAACCGCAAGAGCGAGAACCAGTCCCAGAGAAAGAATCCGTTTTTTCATTTTTTTCCTCCTATAAAATAAAATAATAAAAAGGTAAAATGCCTTTTCACGGCGTTTGAAAAAGGGACGTAACCCTTTTCTATAAACTTTATTTTATCATAGCACTAAAAAATAGAAACATCAAGCAAAAATATAAAAATGTTACAAAATTGAAATAAGATCTTGATAAAATATGGTGACAATCAACAAGAGGGAGCGCGGACGATTGTGCAAAATACGTGGACAAAATGGACTAAAACCAGTGCGCGGACGCGGGGCGCGCTGCAAAAAACAAACGCTGCGTTCGTAAAATAAAGCATCGGCCGTCCTGTCTTGCCAAAACTGCACGGGACACACCCCGTTTTGAACCGCGCGCAGAAACAGATAGAAACCGAGAGAAAAATGTGCTATGATAAAGCAAGAAAAAATGCGTGATGCGGGAGGAATGCGGCATGGAAAAATTCCGAAGCTTTTGCCGTCGGGTGGCGCTGCCGCTGCTGTTGGTGCTGGGCGTGTGGTATTTCACACAGGTGCTTTTCGCACAGCGCACGCAGGGGGCGCAGGTGGTGCAAAGCGGCGCGGCTGCCGTTTTTGACGGGGAAAACGATGACGGTGCACCGCCGAAGGACAGCGACGCGGGCGGGCAAGGCGCGATAGAGGAAAACAAAAGCTATACCGCGCGCGATGACGTGGCGCTGTACCTTGTCACCTATGGGCATCTGCCGGATAATTTCATCACAAAGCGCGCGGCAGAGGCGCTGGGCTGGGACAGCCGCGCGGGCAATCTGGATGAGGTGGCACCGGGCAAAAGCATCGGCGGCGACCGGTACGGCAACTATGAGGGCGGCCTGCCGGAAGCGGAGGGGCGCAAATGGCGCGAGTGCGATATCGGCTATGACGGCGGCTACCGCAGCGCGCAGCGCATTCTCTATGCAAGCGACGGCCTTGTCTATTACACAGACGACCATTATAAAACCTTTGTGCAGCTGTATGACAGCAACGGAGAGCGGCTTTCCTAGACAGGGATCTTTTTTACAGCTTGCGAAGCTGCGATCCATCCCCCCTCGCGGGGCAATTTTATGCGCCGGCTACGGCTTGTGCGCAGAATAGCATTTTGGCAAATGATAGCAAGAAGGGGGGCACGCGGCGGATGGAGTATATTTTTCTCGCGGGCGCACGCCTTGACACGCCGGAGGCGGCGCAGGAGTATCTGGCAAAAAAGCTGAACGTGCCGCCGCATTACGGGCGAAACCTTGATGCGCTGTACGATGTTTTGACCGAGCCGCGCGGCGAAGTTACACTGGTCGTGTACGGAAGCGCGCGCGGCACCTATGCCGCGCGCGTCCTGCGCGTGCTGACGGATGCCGCCGCGCACACCCCGCACTTGACGCTGCAAATATGGCACGGGGACGGGGACGCGGGGAACGCGGCCTTTTGAAAAAGGCCTGGCGAAAACTTTGCCTTACCATTATAATACGGCAAATATAATACGGCAAAAAGGGCACCGAGGGGGGATCCCCCTCGGTGCCTTTGTCGGCTGTCTGAAAATCCAATGAAACAGCGGCGTTCTTCTCCTGCGTTTTCGTAGGTTTAAAGTTTTCGCCAGGCCTTTTTCAAAAGGCCGCGTCTCCCCGCGTCTCCCGTTCCCCCGCGTTCCCGTCCGCGTGTTATCGCATGGCGTTTTCGGCAAAGGTGTTGTTGATAATTTTGTCATACGGGGCGGCCTGTGCAAGCTCGCCCGCCTGTAGAATGACCTGCTGCAAGCGGTCAAAGTCCTCCTTGCCCATCACGGGTGTCTGCGCGTATGCGCCGATGTCCTTATAGCGCTGCACGGCGCTTGTCAAAAGCGCTGCCTCCGTGTCGGGGAATGCGTCTTTTACGGCTGCTGCAATTTCGGCGGCGGAGTGCGCAGCCACCCACTTTTGCCCCTTGACAACGGCATTAGTAAAGCGCTGAATGAGGTCTGCGTTCTGTGCAAGCGTGCTTTTTTTCGCAAAATATGCCGTGTACGGCATCGGGCCTGCCTGCTCGCCCACGCTCGCCACAATAAAGCCCTTGCCCTGCGCCTGTATGCTGGAGGCCACCGGCTCAAACATTGTCACATAATCGCCCGTGCCGCCTAAAAATGCGCCGGTCATCATGTCAAATTGAATCGTGTTGTCCAGCAGCATATCGGTGTCGGGCTTCATGCCGTTTTGGGCAATCGCATAGCGAAACGCCATGTAGGGCATACCGCCCTTGCGTCCGGGCAAAATGTGCGCGCCCTTTAAAGCCGACCAGTCAAAATCGGGCTGCGGCGTGCGCCCCACAAGAAAGCTGCCGTCGCACGCGGTCAGCTGCGCAAAAACCTCGGTGTAATCCTGCTTTCCCTCATTAAATACATACACGCTCGCCTCCGGCCCCGCAAGCCCGATGTCCACGCTGCCGCTTAAAACGGCGCTCATCACCTTGTCGGCACCGCCGCCGTTCGACAGCTCAAGATCAATCCCCTCGTCGGCAAAAAACCCTTTTGCCATTGCCACATACTGCGGCGCGTAAAAAATACTGTGCGTCACTTCGCACAGGCGCACCTTGTCATTTTGCGCGGGTGCACCGCACGCGCACAGCGCCGCGCACGCGCACGCCAGTGCAAAGGCCATAAAAATTGCTGCCACCTTTTGTTTCATACCTACCTACCACACTCTCTTGTTGATTTGTTATCGGCAAAGGCGCTACGCGCCAAAGCGCTTTGCAATATGGCGCTGACACACGGTCACGCTCTGGTACATCAGCGCCGCCAGCACGGCCAGAATCAATACGCTCGCCATCACAAGATCCATCTGAAACACCTGCCCACCATAGACAATCAAGTACCCAAGCCCCGCCTTGCTGACCAGAAATTCGCCCGCAATCACGCCCACAAGCGACAGCCCGATGTTGATTTTCAGCGAGTTGAACAGCGTGGGAAGATTAGCGGGCAGCACGATCTTAAACAGAATCTGCCCCTTGGTCGCGCCGAAGGTTCGCGCCATTTTGATGCTTTCGGTGTCGGTGCCGCGAAAGCCCGCCAGCATTTCGAGAATGGTCACAATCAAAGAAATAGCCAGCGCCATGACAATGATGGCGCGCGTGCCCGCGCCCGCAATTAAAATAATGACAGGCCCCAGTGCAATTTTTGGCAGACTGTTCAGCACGACAAGGTACGGCTCCGCCACGCGCGCCACAAAGCCGCTCCACCAAAACACAACGCTGAGCAAAAGCCCCAGCACAACGCCCAGCGAAAAACCGGTCAGCGTCTCGTACAGCGTCACGCCGATGTGCAGCAGCAGACCGTTTTGTGCCATGTGCGTCAGCGTTTCGGCAACGCGGCTGGGCTGACTGACAAGAAACGCGTCAATCACGCCGACGCGCGCAAGCAGCTCCCACAGCGCAAGCGCGCCGATTAAAATGCCCCATTGCCAAAGTCGGATGCGGCGTGCCCGCTGCTTTTGCCGCCCCAGCCACGCAATGCGCTCAGGCGAGAGGGGTGCCGCCGCCCACGCCGCCGGCAGCGCCGTTTCCGGCACTTTTTGCCTGTGCCGCGCTGCTTTTTCTTTTTGCGTGATCTGCGGCGCACCCGCCTCGACTGCCATGCCGCGCACCTGCGCAAGCGCCGCCACGCGCGCCGCACCGCCGAAGGCGCGCACCCTCCGTCGTGCCTTATTCTGCTTCATCTGCACGCAGCTCCTTCCAGATATGGTCAAAATAGTGCGAAAACCGCGCGTCGCTGCGGCACGAAAGCGGCGTGCGCCCGGGGCCGAACTCCACAGGCATCAGCTCCCTGACGCGCGCGGGCCGCGCCGATAAAATCAAAACCGCGTCGCCCATGGAGATGCTCTCCGGAATGTCGTGCGTCACCATCAGCATCGTCACCCGCTCCGCCTTTAAAATGCGGTGCACATCATCCGTCACGGCAAGGCGCGTTTGGTAGTCAAGCGCGCTGAACGCCTCATCCAGCAGCAAAATGTCCGGCCCCGTTGCCAGCGTGCGAATCAGCGCCACGCGCTGGCGCATCCCGCCCGAAAGCTGCCGCGGATATTTGTCGCGAAATTCGGCAAGGCCGTAGGTGTGCAAAAGCTGCTGCGCCCGCGCACAGGTGTCGGCGGTTACAGCGTGGCGCAGCTCAAGCCCCAGCAAAACATTGTGCCAGATGGTGCGCCATTCCAATAGATTATCGCGCTGCAGCATATAGCCGATGTGCGGCGACACGCCGCAAACGCGCTCGCCCTTGATATATATTTCGCCCGCCGCACGCGGAAGCAGCCCCGCAATCATAGATAAAAGCGTGCTTTTTCCGCAGCCGCTCGGCCCCACAATGCTCAAAAACTGCCCCTGCGGCACAGAAAAGCTAATATGGGAAAAGGCCTCGACCTCGCCGTTTTCAGCCTGATATTTAAACCCTGCGTCCACGATGCGCAGCATCTCCATTGCCGCCGCCCCCCTTTGCAAAATGGCGCGTTTTAGCGCCTGCCTTCTCTCCTATTTCATGCGCGGCGCTTGTAAAATGTGCACAAAAGACGGCGAAATTGTTTTTTTGCTCTGTGTCGTGCAAAACAAGGCGCGACGTGGTATACTAAAAATAAGAAGGCTCGGACAAGACAAACACTGTCGCGCAAAGCGATCAAAACAGCGGTGTGCCGTCCCGCCTGAAGTCCGGCACACCCATAGGAGAAGACAATGAGAAAAATTTTCGGTTCTGTCACCTTTCGCATTATCGTGCTTGTGCTCATGGTGCTTTTGCAGCTTGGGGTACTGGTCACAATGTTTTTGGTGTTTGAAAAATACTTTGTCTGGTTTTATGCGTTTTGTATTATTTTGGCGATTATTGCCGTTTTGTATATCGTGCGACAGGATTCAAACCCCGCCTATAAAATTGCGTGGCTGATTCCGATTATGCTGCTGCCGATTTTGGGCGGCCTTTTATATTTGATGTTCGGGCGCTACCGCATTACACGGCGCGAGCAGCGCCGCTCGCACGAAATTGCGGGGCGGTACAAGGAGGCACTTTGCGCAGTGCCGGACGCGGCGGCGGCGCTGTACGCAGAAAATCCCGTTGCCGCGCAGCAGACGCGCTATCTGGATGCGTATGCTGACGCGCCTGTTTTTGCGGGCACGCAGGCAGAGTATCTGCCGCTGGGCGAAGCGATGTTTGACGCGCTGCTGACGGAGCTTGAACAGGCGCAGCACTTTATTTTTCTTGAATATTTTATCATACGCGCGGGCAAGATGTGGGACAGCGTGCTGGAGGTGCTCACGCGCAAGGCGGCGGCGGGTGTTGATGTGCGCGTGATGTACGACGACATGGGCTGTCTGTTTTTGCTGCCGGCAGATTTTCCGATGCTGATGGAGGCGCGCGGCATTCAGTGCTGTGCGTTCAACCGGTTCACGCATATTTTCAACTCGCGCTTTAATAACCGCGACCACCGCAAAATCTGTGTCATTGACGGCAATGTGGGCTTTACGGGCGGCATCAATTTGTCTGACGAATACATCAACGCCGTGCACCCGCACGGTCACTGGAAGGACACCGCCGTGCTGCTGCGCGGGCAGGCGGTGTACAGCTTAACCGCGATGTTTTTGTCCATCTGGGATTTTCTGCGCCGCATCGACGAGGATTTTGCGGCATTTGCCCCGACAAAAACGTATGAGAACGCGGGCTATGTGCAGCCGTTTACCGACAGCCCCACGGACGATGAGCCGGTGGGCGAGACGATGTACATGAACATTCTCAACAAGGCGCAGCGCTATGTGTATATCGTCACGCCGTATTTGATTATTGACAACGAGATGATAACCGCCATGTCCATTGCGGCAAAATCGGGTGTGGACGTGCGCATTATCACGCCGGGCGTGCCGGACAAAAAGACGGTATATTTTGTCACGCGCTCGTACTATGAGGTGCTGCTCAAGGCGGGCATTAAAATTTATGAATATACGCCGGGCTTTGTGCACGCAAAAAGCTTTGTGTCGGACGACACCACGGCGGTGGTGGGCACCATCAATCTGGATTACCGCAGCCTGTATCTGCATTATGAATGCGCCGCATGGATGTACGGCACGCCGTGCGTTGCGGATATTCGGGATGATTTTCTTGCGACCCAGGCGCAGTGCCGCGAGGTGACGCTGGACAGCATTCAGCGGTTGAGCCTTGCGCAGCGCTGCTTTTTGAGCATCCTGCGCATTTTTGCGCCGCTGATGTGACAAAGCGCGGCTCTTTGAAAAAGACGGCGAAGCTTCCAAGCAGGAATGCAAAAAGCGGGAGCAAAGCAAAGAATAATGCCTTGCAAAAAGAGCCGCAGCGCGTGGAACAATCCACGCTCTGCGGCTCTTTTGCTGCTTTATCAATTTGTGCTGTGCGCTCTCCCCTTCGCGGGGCGATTTGCTGCGCCGACATACGCCGATGCGCAAGAGCAATGTGAAAACATATTGCGTTATCCGTTTGCCATGCGCCATGCGCGCCGTTCGCCATGCGCCATGCGCGCCGTTCGCCATGCGCCATGCGCGCCGTTTGCCATGCGTCATGCGCGCCGTTCGCCATGCGCCATGCGCGCCGTTTGCCATACGTCATGCGCGCCGTCGCGCTATACGGAAAGCTCTGCCTTTTCGCCAAGCTCCTTTGCGTGCGCCGCCAGCAGCGGGCGAATCCATTCGTCCAAAAATTCCGTCACCTGCTGCGGCGCGCGGCCCACAAAATCCTCCGGCTGCATCAGCGCGGCAAGCTCGTGCTGCGTCAAATGGAACGCGGGGTCGGCGCAAACACGCTGCAATAAATCGTTGCTGCCGCCCTCCTCCTTCACAACGCGCGCCGCCGCCTGCGAGTGCACGCGCAGGCGTTCGTGCAGCGCCTGCCGGTCGCCGCCCTTTTTCACCGCGCTCATCATAATATTCTCCGTCGCCATAAACGGAAGCTCCGCCATCACGCGCGCGCGCACCACCTTCGGGTACACCACAAGCCCGTCGCACACGTTCATCATAATGTTTAAAATCGCGTCCACGCCAAGGAACGCCTCCGCCACGGCAATGCGCTTGTTTGCGCTGTCGTCCAGCGTGCGCTCAAACCACTGCGTGCCCGCCGTGAACGCCGGATTCAAAACGTCCGTCATCACATAGCGCGACAAGGCGCAGATGCGCTCGCACCGCATGGGATTGCGCTTGTAGGGCATGGCGGACGAACCGATTTGGCTCTTTTCAAACGGCTCCTCCATCTCCTTAAAGTTTGCAAGAATGCGCACGTCATTTGCAAACTTCATCGCGCTTTGCGCAACGCCCGAAAGCGCGGACAATACGTTAAAGTCCACCTTGCGGGAATACGTCTGCCCCGACACCGGCACGATGTCGGCAAAGCCAAGCTCCGCCGCAATGCGCCGGTCAACGTCCTTAATTTTCGCCTCATCGCCGTCAAACAGCTCCATAAAGCTTGCCTGCGTGCCCGTCGTGCCCTTGCTGCCCAGCAGCGCAAGCGTCTGCGCGCGGTGCGAAAGCTCGTCGTAGTCCATGCGCAGCTCGTTCAGCCACAGCGTGGCGCGCTTGCCCACGGTCGTCAGCTGCGCGGGCTGCAAATGCGTGTACGCAAGCGCGGGCATATCCTTGTAGGTATCCGCAAACGTGCACAGCAAATGCATGACGTTTAACAGCTTGCGCCGCAGCACGCAAAGCCCCTCGCGCATGACAAGCACGTCGGTGTTGTCGCCCACATAGCAGCTTGTCGCGCCCAGATGAATGATGCCCTTTGCGTCCGGACACTGTACGCCGTAGGCGTAAACATGGCTCATCACATCGTGGCGGCACGCCTTTTCGCGCTCCTGCGCAACGTCGTAGTTGATGTCGT
The DNA here is from genome assembly GCA_036642215.1 of Ruthenibacterium sp. Classification (GTDB taxonomy): domain Bacteria; phylum Bacillota; class Clostridia; order Oscillospirales; family Ruminococcaceae; genus Ruthenibacterium. The sequence goes on from JAVXUG010000023.1 coordinate 11,042, forward strand.
CCTTGTGCGCTTCAAGCTGTGCGATCTGCGCGTTTGTGATGGGCAGACCGTTTGCCTGCTCCGCGCGCGCCAGAGCAATCCAAAGCCGCCGCCATGTGCGGAATTTGTTGTCGTCGGAAAAAATATACTGCATCTCCTTCGATGCGTACCGCGTTTGGAACGGGGAAATATAGGTGTCGTGCTGTTGCATAAAAAGCCTCCCTGTGCGCAGAAATGCGCGGTTTATACTTTAAAATAGTCCACGCCGCCCTCAAAGATGGGCTGCATTTTGTTGCCCTGCACGTTTTTGTACAGATCGTTGCCGCTGCGCTCGCTGTGACCCATCTTGCCGAACACGCGCCCGTCGGGGCTTGTGATGCCCTCGATGGCAAGCGCGCTGCCGTTCGGGTTAAAGCGCAAATCCATGCTGGCCTCGCCCGCAAAATCCACATACTGCGTCGCAATCTGCCCGTTCTTGCGCAGCTGCAAAAGCACGTCCTCGCTTGCGACAAAGCGCCCCTCGCCGTGGCTGATGGCAACCGTGTGCACCTCGCCCACCTTTGTGCGCGATAGCCACGGCGACGCGTTGCTCGCAACGCGCGTGCGCACCAGCATGCTCTGGTGGCGGCCGATGGTGTTAAAGGTCAGCGTGGGGCAGGCGCTTGTCGTCTCGATGATTTTGCCAAAGGGCACAAGACCCAGCTTAATCAGCGCCTGAAAGCCGTTGCAAATGCCCAGCATCAAGCCGTCGCGCGTTTGCAAAAGGGTCTGCACCGCGTTTGCAATGGCGGGGTTGCGCAAAAACGCCGTGATGAACTTGGCACTGCCGTCCGGTTCGTCGCCGCCGGAAAAGCCGCCCGGCAGGAAAATCATCTGGCTCTCGTCAATTCTGCGGCGCATCTCTGCAATGCTTTGCGCCACGGCATCGGGCGTTAAATTGTTGATGACAAAAATGTCCGGCTGCGCGCCGGCGCGCTCCATGGCGCGGGCGCTGTCATATTCGCAGTTTGTGCCGGGGAAAACCGGAATCAGCACGCGCGGCTTGCTGTTTCCAAGGGCGGGGCCGCTGTACGGCACGCGCGAAACGGCCTCGAATTGCAGCGTGTCCACCGTCTTGCTTTTTTCATCCGCCGCGCCCGAAAGCGTGTGGTACGGCAGCACCGGCTCTAATTTATCCTCGTATACGCGCTGCACCTCGTCCAGCGAAACAATTTCGCCAAACGCCTCAAACGCAGCGCGCCCCGTCGTCTCGCCCAAGGCAATGCCGATGTCCATGTCGTCCGCCAGCTCTAAAATAAAGCTTCCGTAGCGGTAGCCGAACAAAAGTTCCCTTGTTACGTCAGCGCCGCGCGCCGCGCAAAAGCCCACGCGGTTGCCAAGGCACATTTTGACAAGCCCCTCCGCTACGCCGCCAAGCCCCGGTGTCCAGGCAGAGAGCACCTTGCCCGCGCGCATCAGCGCCTCCACCTGCGCAAAGATACGCGTTTGACTTTCGGCCTCCGGCAAAAGTGCGCTGCGCATCGCGGGCTGCAGCAGCACAATTTTACTGCCCGGCAGCTTAAATTCGGGCGTGATTACGTCCTGCGTCTCGCCCGGCGCAATGGCAAAGCTGACAAGCGTCGGCGGCACGTCGATGGTTTCAAAGCTTCCGCTCATGCTGTCCTTGCCGCCAATGGCCGCAACGCCAAGCGCAAGCTGTGCGTCCAGCGCGCCCAAAAGCGACGCAAGGGGCTTGCCCCAGCGCGCGGGGTCGGTGCCAAGCCGCTCGAAATATTCCTGAAAGGTCAAAGCCGCTTTTTTGGCGCTAAAGCCCGCCGCAACAAGCTTTGCCACACTTTCCAGCACCGCAAGGTACGCGCCCGCGTACTGGTTTTCCTGTGCGATAAACGGGTTAAAGCCCCACGCCATGCCGCTGCACGTTTTTGTCTCGCCGTGCAGCACGGGAAGCTTTGCCGCCATGGCCTGCACGGGGGTCAGCTGCGTTTTGCCGCCGAACGGCATCACCACGCTGCCCGCGCCGATGGTGGCATCAAAGCGCTCGGCAAGGCCTTTTTTGCTGCAAATGTTCAAGTCGCCCATCAGCGCCGTCAGCATCTCGCCCAGCGGCTTTTCCGGCACGCTGCGCGCCGCATCGGGCATGGCGGCAACCGTGGCGGTGATGTGCTTTTCCGCGCCGTTGGAATTTAAAAACGCGCGGTCAATGTCACAAATCGTGTTCCCCTGCCAGCGCATGACAAGACGCTTTTGCTCCGTCACCGTGGCAACGGCGGTCGCCTCCAGATTTTCGCGCGCCGCCGCGTCGATCAATTTCTGTGCGTCGGCAGCGTCCACCACAACCGCCATGCGCTCCTGGCTCTCGCTGATGGCAAGCTCGGTGCCGTCCAGACCGTCATATTTTTTGGGCACCTTGTCAAGGTCGATGATCAGCCCGTCGGCAAGCTCCCCGATGGCGACGGACACGCCGCCCGCGCCAAAGTCGTTGCAGCGCTTAATCATCAGCGACGCTTGCTTTGTGCGGAACAGGCGCTGCAATTTGCGCTCTACGGGGGCGTTGCCCTTTTGTACCTCTGCCCCGCAGGTGGCAAGGCTCTCTTTTTTGTGCGCCTTGGACGAGCCGGTCGCGCCGCCGCAGCCGTCGCGCCCCGTGCGCCCGCCCAAAAGAATAACAATGTCGCCGGGCAGCGGCTCCTCGCGGCGGACGTTTTCCTCCGGCACCGCGCCCACCACCGCGCCGATTTCCATGCGCTTTGCCACATAGCCGGGGTGGTATAATTCGTCCACAATGCCTGTTGCAAGGCCAATTTGGTTGCCGTAGCTCGAATAGCCCGCCGCCGCGGTTTTTACAAGCTTTCGCTGCGGCAGCTTGCCGGGCAGCGTGTCCTTGACGGGCACAAGCGGGTCGCCCGCGCCTGTCACGCGCATGGCCTGATAGACGTAGCCGCGGTTTGCAAGCGGGTCGCGGATAGCGCCGCCGATGCACGTTGCCGCGCCGCCAAACGGTTCAATTTCGGTGGGGTGGTTGTGCGTCTCGTTTTTAAACAGCAGCAGCCACGGCTCGTCGGTGCCGTTGTTGTCCACGGTAATTTTCACGCTGCACGCATTGATTTCGTCCGATTCATCGAGGTTTGTCAGCACGCCCTGCTGTTTGAGCGCCTTGCCGCCGATGGTGGCAAGATCCATCAGGCACAGGGGCTTTTTGGCGAGCTTTTCGCCGTGCACATTTTTGCGCAAAGCGGTATACCGGTCATACGCATCGCGCACGGTCGGGTCGGCAATGGACACCTCGTCCAGAATCGTGCCGAAGGTTGTGTGGCGGCAGTGATCTGACCAGTAGGTGTCAATCATGCGGATTTCGGTGAGGGTCGGATCGCGCTGCTCCTGCGCAAAATAATCTTGACAGAATTTGATGTCGCCCGCATCCATGGCAAGGCCGTACTGCGCGATAAAATCCGAAAGTCCGTCCTGTGACAGCGCACAAAAGCCGGTCAGCGTCTCCACGGTGGTGGGGATCGCATAGTCGGCGTGCAGCGTTGCTTTTTCGTCGAGCGATGCCTCGCGCGCCTCCACGGGGTTGATGACGTATTTTTTAATTTCGGCAAGCTCCGAATCGGTGGGATTGCCCGACAGAACAAACACGCGCGCCGTCGCAACGGCGGGGCGCTCGCCTTGGCTCAAAAGCTGCACGCACTCGGCGGCGCTTGCCGCGCGCTGGTCAAACTGGCCGGGCAGATATTCGGTGGCAAAGACGATAAGCGGCGCGCAGGCGGCGGTCGGGGCATTTTGCGCCGATGCATCCTTGCCGTTTAACGCGTTTGCGCTGCTTTTGTCCGCCGGCTGTGCCGCCAGCACCGCAGCAAGGTCAGCGTAGGTCGCGTCAAGCTGCGGCTCGCTGAATACGATGCCGATGCAGCGCGAAAACAGTGCATCGGAAATGCCCTCTGCATCGTAGCGGTTTAAAAGGCGCAGCCCCGTCACGCTTTTGATGCGCAAAAGGTGACGGATTTCGTATAAAAGCCCCTCGGCCTCCACGGCGAACGCGGGCTTTTTTTCAACATAAATGCGATGTACCATGTCTATTTTCCTCCCTTTGCAGCCAGCGCGCGCTGCCCGATATCGGTGCGCTTGTGGCAGCCCTCGAACGTAATTTTATCCGCCGCCGTATAGGCATCGGCCACAGCGTCAAACAGCGTGTCGGCAACCGCCGTCACGCCCAGCACGCGCCCGCCGCTTGTCACAAGCACATCGTCCTGCGCCGCGTCCGCGGGCAGGGCTGTGCCGGCGTGGTAAACGCTTGCGCCGCTGTCTGCAAGCTGACCCTGCACAAGGCCGCAAATCGGCTTGCCGGTTTCGTAGCGCTCGGGATAGCCGCCGCTTGCCAGCACAACGCACGCAGCGTGCCGGTCACTGAACTGAACGGCGGTGTCCGCCAGCGTGCCGTTTGTTGTGGCCTGCATCACAGCGAGCAAATCGCTCTTGAGCAGCGGCAGCACAACCTGCGTTTCGGGGTCGCCGAAGCGGCAGTTGTACTCAATGACCTTCGGCCCTTTTTTCGTCAGCATCAAGCCGAAATAAAGGCAGCCTTGAAAGGGGCGATTTTCGCTGTTCATCGCGGCGATGGTCGGTTTGAAAATAGTTTCCATGCAGACCTCGGCGATGTCCTTTGTGTAATAGGGATTGGGCGCGACAGCGCCCATGCCGCCGGTGTTCAGACCGTTGTCGCCGTCCAGCGCGCGCTTGTGATCCATGCTGGAGAGCATCGGCACAACGGTTTTGCCGTCGGTAAAGCTCAATACGCTGACTTCGGGCCCCGTGAGAAATTCCTCGATGACAATTTGGTTGCCGGACGCGCCGAATTTTTTGTCCTGCATGATGCTGCGCACGGCGGACACAGCGTCCTGCTCGTTTTCGCAGATGAGCACGCCCTTGCCCAGAGCAAGGCCGTCCGCCTTGATGACGATGGGATAGACGGCGTGCTCCCGCAGCCAGATGAGGGCAGAATTTGCGTCATCAAACACCTCATAGCCGGCGGTTGGAATGTGATATTTGCGCATCAGATTTTTGCTGAACACCTTGCTTCCCTCAAGCAGGGCGGCGCGTTTGTTGGGGCCAAACGCGGGAATGCCCTTGGCGGCAAGCGCGTCCACCATGCCAAGGACAAGGGGATCGTCCGGCGCAACGACAACATAGTCCATGTTGTTTGCGACGGCCCATGCGGTCATGCCGTCAACGTCCGAGGCCGCGATGGAAATGCAGGCGGCATCCTGCGCAATGCCGCCGTTGCCGGGCGCGCAAAACAGCGTGGGATGCTGTGGACTCTCGGCTAATTTGCGCACCAGCGCGTGCTCGCGGCCACCGCCGCCAACGACCAGTATGTTCATGGAACTTCTCCTTTATATGGCAGATATAGGGCAGATATAGGGCAGATAGAGATAAAGTTTTCGGCAAGGCCTTTTTCAAAAGGCCGCGTTTGCGCGCGGGAACCGCGCAAGAGCTGCGATGCGCAAAGCGCGAGCGCAGCGGGCGCAAAAAGGCGCACCGCGCACGGCGCGGGACATCGGACAGTTCAACGCAAAGCGTTGAACGACTTTGCGACCTCGTCGTGCAAGGCCCCGTTTTTTGCCCCTATTCGGGTCAAAAATTCGGTGCATTGCCCTCCTCGCCCCCCCGCTGGGGGGGGTAAGCCTGTGCGCTATGCGCACAGGCTAAGACGCAAATGTCAATGATGAAACAATCGGATTTTGTTAAACGCCATTGCGATGCCGTATTTGTCACAGGTCTCAATCACCTGTGCATCGCGGATGGAGCCGCCCGGCTGCACAATCGCCGTCACGCCGCTGCGGCGCGCGCGCTCGATATTATCGCCAAACGGAAAAAATGCATCGCTGCCCAGCGCAACGCCCGTCACGCCCGCAAGCCATTCCTCTTTTTCCTCTGCGGTCAGCGGCGCGGGCTGCTGCGTAAATTTCTCTGCCCAGACAGCATCGCCCAGCACGTCCTCGTACTCGTCGCTGATGTACACGTCAATGGCATTGTCGCGGTCAGCGCGCGCAAGGTCGGCGCGAAACGGAAGCGAAAGCACCTTCGGGTGGTGGCGCAGCTGCCAAATGTCCGCCTTGTTGCCCGCAAGCCGCGTGCAGTGAATCCGGCTCTGCTGCCCCGCACCTACGCCGATGGCCTGTCCGTCCTGCACATAGCACACGCTGTTGCTCTGCGTATATTTCAGCGTAATCAGCGCCACGGTCAGATCGCGCTTTTGCGCGTCAGATAAAGCATTGTTCTTTGTCACAACATTGGCAAAGGTTTCGTCGGTGATGACAAGCTCGTTGCGCCCCTGCTCAAAGCACACGCCGTACACCTCTTTGCGCTCGGTTGCGGCGGGCGAATAGGCGGGGTCAATGGCGACAATATTGTAGCCGCCCTTGCGCTTTGTTTTTAAAATGGCAAGCGCCGCGTCCGTGTAGCCGGGCGCGATGATGCCGTCCGATACCTCGTGCTGAATGACTTTTGCGGTTGCCTCGTCGCATTCGTCCGACAGCGCAATAAAATCACCAAAGCTCGACATGCGGTCGGCACCGCGCGCGCGCGCATAGGCACACGCAAGGGGCGAGAGCGGCACGTCGATGTCGTTTACAAAGTACATGGCGCGCAAAACGTCATCAAGCGGCAGACCAAGCGCCGCGCCCGCGGGGCTGACGTGCTTAAACGATGCCGCCGCGCAAAGCCCCGTTGCGGCGCGCAGCTCTTTGACAAGCTGCCACGCATTCAGCGCGTCCAAAAAGTTGATGTAGCCCGGCTTGCCGTTTAAAACAGTCACGGGCAAATCTGTCTGCGACGCAGTTTCGTTCATAAAAATGCGCGCGGGCTTTTGGTTCGGGTTTGTGCCGTATTTCAGTTCCAGCTCCTGCATGGTGTCAGTCCCCCATCTTCTCATATTTGTTCACAATGCGGTCGGTCGCCTTGCCGGTTTCAAGGTTGATGTAGCGCACAAAAAGGCTCACCTTGTTGTTCTCATCCAGGCTGTTCCACACGGTTTTCGTAAAGGCGGCAATGCCGCCCGAAAGCGCGACGTGCTCCGGCTCGCCGCAAAAGCTGGGAATCGGGCTGCCGTCGCAGCGGTAGGTGTGCAAAAAGCGCCCCTCGCCCGCAACCGGCTGCGGATATTCAAAAAATGCGCGCTCCTGCGAATCCGCATTGCCGTCATCGCTTTTTACAATGGACATTTTGTACGTCATTGCGCCGTCTTTTATTTTTACAATCGCGGAGATGCGCGGCGTAAAATTGGGGGAATCCGGCTCGAACGTGCGGCGGCGCAGACTGCGCGCAAAGCTTTTGCCGGCCTTCATGCCGTCGTATACGGTGTCGGTCTGGTCGCCGTTTGTCACGATGTGCGTGTGCTTCAAAACGCGCACGGGCGCGTAAATAATCAGCGAGGGGTCCTTGAGCTTTTTGGGGTCGGCGGCCTCGGTGATGATGCCGTCCTGCTTTGCGCTGAACACGCGGTTGCGGCTGTTTTCGCTGCGCCCCATGATAAAATAGGCAATGACGGCGTTTTTGCCGTCCTTGCTGCGCCCCACAACAATGCCGCGCCCCGGATAAGCATTTACGGCAAGCTCTGCCGCCAGATTTAAAACTTCCATCTTATGTTGCACTCCTGTTTCTTCGGGACAACCCCGCGCAGTGCAGGCGGTGCGCCCCGATTTATCATGACCGGTGCCCGTCAGCGGGCGCTGTCTATTTTTTCGCTTACCATTGCGACGGCGCGGGGCAAAAGCTCCCACTCCGCCTGTTGCATCACACGCTTTTGCAGCGTTTCTGGCGTGTCATCAGCCAGAACCTCCACGGCCTTTTGCAGCAAAATCTGTCCGCCGTCCGGCACCTCGTTTACAAAGTGCACGGTCGCACCCGTCAACTTAACGCCCTTTGCCAGCACCGCCTCGTGAACCTTCAGCCCGTAAAAGCCCGCGCCGCAAAAGCTTGGGATCAAGCTGGGGTGAACGTTGAGAATGCGCTGCGGATACGCGCCCACAAGCCCGGGGCCGAGGATGGATAAAAACCCCGCCAGCACCACAAGCTCGATGCCGTGCGTGCGCAAAATTGACAGCAGCGCACAGTCGTATGCGTCCGCCGACAAAAAATCGCGCCGGCTGATCACGGCGGTGTCCACGCCCGCTGTTTTGGCGCGCGTCAGGGCATAGGCCTCGGGGCGGCTTGCCACCACAAGGCAAAGGTTCGCGTGCGGCAGGGCACCCGCCGTTTGCGCGTCCAGCAGCGCCTGCAAATTGGTGCCGCCGCCGCTCACGAGAACAGCGGTTTTTACCACAGCTCTACCCCCGCCTCGCCGGTTCCGTTTGCTGCAATTTCGCCCAGACGGTACGCGTAAGCTTCGCCGCTGCGGTGCAGAATCTCCAGCGCCTTGTCCGCCTGTGCCGCCGGCACCACAAGCACCATGCCCACGCCCATATTAAAGGTGTTGTACATATCGCGCTCGGGCACGCTGCCTTCTTTTTGCAGCAGCTTAAAGATGGGAAGCACGCGCACGTCGTCCTTTTTGATGCGCGCGGTAAAGCCCTTTGGCAGCGCGCGGGGCAGGTTCTCGTAAAAGCCGCCGCCCGTGATGTGGCTGATGGCGCGCACCTCTACTTGCTCTAAAAGCGCAAGCACAGGCTTTACGTAGATTTTGGTCGGGGTCAACAGGGTCTCGCCCAGCTCCGCGCCGGCAAGCTCGTCGTATTTTTTGTGCAAATCGGCGTGCTCCACGTCAAAAATTTTGCGCACAAGCGAAAATCCGTTCGAGTGCACACCGCTGGAGGGCAGCGCAAGCAGCACATCGCCCGCCTGCATTTTTGTGTTGTCAATGATGCTCGACTTTTCCACAACGCCAAACGTAAAGCCCGCAAGGTCGTATTCGTCCTCGGGGTAAAAGCCGGGCATTTCGGCGGTCTCGCCGCCGACAAGCGCCGCGCCCGCCTGCACGCAGCCCTCGGCCACGCCCGCAACAATGGCGGCCATTTTTTCCGGCACATTTTTGCCGCAGGCGATGTAGTCAAGGAACACAAGCGGCTTTGCGCCGCAGGTAATCACGTCGTTCACGCACATTGCCACGCAGTCGATGCCGACGGTGTTGTGGCGGTCAAGCAAAAACGCCAGCTTGAGCTTTGTGCCCACGCCGTCGGTGCCGCTGACAAGCACGGGATGGGTAAGGCCGGTCATGTCAAGCTCAAACAGACCGCCAAAGCCGCCAAGGCCGCCGATGGCCCCCGCGGTCATCGTGCGCGCCACGTGCTGCTTCATCAGTTCAACCGCCCGGTAGCCCGCTGTAATGTCCACGCCGGCGGCCTTGTAGCTCTCAGAAAAGCTGTTGCTCATAGGGTTCTCCTCTTGGCCTGTGCGCGGGCTGAAAAGCCGGACAGCAGGCATGTTTTATTTTGCGGCACGCTGCGCCGCGTTCAGTCGTTTGCGTTCTCGCTCAGCTTGCGCTCAAAGCGGCTTTTGTCGCTGTGGGTGGGCGGCGGCACGGGATATTTGCCCGTAAAGCAGCCGTCGCAAAAGCCGCAGCTTGCGCCCTCGGCAAGGCTTGGCAGCGCGTCCACGCTGAGGTAGCCAAGCGAATCCACGTCAATCATTTTCGCAATTTCGTCCACGGAATGGTTGAACGCGATCAGGTTTTCGCTGGAGTCGATGTCGGTGCCGAAATAGCACGGATAGAGGAACGGCGGCGAGGAGAGGCGCATATGCACCTCGGTTGCGCCCGCCTCGCGCACAAGCTTTACAATTTTTAAGCTTGTCGTGCCGCGCACAATGGAGTCGTCAATCAGCACCACGCGCTTGCCCTTGACCGCGCTTGCAATGGGGTTCAGCTTGATGCGCACGTCGTTTTCGCGCTCTTTTTGACTGGGGGCAATAAACGTCCGCCCGATATATTTATTCTTTAAAAAGCCGATGTCGTAGGGGATGCCGCTCTCCTTGGCAAAGCCAAGCGCCGCATCAAGGCCGGAATCCGGCACGCCGATGACAACATCCGCATCGACGGGGTGCTCCTTTGCAAGGAACTCGCCCGCGCGCTGGCGCGCAAGGTGTACGCACGCGCCGTTGATGACGGAGTCGGGGCGCGCAAAGTAGATATACTCAAACACGCAAAAGCTGTTTGCCTTGCCGCAGTGTGTTTTGATGCTGCGGATGCCGCCCTCCTCGGACACGACGACGACCTCGCCCGGCTCTAAGTCGCGCTCAAAGGTTGCGCCCACGGCATCAAGAGCGCAGCTTTCGCTGGCAAAAAGAACGCTGTCCCCGATTCGTCCCATGCACAGCGGGCGAAAGCCGTTGGGGTCGCGCGCGGCAATCAATTTGCGCGGCGACATAATGACAAGGCAGTACGCGCCCGCAAGGCGGTGCATGGCAGAAACGACGGCATCCTCGATGCTGCGCGCGGTCAGGCGCTCCTTTGTGATGGTGTAGGCGATGACCTCGGTGTCGCTGGTGGCGTGAAAAATACCGCCCGACAGCTCTATTTCGCTGCGCAGCTCCGCCGCGTTTGTCAAATTTCCGTTGTGCGCCAGCGCCATGCTGCCCTTGATGTGCTGAATGACAAGCGGCTGCGCGTTAGAGCGCGAGCGCGTGCCGGTGGTGGCGTAGCGGCAGTGACCGATGCTCATTTGTCCCTGCGGCAGGGTGGCGAGCACGTCCTTTGTAAACACCTCGTTTACAAGCCCTACGTCGCGGTGCTTTGTGATAACGCCGTCGTCGTTGATGGCCATGCCGCAGCTTTCCTGTCCGCGGTGCTGCAACGCGTACAGACCGTAGTAGGTTGCCGCGACAACATCGCCCACCTCGCCGCTTTTGTCATAAACGCCAAACACGCCGCATTCCTCGTGCAGCTTGTCAGTGATGCAGGTTTCCATAGTTTTTGTTCCCTCTTATTCGCTGATTTTGACCGGAAAATGCAGCGCGCGCGGCAGGCATTCCGCCGCGCTGCTGCAAAAAAAATCACTCGCCCAGCAGACGCTTCATCACCTCGGCATAGGCTTCCTCTGCGCCGCCAAGGTCGCGGCGGAACAAGTCCTTGTCGAGATGCGCGTGGGTTTTGCTGTCCCAAAAACGGCAGGTGTCGGGGCTGATTTCGTCCGCCAGCACAATGGTGCCGTCGGCAAGACGACCGTATTCCAGCTTAAAGTCGATCAGCTCAATGCCCGCGTCCTTGAGATATTCGCCGAGATACTCGTTGATTTTAAACGAGTAATCCGCGATGACGGCAAGCTCCGCCGGGGTGGCTGCGCCGATGGCTGCAATGTGATATTCGTTGACCATCGGGTCGCCCAGCGCGTCGTCCTTGTAGCAGTATTCCAGCACGGTGCTGCTTAGCACGGTGCCTTCCTCCATGCCAAGGCGCTTTGCAAGGCTGCCGGCGGCAACGTTGCGCACAATGACCTCAAGCGGGACAATCTGCACCTTTTTGACAAGCGTTTCGCGGTCGGAAAGCTCCTTTACAAAATGGGTGGGAATGCCCTTTTGCTCCAGCATTTTCATCAGGCTGTTGGTGACGCGGTTGTTCACAACGCCCTTGCCGAGAATTGTGCCCTTTTTCGCGCCGTTGCCGGCGGTCGCGTCATCCTTGTAATCCACCAAAACCAAATTTGCATCGTCGGTTGCGAATACCTTTTTTGCTTTGCCCTCGTACAGTTGCTCTTTCTTTTCCATTGCTTTCTTTCTCCTTCAGTTTTTGTTTATTATACCATTGCTGCCTTTCAAAAAAGGCGTGTCGAAGCATTTGCTCTTGCCGCGCAGCGCCGCGTCCTGTTTTAAGTTTTCGCCGGCCTTTTTCAAAAGGCCTCGTGCCCTTGTGCCCGCGCCCGCGTGCCCCGTTGTCCGCAGCGCCTACAGCGCCGCAACCTCCGCCTGCAAGGCCGCGTCCTTGTCGGCAATCTGCTGTGCCATTTCCTCGCGCGCCGCTGTGAGCAGCGCCGCGATGCGCGCGTCGGTAATGGCCAGCATCTGCGCCGCCAGTACCGCTGCGTTTTTTGCGCCGTTCAGCGCCACGGTTGCCACGGGAATGCCGCTTGGCATCTGCACGGTTGCCAGCAGCGCGTCAAGCCCGTCCAGCGCCCCGCCCTTACAGGGAATGCCGATGACCGGCAAAATCGTATTCGCCGCGACAGCGCCCGCCAAGTGCGCTGCCATGCCCGCCGCCGCAAGGATGACACCAAAGCCGTCCGCCGCCGCATTTTTAGAAAACTGCGCCGCCGCGTCGGGCGTGCGGTGTGCGCTGAGCACGCGCACCACAAACGGAATGTCCCACGCCTTTAGCTGCGCGGCGGCGGCCTTTACGCAAGGCCAGTCGCTGTCGGAGCCCATCAGAATCGCCACTTTTTTTACTTCCACAGTAGTTCCCTCTCCCTCTTTTGCCGAGGAATCCCGGCATAAAAAATAAAAAAAGGCGTGCTGCACTTAGGGTGCAACACGGCCTTAGCCTGCAATTATTTTAGGCTGATTTGTAAACGGGGCGCATTTGGTCTGCAAACTGCGGACACTGTGCCCGCTGCGCAGGAAACGGACGAACCTTTGCATAGCGACCCCTCCCTTTTTCAAATGGAACCAATCTGAATCATTCTTATCATACCGCCGCCGCGGCGCAAAAGCAATGACTTTCGACCATTTTTGTCCGTTTCAGAAAAACAGACAAGAAAATGAAAAGCAAGACCGGTTTTTTAGGGCAATAACGCAAGCAAAAACAACGCCCGCGCAAAGCCGGCCTATTTCATCTCCACAATCAGATATCCCTTTTTTCCGTGTTTTTTTGTGTTCAGCAGCGCGGTGTCCGCGGCAATAAAGCAATCGCGGTAGCCGCGCGGGCCGCTGCCAAAGGCCACGCCGATGCTGCACGAGGGCGCAGTCAGGCTCTGCACGGCGCAGCGCTCCCCCAAGCAAGCCGCCGAAACCGTCTCGCCGCAGTCCGGCTCTGCCGCCGGAACCGTCTCGCCGCAGTCCGGCTCTGCCGCCGGAACCGTCTCGCCGCATCCCGGCTCTGCCGCGCAGATATGCGCTGCCTGTGCAATTTTCTCGCGCGAAAAGCTGTGCAGCACGGCATTGCAGCGCTGCGTCAGCACCTCGCGCGTGATGTCGCCGAAAATGCACGCGCAAAATTCATCGCCGCCCTGTCGCCACACAAGCTCATCCTGCCGGAAGCTGCGCTGCAGCACCTCTCCGAACCGGCGCAGCATTGCATCGCCGTAGCTGTGCCCGCGCGTGTCGTTCATCTGTTTAAAATTATCCACATCAAACACAAACAGTGCAAAGCTGCCCGTGCTGCGCAGCGCGGGAATACAGCGCCGCTCGGCAGCGCCGCGGTTGTACAGCCCCGTCAGCGCATCGCGCTCGGCTGCGGTGCGCAGCGCGTCCTGCCGGCAGTGCTGTGCGTCCACGTTGCGCAGATAGCCAAGCACCGTCACCTGCTTTTGCAGGGCATCGGTGTAGCGCAAAAGCTTGATCTCGTGCCACGCCATCGGCACCCGCGTGTTAAAGCGCATCAGCAGCTCCAGCGTATATTCCGTCGCCCCCGCATCCATGGCACACAGCGCCTGCTCCAGCGCCTGCGCACCCTCCGCGCGCATAAAACCGCCCGCCAGCATGGACTGCGGCACATCGGTCATTACGGGGGTGGCACCATAGCGCGCCACCGCCTCGCTGCTGTTGTACAGGGTGCGCGAGGCAAGGTCAAAATCAAACACGGCATCCGTTGTATTGCGTAAAATCAGCGAAAGCCGCTTTTGCGCAGCCGCATTGGTCTGTGCAAGATGTACGCGCGCCGACACGTCGCGCAAAAAACACGCGGCTAAATTCGGCAGCGGGCGGTACGTCTTGATCGACAGCGTTTTGCACAGCGCGGGACAATAGGTCGTCGTGCTCTGCGCAGCACCGCTTTGGATGCTGTCATTCAGCAGGCGCGCCCACTGCGCACCCGTGTCCGGGAGCAGCGCAGCAATGGAAAGCCCCGCAAGCGAAGCGTCGCTGCGCTCCAGCAGCCGGCTTAGGGCATGGTTCGCATAGCGCAGCACAGCGTTGTGCGCGCCGTCCGCCGCCGCCACACCAAAGGCAACCGGCGCATCGTCCCAAAAGGATAACCCCTCAAAAAATATTTTCTCGCGCGCATCGGTCGCAATCTGCATAGAAAAGCCCCCCGTTTTGCACCACTCATGTGTTCCGCTTCTTACTGCCAAGGATCGTCACCGCTTTTACGATTTCTTCAACCGCAGCAATCTGTTTTACATTATAACACAGCAGAATAAAATTGTCATCCATATATTGGAAATTAATAAATTATATTGAAAAAGGCGTGCAAAGCTGTTGTTTCTTGACATTTGTATGCCGCCGCGATATAATA
>JAVXUG010000023.1:25494-28718 GCA_036642215.1 Ruthenibacterium sp.
AGAAATCAACAGTACATGAGGGCAAGCGATGATGCAGCACAGCAGGACAGCAACAAACTATGCTTACGACTATTTCTATTTTAGAAATGGTCCTGTTTGCCGTGTGCACCGAACGCTCTCAAGGTAAACCGCGTTGAGAACATGCAGGGAGCCGCAGGCCAGCAGGGCCGCGGCTCCCTTTTTGTTTGTCCTGTGCGGTGCGCCGCACGCCGACCGCAACCCATTCAATGGAAGGAGATTGACAGTATGATTATTATTTTTAAACCGGAGGCGACCCCCGCGCAGGTGGGTGCGCTGTGCGCGGAGTTTGAACAGCAGGGGCTGAAAATCCACAATTCCGAAGGAGTGCGCACGCACTTGATTGGTCTGATTGGCGACACCTCCGCCGTGGACATTGACCTTGTGCGCGCCAACACGTTTGTGGAGGACGTAAAGCGCGTGAGCGAGCCGTACAAAAAGGCGAACCGCAAGTTTCATCCGGCGGACAGCGCCATCACCGTGGGCGGGCGCAAAATAGGCGGCGGCAGCTTTGCCATGATGGCAGGCCCGTGCAGCGTGGAGAGCGCGGCGCAGATTATCGAGGTGGCAAACGAGGTAAAGCAAAGCGGCGCAAGCCTGCTGCGGGGCGGTGCGTTCAAGCCGCGCACCAGTCCGTATGCGTTTCAGGGGATGCGGGCAGAGGGCTTAGAGCTGCTGCGTGCGGCGCGCGAGGCGACGGGTCTGCCCATTGTCACGGAGATCATGAACACAGAGCATATCCCCCTGTTTGCGGACGTGGATCTCATTCAGGTGGGTGCGCGCAATATGCAGAACTTTGAGCTGTTAAAGGAGCTGGGCTGCTTAAAAACGCCGATTCTGCTCAAGCGCGGCCTGTCGAACACGATTGAGGAGTGGCTGATGAGCGCCGAATACATCATGGCGGGCGGCAACGAGAACGTCATTTTGTGCGAGCGCGGCATCCGCACGTTTGAGACAAGCATGCGCAATACGCTGGATTTATCCGCCGTGCCGATGCTGAAAAGCAAAACGCATCTGCCGGTTATTGTGGACCCCAGCCACGCGGCGGGCATTGCGTGGATGGTGGAGCCGCTTGCCATGGCGGCGATTGCCGTGGGTGCGGACGGGTTGATGGTAGAGGTGCACAACGACCCCGCCCACGCAAAATGTGACGGCGCGCAAAGCCTGACACCCGCGCAGTTTGACGCGCTGATGCAGCGCGTCAAAAAGACGGTTGTCTTTTTTGGAAAAACGATGGCGTAAAAAAAGCGGGCGGCAAAAATTACTGCTTGACAAGCGCCGCAGCGCGTGTATAATATAAAAATAAGCAAATATATCGCGAAAGACTGCGACAAGGAGAGTAAGCTTGCCAATCTCTTGCAGAGAGCGTCCGTTTGGTGGAAGGGCGCAGAGAAAAGCGTGCCGAACATGGCCTTAGAGTTGCGCGGGCGAGCCGGTTGACCGGTTAGTCTGCGACGGGCGCACCCGTTATTGTGCCGCGCTGTAACCCGTATCATTCGCGGGCGCAGCGGCTGAGGCTCTTTCTGTACGAAAGGGCAAAACAAGGTGGTACCGCGGAAATTTTTTCGCCCTTGGAGCATTCGCTCCGGGGGCGTTTTTGTTTTTTATCTTGCTATTAAGGAGAAATTCATCTTGATTACCATTGAACATCTCACAAAACGATTCGACGAGGCAGTGCCGCCCGTTGTTGCGCTGGAGGATGTCAGCCTGCACGTAAGCCGCGGCGACATCTTTGGCATCATCGGCATGTCGGGCGCGGGAAAAAGCACGCTGCTGCGCTGTTTGTCCATGCTGGAAACGCCCACGGCGGGCACGGTGCTGCTGGACGGCATGAACATCAGCACGCTGCGGGGCAAGGCGCTGATTGCCGCCCGGCGCAGCATGGGCGTTGTGTTTCAGGGCTACAATCTGCTGATGCAGAAAAACGTGCGCGACAACATTGCGTTTCCGCTTGCTTTGTCAAAGCAGACGGCGGCACAGCAGGACGCGCGTGTGGAGGAGCTTTTGCGCCTTGTGGGGCTTACGGACAAAAAATTTGTCTACCCAAGCCAGCTCTCCGGCGGACAAAAGCAGCGCGTCGCCATTGCGCGCGCGCTTGCCACAAGCCCGGAGGTGCTGCTGTGCGATGAGCCGACCAGCGCGCTTGACAGCTTTACCACCAAAGCGGTGCTTGGCTTGTTAAAAGAAATCAATCAGCGGCTTGGGGTCACCATCGTCATCATCACGCACGAGATGAGTGTGGTCAAGGCCATCTGCAACCGCGTGGCGGTCATTGACGCGTCGCGCTTTGTGGAGAGCGGCTGCACAAAGGACGTGTTTGCAAGGCCGCAGAGCAATATCACAAAACTACTGCTGGGAGACGAGGTGACCGATGATGGAACTGCTCGCTAAATACGGCCCGCTTTTGCTGACGGGCATTGCCGATACGCTTTACATGACGGCGCTCTCCACGCTGTTTGCCTATGTGCTTGGCATGCCGATGGGCGTGGCCTTGTTCGTCACCAAAAAGGGCGGCATTGCGGAGAATCGCCCCTTCAACGCAATTTTCGGTTGGTGCGTCAATATTCTGCGCAGCATTCCGTTCATCATTCTGGTGGCGGCGCTGTTCCCTGTCACGCGCGTCGTCGTCGGCACCATCATCGGCAACAACGCAGCCATTGTGCCGCTTGTCGTCAGCGCCGCGCCGTTTGTGGCGCGCATGGTGGAGCAAAGCCTTGAGGAAATTGATGCCGGTGTCATTGAGGCCGCGCGCTGCATGGGCGCGACAAATTGGCAGATTATCACCCGCGTGCTGCTGGTCGAAAGCGTGCCCAGCATCATTCGCGGCGTGTCCATCACCACCATCACCATCATCGGCTACGGCGCGATGGCGGGCGCGGTCGGCGCGGGCGGGCTGGGACGCATCGGCTACAGCTACGGCTTTCAGCGCTTTAATGCGCCCGTCATGTACACGACGGTGGTGCTGCTGATTGTCATTGTCTGCATCATTCAAGGCGTGTTCAATCAGCTTGCAAAGCGGCTGGATAAGCGCAACCCCAAAACGGCTACGCGCGGCAATCCCGCTTCGCCCACGGCGCTGCAATACGCCGCGTCAACGGATGCCGCCGTGCTGCAGGACACGCTGCTGCGCAGCGCGCGGGCAAAGCGCGACCAATAGCGCGCCGCGAACGCGTCTTATTGGATCGCAGCGTCCCGGAGGATCGCTT
>JAVXUG010000023.1:28818-30356 GCA_036642215.1 Ruthenibacterium sp.
CCTTGCGATAAAAGCCCCCGCCTCCCCTTGCTTATTCGTCCCGCGCAGTGCACGGCGCGGGCGCTAAGAGCGGTCTTGTGCCGTTTGTCATAAAATCGTAGGAAGCTTACATTATAAAGGATATGAGGAGTGTAATAAAAATGAATCTGAGCAAAAAAATTACGGGCCTTGCGCTTGCGGGCGCACTGGCATTGTCTCTGGCCGCTTGCGGCACTGCCCCCGCGTCGGGTACCGCCTCCGCCCCCGCCTCCGGCAGCACGGCTGCCTCCGCCGCCATGAAAACGCTCGTCGTTGGCGCGACGGTCGCCCCCCACGCGGAGATTTTAGAGGCGGCAAAGCCGCTGCTTGCCGCCGAGGGCATTGAGCTTGTCATCAAGGAGTTCGACGACTATGTTCTGCCCAACACCGCGCTGGACGAGGGCGAGCTTGACGCAAACTATTTTCAGCATCAGCCGTACCTTGATTTGTTCAACGAGAAAAACGGCACCGAGCTGATTTCCGCCGGCTCCATCCACTACGAGCCGCTGGGCATTTACCCGGGCAAAAGCAGCGAGCTGAAAAGCGCAAAGGGTCTGACCATCGCCGTCCCGAACGACGGCAGCAACGAGGCGCGCGCGCTGTATCTGTTAGAGGCACAGGGTCTTGTCACGATTGACCACGCGGCGGGCTACGAGGCAACGCCGCTGGACATTCCCGCAGACGGCAACCCGAACGGGATTAAATTTGTGGAGATGGATGCCGACAAGCTGCCCAGCGCTGTGCCGGATGTTGATTTTGCCGTCATCAACGGCAACTACGCCATCGCCTCCGGCATCAACGAAACCGTGCTTGTCACCGAGGACGCAAAGGGCGAGAGCGCGCAGACCTATGCCAACATCATTGCGGTGCGCAAGGGCGATGAGGCGCGCGAGGAAATCAAGGCGCTGGTGCGCGTGCTGCAGGGCGACGAGATTAAAAAATTCATCGACGAAAAATACAAGGGAAGCGTTGTCGCGCTGCGCTGAGGCGGGCGGACAAAGCGTTTGAAAAAGAGCAAAGGCCCAATTTCTCAGAGCAAAGCGGGCAGCAAAAGCGGCGGTGCACGGCACCGCCGCTTTTGTACGTTTGCGGGGGTGGCGGCGCGTTTGTCCGTATGCGGGGGTGGTGCTTGTGCCGTATGCGGCGGCGTTACTTTTGCCGTATGCGGCGGCGTTACTTTTGCCGTATGCGGCGGCGTTGTCCGCTCGCGGCGGCGTTGCTTTTGCCGTACGCACCGGCGTTGTCCGTACGTACCGTCGCTTTTGTCCGTTTGCGGGGGTGGCGCTTGTTCCGTTCGCGGCGGCGTTGTCCGCTCGCGGCGGTGTTGCTCGTTCCGCGGCGGCGTTGCTCGTTCCGTTCGCGGCGTTGTCTGTTCGCGCCGTCTTGTGGACTTTTTATCCGGCGTTGCTTTTGCCGTACGCTGTGGCGTTGCTCGTTCCGCGGCGGCGTTGCCCGTACGCACCGACGGTATGCCCTTGCGTTTTTTTGCGAAAAGGCGCAGAATAGATTTAAATTCGCAA
>JAVXUG010000024.1:0-29871 GCA_036642215.1 Ruthenibacterium sp.
CCGACGCAACCGACTGGCGCCGTGCCAACTATGAATATTTCCGCGGCGGCGGCTTTAGCAGCCACTTCCGCTGCGCGGCTGAAATGCCTGTCACCATGCTGCGCTTTAACATCGTGGACGGTGTTGGCCCTGTTCTGCAAATTGCAGAGGGCTTTACAGCCAGCCTGCCCGATGAAATCCACAATGTCATTGACCAGCGCACCGACCGCACATGGCCCACCACGTGGTTTGCACCGCGTCTCACCGGTCATGGCGCGTTCACGGACGTGTACAGCGTCATGGCAAACTGGGGCGCAAACCACGGCGTGACCGTTTACGGTCATGTGGGCGCAGATTTGATTACGCTTGCGTCTATGCTGCGCATTCCGGTCACCATGCACAACGTGCCGGACGAAAAGGTTTACCGTCCGCACGCATGGAGCGCCTTTGGCACAGAGAACAAAGAGGCCGCCGACTACAAGGCATGCGAGACTTACGGCCCGCTGTACAAATAAGCTTTTCATGGCTTTCCCCGTATCCTATAGCAAGAACACGCCGCGCCCCGCAAAGGGGCGCGGCGTGTTCTCTTTTTTATCTGCACGGTAAAAAAATTAAGGCACAAAGGGAATAATGAGCTGCTGATAGCCCGCATTGTTCAAGTCTTTTTTGCGCACCATAACGCTCTCGGTATAGGTGACGGGCGCGACGCTTTGACGGCTCAGCAGCTTGACCGCGTTAGCCACGCTTAAATAGCCCATACTGAACGGATTTTGTATCACGCAGGCCTGAATGGTGCCGTCCTCCAAAAACTGAATTTGCTTTTCGGAGCTGTCGCACGCCACAAGCTTCACCTCGCCCGAAAGATTAAGCTGCTTGAGCGCGCGGGCAATGCCAAGGGCGCTGCTTTCGTTGAGGCCTACCATGCAGCGAATTTCCGGATGCTCGCGCAGCATGTCCACAGTGCGCAGCCGCGCCAAATCCTCCGAGCCGTTGCAGTAGGCAAAGCCCGCCATGTGCTGGCGCGCCTGCGGCGCGCTCAGCAGTCCCGCAAGGCGGTCGGTGGCGGTGGCGGTGCCCTCCACATGCGAGACAACGCCAAATGCCGCATCCTCGCCCACTTGCTCGTGTACCAGCTGCGCAAGCTTTTGCCCGACCTCGACATTGTTTGTGCCCACAAACGCCGTGCGCCCCGCATAGTCCACATCGCTGTCCACGGTCAGCAGAAGAATGCCCGCCTCCACGACCTTTTGGCATACGGGCACAAGGCGCTCGTAATCTGCGGCTGCAAGAATCATTGCGTCCGGCTTTTTTGCAATGGCGGCCTCTACCATGCCGATTTGCGCGTCAATATCGCTCTCGTTAGACGGAGC
The DNA here is from genome assembly GCA_036642215.1 of Ruthenibacterium sp. GTDB lineage: Bacteria > Bacillota > Clostridia > Oscillospirales > Ruminococcaceae > Ruthenibacterium. Next base: position 1,350 of record JAVXUG010000024.1, read on the forward strand.
GGAAATATTGCACTGCACGCCAAATTCCTTTTCGGCAGCCAGAATCCCGTCTCCGACATTGGACCAGAAGGCGGGCGGGCGATCGTAGGACTTAAAGATGACCTCAATGCGGTACGGGTGCTGCGACGGCGTATTGTTGGCCTTGCGCCGCTCGTTCCACCAAAAGATCGTAAACAAAAGGATGCACAAGAATATGCCGGAAAGCAGCAGCTTATAATGGTTCTTGCTCATGCGCGCCCTCCTGTTTCCCGTCCGCCGGCAGGTGAATTTCCACACGTGTTCCGGTGCCGGTTTCGCTGAAATATTGCAGCCCGTACTGCGGACCGTAGCAAAGCTTGATGCGGTTGTGCACGTTCAAAATGCCGATGCCGCGCTCGCCGTTTTCCTTTGCGTCAAAAATATGCGAGAGCTGCTCCGCGGTCATCCCAACGCCGTTGTCGCTCACGGTCAGCACCAGCATCTGCTCCGTCTCAAACGCGCCGATACGGATGGTGCCGGCCTGCGGGCTGAGCTTGATGCCGTGATAAAGCGCGTTCTCCACAATGGGCTGCAAAATCAGCTTTGGCACCATATAGCGCAAATACCGCTCGTTCACATCCAGCTCAAACGCCAGCTTGTCGCCGTAGCGCATTTTCTGGATGGTGAGATAGCTTTTGATATTCTCCATCTCGTTGCGCAGCGGCACATCGTTTTCACCCTGACTGATGCTGGTGCGAAACAGCTTTGCCAGTGCCTCCGTCATTTCGGTCACTTCTTCGCTTTTGCCGCTGGCGGACATCCAGATAATACTGTCAAGCGTGTTGTACAAAAAGTGCGGGTTAATCTGCGCCTGCAAAGCGTTGATTTCGCTTTTTCGCTTTGCCTCCTCGTTGGAGACGGCGGTGTCCATCAGCGCCTTAATTTTGGCAATCATCGTGTTAAAGGTTTTGCCCAGATGCCCAATTTCATTGTTGATGCAGGTGTTTGCCTGAATGGATAAATCGCCCTCCTCCACGCGGTGCATGGTGGATTCCAGCTCCTTCAGCGGCTTTGTCACCGTGGAGGAAATGACAAGCGCGGCAAGCGTTGCAAACAGCAGACAAAGCCCGCTCAGCGTAAAATAAAAGTTGACAATGCGGATGCGGTCACGCAAAAGCTCACCCGCGTTGATGACACCGACGGCGGTCCAGCCCGTCAGTGCGGAGGTGTTTTTGGTGTAGATTTTATTTTCCTCCGTGCGCAGATAGGACGTGCTCATCTTTAAAATTTCTGCGGAGGGATCGACCTTAATGCCCGCGTAAATTAGCTGCTGCTGCGGGTGATAAATAATATTTTGCTCGTCGTCAATCAGATAGGCGTAGCCGTTTTGACCAAGCTGCGCTGTCTCGCAGATCGCTTTGATGGCAAAAAAGCTTAAATCAATCACCATCACGCCCGTCACCTCGCCCGTCTGCGGGTCCAGCACGGCGCGCGAGATCGAGATGACCCAGCGGTAGTCGCCCGACACAAGATTCTGCACATGTGAGGGCGAGACAACGATGTTCTCTTTGTAGGAGAGCGGCTTTAAAAACCAGTCCGTCAAATTGTATTCGGCATAGGGATTCGGCTGCTTTGTGCCGTCGCTCAGCAAAATGTCCCGATACTTTGAAATGACGGCAATGTTGGTAATTTCGCTGCGGGTGCCCGCCACAATGCGCAGATGCCGCATGGCGCTTCCGCGCAGATTGGCAACCTTCAGCGCATCGTCGCCCGACAGCGGCGTGCCGTGCGCGTGGTCATACAGCGCCATCAAATCCTGCACGTCCTTGTTTTCGCAGATGACAGAGGACATGCTCTTAACGTTGTCAATATAAGAGTCCACCCCCGCGTTGATTTCGGCAATCAGACTTTCGGTGTAACGGATGGAGAGCTGCTCGAAGTCCTGAATAGAAAAGGTGTAGGACAAAATGGAAACCAGCAGAATGACAATGCAGATGAGCAGCACAAAATACAGCACCATGCTTGTGTTGATGCTGTAGATGTGCGTTTTTAGCTTTTTTCGCAGTCCGCTCATGGTATCATACTTCCTTGCGGGGGCAGGGCGCGCTGCTGCGTGCGATATTCGCGCGGGGTAAGCCCGGTGACGCGCTTAAACGTAACGGAAAAATAGTGCGGGTCGGCAAAGCCAACCTCCGCGGCAATTTCGCTTGTCCGCTTTTCCGTCAGCTTCAGCAGCTCCTTTGCCTTTTCGATGCGCACCTGTGTCAGATATTCCACAAAGGTATAGCCTGTGCCCGCCTTGAAAATAGCGGAAAAATAACTGACGCTGATGGCGAATACATCGCGTATCGTGTTCAGCGACAGCGTGTCGTCGCTGTAATGCTCCCGGATATAGGCCTCCGCCTTGTGCACACGCGCCGTGGCATCGTCCTCGCTCACGCGGGAGAAGCTGTCAAACGACAGCTCGCACACCTCGCGCAGCATCCCGTGCAGCTGCGGCAGGGTGGTGGCAGAGAAAAAGTGCGCGTCGTACCACGCGCGCTCAAGGCGTGCCATTTCCTCGTTTGAAAGATATTCGCTCATGCGCTCCAGCAGCTGCAGCACCGCGCGCTGGCAATAGCGCAGGCACAGGGCATACGGTAGCTTTTGTGCCTGCATTTGGGCAAACATCGCGTCCACAATCGCAAGCGTCTGCGCGCGGCTGACCTGCTTAAGCGCGGCGGCAAGCTGCCGCTCGTAAACGGAATAGTCAAATTGAGCCGTGGGCTGCACTTCAATCTCCTCGCCCAGAATGCAGGGAATGTGCCCGAAGAAAAAGCGGTAATGCAGCGCCAGCACAGCTTGCAGATAGGACTCGTGCAGCATAAGCGGACTTTCCACGGCCTTGCCCACGCCGCAGGTCGTCTCCTTGCCGATCATTTTGCACGCCTCGGCAATTTGCAGCGCAAGCGCCCGCGCCGTCTCGCACAGCGCGTCCGGACTGTCCCCGTTCAGCACCACGCAGTGCGTGTCCTTGACGGGCATACAGGCGACCACGCCCGGCAGCGCCTGTGTCAGCTCTGCCACAATGTTGCCAAGACCGTAGCGCGCCAGCTCGTTGTCGCGGTTTTCAGCCGCCGTGACAGCAGCCGCCAGACCCAAATCTGCCGCGAGCACACGCCAGTACGACCCGTCTGCCTGCACCTTGTGCACGCGAAAATTATCCCGCACGGTTTTCTCGTCCAGCTGCGCGGTCAAAAGGTTTGTGAAAAAACGCTCCCGCGTCAGCGCGTCAAAATCGTCCGCATTTTTAATGCGCCGGTTCTCAAGCTCCTCGCAAAGGCGCGCCGCAAGCTGACGCAGGCTTTTGGGCGTAATGGGCTTTAAAACATAATCGTACACCTTCAGCTTGATGGCCCTTTGCGCATAGGAAAAATCGTTGTAGCCGGTCAAAAGCACCACCAGCGCCTGCGGACAGTGCTGTGACAGATATTCCGTCAGCGCCACGCCGTCCACAAACGGCATACAGATGTCCGTGATGACAACGTCCGGCATAAAACCCGCCGCGATGGCATTGATCGCAACCTGCCCGTCGGCACAGGCCACCGGATTGTGAAACGAAAGCGCATTCCAGTCGATGGTGTTTGTCATCGCGTGCAGCACGGCGGATTCGTCCTCTACAAGCATAATTTTATACAAGAATATCCGTCTCCCGTCCGAGGTTTTTGCTCTAAGATGCTTCTAGTATATACTATATAAATGCGAATGGCTAGAGCAAATCGCAGGAATCATGACCAAAAAACACAAAAGGGTAACAAAAGGTTACAAAACAACAAAAATATACGTGGTTTTGTGTGGAAAAGTCTGATGATAAAGTTGAATTTTGACCATTTTCAAGAAGATATTCTATAGGAAACGCAGACAAAAGTCGTTATAATGAAAGCAATGATGAATCAGGGAAGACGGCGGACAAGCGAAAGCGTGCCGCCGCGAATTTGGAACAGAGGTGATTTTGTGGATCAGGCTTCTACGTCACAGGGTTCTGTGATTTTGAAAATGACCGGAATCGACAAACGTTTTTCGGGCGTACACGCACTAAAGGGAGTCCAGTTTGATCTGCGTGCAGGCGAGATTCACGCTTTGATGGGTGAGAACGGTGCGGGAAAATCCACGCTGATGAAGGTTCTTACAGGCATTTACCCGAAGGATTCGGGCGAGATTGAGCTGTTTGGAAAACCGGTGGAATTTCATGATATCAGCGCTTCGCAAAAGGCGGGTGTCGGCATTATCCATCAGGAGCTGAATATGATGAACCACCTTACGGTGGCGCAGAATATTTACATCGGCCGCGAGCCGATGAAGGGCGGCGTTTACATCGATGACAAGCAGATGGAGGACGACGCAAGCGAGCTGCTGAACCGGATCGGCGTGCACATCAATCCCTCTGTAAAGCTGGGCAGCTTGACAGTCGGCAAGCAGCAGATGGTCGAAATTGCCAAGGCGATTTCGCACGATTCAAAGCTTCTTGTGCTGGACGAGCCGACGGCGGCCCTCACACAGCCTGAGGTTGAGGATTTGTTTAAAATCATGCGCGACTTGCGCAGCAAGGGCATCGGCATGATTTATATCTCCCACCGCATGGATGAAATTAAGCGCATCTCCGACCGTGTGACCGTCATGCGCGACGGCGAGTACATCGGCACGGCGAATACAAAGGACATCACCAAGGACGAAATTGTCAAGATGATGGTCGGACGCGTGATTTACGGCGACCAAAAGGTGAAAAGCGACGTGCCGCCAAACGCACCGGTTGTGCTGGAGGTCAAGCATCTCAACAGCGGCAACACCATCAAGGATGTCAGCTTTACATTGCACAAGGGCGAGATTCTCGGCTTTTCCGGCTTGATGGGCGCAGGGCGCACCGAGGTGGCGCGTGCCATCTACGGCGCGGACAGCTTTGACAGCGGCGAGGTGCTGATTGACGGCAAAAAGGTAAACATCCGTCAACCCAGTGATGCCGTGGAGCACGGTGTGTGCTATCTTTCCGAGGATCGCAAGCGCTACGGGCTGCTGCTGATTAAATCCGTCGCGGAAAACTCGGCGCTCAGCTCGCTTGACAATTACATTAAATTCGGCTGGATCAACGACAAGGCCATCCACGACGCGGCACAGGTGACAAATGAAAAGCTGCGCACAAAAACACCGTCTATGGAGCAGCAGCTGAAAAACCTTTCGGGCGGCAATCAGCAAAAGGTTGTTGTGGCGCGCTGGCTTTTGAAAAACTCAGACATTTTTATTTTTGACGAACCTACGCGCGGAATTGACGTTGGTGCAAAGAGCGAGATGTATGAGCTGATGGAGGATTTGGCGCGTCAGGGAAAATCCATCATCATGATTTCCTCGGAGCTTGCCGAGGTACAGCGCTTGAGCGACCGAATCATTGTCATGTGCGAAGGACGCATCACGGCGGATTTGGATATTTCCGAGGCGACTCAAGAAAAGATTATGGAATATGCAACGATGCGCGAATAAAAGGTTGAGACGTAATTTTGACCGACGATTCAAAGCAGAACTGCTAGGAGGATATTAATATGAGTGATGTTCAGACAAACCAGAAGCTGAGCTTTCCCCGAAAAATGCGCCGCGTAGGGAAAAAGGCAGCCTACAATATTGCCACAAAGGGCAAGCAGAATATGATTATCGTGGCGGCGCTTATCCTGTTGGTTGCGGTGTTCACCATCTTGAACCCCAACTTTCTTGGCAAGTACAATATCGTCAGTATGGCACAGTCGCTTGCGCCCTATGCAATCCTCGGCCTTGGCGTAACGTTTGCCATTGCCACGGGCGGCATTGACCTTTCCATCGGTACGGTTTGCATCGCAGCCGCTGTCATCGCGGGCAAGCTGTTTACACAGGGCCTGATTCCCCTGTGGGCAACCATTCCCATCATGATTTTGATCGGTACTGTTTTCGGCTTTATCAACGGACTTTTGATTGCCAAGCTGAAAATACCTGCCTTTATCGCGACCCTTGGCACCATGATGTTCTCTCGCGGCCTCAGCGCGCTGATTGTCGTTGACCCGAACATCTTCTATCCGACGGGCACATGGTTCAACCGCGTGTTCTCCAATGCAAACGGCATTCCCATGGGGCTGTTCTGGGTGCTTGGCTTGATGCTGCTGTGCATGTACTTAATGTACAAATGCAAAATCGGCCGCTATATCCTCTCGATCGGCAGCAACGAGGATGCGACGCGTTTGTCCGGTATCAACACGGACAAGTACAAAATTCTCGCCTATACCTTTACCGGCATTGGCGCGGGCATTGCGGCTATCTTCTGGTCTGCATCCTTTACAACGGTTGCAGCCGCTACCGGCAACGGCATGGAGCTTGATGCCATTGCGGGCGTTTACATCGGCGGCACCAGCGCGGCGGGCGGTGTTGCCTCTGTTCTTGGCACGGTCATCGGCGCTGTGATGCTGGTTGTAATCCGCAGCGGTCTTAACTTTATGCTTGCGAAATTCAACTTGAACCTCAACGCAACCTACGTCACCTACGTGCTCACCGGCCTCATTGTTGTCGGCGCGGTATTCATGGACGTTGTTAAGAGCCGCAACGCCAACAAGGTACACATGGAGACCCCGGCACAAAAAATTAAGCATGAGTACAAAGATAAGTACGACAGCTTGCAGGATGGTCTGGATGGCGTATATTCCGATCTTTCGCTGGATGCCGCGGGCAAGAAAAAGCGCGTGGCGGAGATTCAAGCTGAGATTGCAAAGCTGAAAGCAGAAAAAGCCGCGCAGCTGAAAGCGCTGTAAAAGTCCCTGCAACCGGGAGATACCGGGATAAGGGCAAAGAATTTGTCAGGATAGTCTGTCCGACGGAGAGACCGTCGGACGGACTCCAAATATAAGGAGGTTACTTCAATGAAAAAACTCGGTTCAATTTTGTTGGCAGTCGTTTTGGCTGTCGGCCTGCTGAGCGCTTGTGGCGCAAAGCCTGCGTCCAGCACCGCTACTTCCACCCCGGCAGCATCGACTGCTACATCGACTCCCGCACCTGCTGGTGACAAGACCATCGCAGTTGTCGCTAAGGGCGAGTCCCATGCATTCTGGCAGGCTGTTAAGGCCGGCGCAGAGGATGCAGGCGCGAAATACGGCTACACCGTCACATTCCGCGGCCCGGCTTCCGAGAGTGCAAAAGACCTTCCCTCCCAGATGGAAATGGTGCAGACTGCTCTTTCCAACAATGTCAGCGGCTTAGTGCTTGCAACCATCGGCGAAGGCTTCACCGATATGCTGACACAGGCTTATGACAGCAAAATTCCCGTTGTCCAGTTCGACAGTGGCGTTTGGGCCAAAGATGTCGAGGCGCTGGGCGACAAGAACCCCATCGTTTCTGCTGTTGCTACCAGCAACAAAGACGCTGCAGCTGTTGCCGCTGAGCACTTCTATGGCGCTCTGAAAGAGGACATCGCTGCTGCTAAAGACGGTTATGTCATCGGCGTAATCCAGCATGACCAGACCCAGACCGGCACAGACCGTGCTGCCGGCTTCACAGAGAAATTCACAGCTTTGGCTGACGCTGATGCGGCAACCAAGGGCAAGTACACCATCGAGACAGAAGTAAAAGACGGCGACGCGAACAACGCTTATGTCACCGCTCTGGAAGCTCTGTACGAGAAAAAAGCACAGGCTGTCTTTATGTGCAACGAGGGCGTTGTGAAGCAGGTTTCCGACGCGATCGCAGCTGCGGGCGGCAAATATGACGCTCTGAAATTCTGCGGTTATGATGCAGGCACAAAGCAGATCCAGTGGATCAAAGCCACAGCCGGCGCAAAGCTGGTTGGCTCTGTTGCACAGGACTCCTACAACATCGGCTACAACGCTGTTGAGCAGTGTGTCAACGCCATCGAAGGCAAAGAAGTCAACAAGAATGTTGCCATTGCCGGCGCTTGGTACGATTCCACCAACATCGACGACATGATCGCAAAGAACCTGGTGTACGAGGGTTAATCTCTCTTACCACTCTGGCTTTTTGGCCGCTTGTCGCGGTAAATTAAAGGCTGCACTCTTTTTAGGAGTACACGCGCCGTCCGTGGCTTTTGCTGCGGACGGCGCTTTTTTTATGGGTGCAGGCGGAATTTTATCAAAAATCCGCAAAATCTGTCCGCAAGGCATTGACAAGTCCGCCCCAAAGAGGGTAACCTATTATGGTAGCTTCCTTCAGGAGGATCGCGGTTTCATTTAGGAGTAAAATGGGAATGATCCTTGCATGCAACCGCAACCAGCAAAGAAGATGAGTAAGGCAGTGCCTTATTTTGTCCCATTGCTGTAAAGGCAGAATTGGCGTGGAATACGCCGACAGGCTTTTTTCCGGGCTGCGCTGTCTGCCGCGTGTGGCGGCACGCGCGGCATCCACCGAAAACCACCATATCTTTGGGGGTTTATCCTATTTATTTTGCGCGATATGCGCGTGGAGGTTTTATGAAAATTCTGGTTATCAACTGCGGCTCAAGCTCGCTGAAATATCAACTGATTGATATGACAGATGAGAGCGTGCTGTGCAAAGGCAACTGCGAACGCATCGGGATGGGCGGCAGCTTTATCACCCACAAAACCGCGGCCGGCAAGGAATGGAAAGAGGTTGTGCGTTTTCACGACCACACAGCGGCCTTTTTAAAGGTTGTTGAAATGATGACAAAGGGCGAGGGTGCCGTCATTGCAGACAAATCCGAAATTTCGGCTGTCGGTCATCGCATTGCGCAGGGTGCGGAGCGCTTTACAAAAAGTGAGCTTGTAACCGACGCAGTGCTTGACACCATCGAGGAAATTGCGCCGCTGGCTCCGCTGCACAATCCCGCAGAATTGCAGGGCGTGCGCAGCGCGCAGGCTGTTTTTGGCGCGGAGGTTCCGAACACGGTTGTGTTTGATACAACGTTCCATGCAACCATGCCTGCAAAAGCGTATATGTACGCCATTCCGTATGAATATTACGAAAAATATGCCATCCGCCGCTACGGCTTCCACGGCACAAGCCACCGCTATGTGGCAGAGCAGTGCGCGGCCTATCTGGGCAAGCCGATGAGCGAGCTTAAAATTATCACCTGCCATCTGGGCAACGGCTCGTCCATTGCCGCTGTTGACCACGGCAAGGTTGTGGATACCTCGATGGGCTTTACCCCGCTGGCTGGTCTGATTATGGGCACGCGCTGCGGTGACGTTGACCCCAGTGTCATTACTTATCTGTGCGAAGTAACCGGAAAAAATGGCGCTGAAATGAGCGATTTGCTCAATAAAGAATCCGGTCTGCTCGGCGTTTCCGGCGTGTCCTCCGACAACCGCGACATTGAGACCGCCGTCAAGGAGGGCAATGCGCGCGCAAAGCTTGCCAGCGAAATGCTGTCCTATCAGATTAAAAAATATATCGGCAGCTATGCCGCCGTCATGGACGGTGTGGACGCGGTTGTGTTCACCGGCGGCATTGGCGAAAATGCAAGCGATGTGCGCACAAGCGTCTGTGAAACACTCGGTTATCTCGGCGTTAAAATTGACGCGGAGAAAAACGCAAAGCGCGGACTTGCTCTGAACGATTTGACCGCCGAGGGCGCGCGTGTGAAAACGCTTGTCATCTGCACCAATGAGGAGCTGATGATTGCGCGCGATACAAAAGCAATCGTCGAGGGAAAATAACAGAACAGCAGGTGCGCTGCGCAAAGCTGCACGTGTTTTTTTATAAAAGCAGCGCCGCTTTTTCCTTTCAAAAGGGAGAGAGCGGCGCTGCTTTTTGCAGCTTGCCGGATGGCGGCAAGACGGGTTTTGAGAGAAAAAACGAAAAACTACACAAAACAACATTGAAAAGCTGTGAAAACCACACAAAGTCTTTGTTTTTGTTACTGATTATGTTGACTTCATGGCGAAAGCGCGCTATAATAAGGTCAAAACCACAAGAGTAACGCCACATTAATAAAATTTGCTTGCGCAATATGCGCAGGGAGGGTTTGTATGAAGCAGTATTACAGCGAGCCGCTGCCGAAAAGCGAGCGCATTCCAAAGCTTGTTGCGCATTTGTACGCAAAAATGCCGGAGGTTGAATCGGCGCGCGCTATGCTCCTCACCGAGTCCTACCGCGAGACGGAGGACGAGCCGGTGGTGCTGCGCCATGCCAAGGCATTTGCGCACATTTTAAAAAATATCCCCATTCTGATTCGCCCGGACGAGTTGATTGTCGGCAGCAGCACAATTGCGCCGCGCGGCTGCCAGACCTTCCCGGAATATTCTTACGAATGGCTTGAGGCGGAGTTTGACACGCTTGCCACCCGCAGCGCCGACCCGTTTTATATTTCAGATAAAACAAAAAAAGAGCTGACCGAGGCAAACCGTTATTGGAAGGGAAAGACCAGCAGCGAGCTGGCAACCTCACTGATGGCGCCCGAAACGCTGAAGGCGATGGAGCACAATGTGTTCACGCCCGGCAACTATTTTTACAACGGCATCGGACATGTGAGCGTCGATTACAATAAGATTCTGACCATCGGCTATGAGGGCGTGCTTGCCGACGCGCGTGCGCGCCTTGCGGAATGTCAATTTGGCGATCCGGATTATCCCACGCGCACGCGCTTTTTGCAGGCGGTCAGCATCACCTGCGAGGCGGCGATTGGCTATGCGGAGCGCTATGCCGCACTGGCGGAAAAAGAAGCCGGCATCTGCACGGACGCACAGCGCCGCGCGGAATTGCAGCAGATTGCCAAAAATTGCCGCAAGGTGCCGGCCAAGGGCGCGACAAACTTTTATGAGGCGTGCCAGAGCTTTTGGTTTGTGCAGCAGCTCATTCAGATGGAGGGCAGCGGTCACTCCATTTCGCCGGGTCGCTTTGACCAGTACATGCTTCCTTATTATAAGGCGGACATGGACGCGGGGCGCATCACGCGCGAATATGCGCAGGAGCTGCTCGACTGCGTTTGGGTTAAGCTGAACGATTTGGACAAATGCCGCGACGCGGCAAGTGCCGAGGGCTTTGCGGGCTACAGCCTGTTCCAAAACCTGATTGTCGGCGGACAAAGCAAAGAGGGTCTTGACGCGACAAACGACCTTTCCTTTATGTGCATCACGGCATCCAAGCATGTTTTTCTGCCCATGCCGTCGCTGTCCATCCGCGTGTGGAACGGCTCGCCGCAGGATTTGCTGATGCACGCCGCCGATTTGACCCGCACGGGCATCGGTCTGCCGGCCTACTACAACGACGAAGTGATTATCCCCAGCATGATGAACCGCGGCATTCCGCTTGCCGAGGCGCGCGACTACTGTATCATCGGCTGTGTGGAGCCGCAGGTGCCGGGCCGCACGGACGGCTGGCACGACGCGGCGTTCTATAATATGTGCCGCCCGATGGAGCTTGTGTTCTCAAACGGCATCTCGCTCGGCGAGCAGGTCAGCATCCGAACCGGCGACATTGCACAGATGCGCACCTTTGATGAATTTTATGATGCGTACAAGGCGCAGATGAACTATCAAATTTCGCTGCTTGTCAACGCCGATAACGCGATTGACGTTGCGCACGGTCAGCGCTGCCCGCTTGCGTTTTTGTCCTGCATGGTCGATGACTGCATGGCGCGCGGCAAGACGGTGCAGGAGGGCGGTGCACTTTACAACTTTACCGGCCCGCAGGCCTTTGGCGTTGCCAACATGGCGGATGCGCTGTATGCCATTCGCACGCTGGTGTTTGAGCAGCACGCCTTCACGCTGAGCGAGCTTAAAAAAGTGCTTGCGCTCAATTACGGCAAGGGCTTTGACGCAAGGACAGCCGCCGAGACGGCGGGACAGGTTGTGCGCGAGTTACAGGCGCAGGGCAGGACAGTCACCGAGGACGAAATTGCGCAGATTATCAAGGGCGTGCTGACCACGGAGCTGTCGCCGGAGGATAAGGCGCTGTGCGAGCGCATCTTTACGCTGATTGACGAGGCACCGAAATTCGGCAACGATTTGCCGGAGGTGGACGCGCTGGCGCGCGATGTTGCCTATACCTATACAAAGCCGGTCGAAACCTATCGCAACCCGCGCGGCGGTCAGTATCAGGCGGGTTTGTACCCTGTTTCTGCCAATGTGCCGCTCGGCGCACAGACCGGCGCAACGCCGGACGCGCGCCTTGCCCATATGCCGGTGGCGGACGGCGTTTCGCCCTCGGCGGGGCGCGACACCCACGGGCCGACGGCGGCGTGCAACTCGGTTGCAAAGCTTGACCATGGCATCGCCTCCAACGGCACGCTGTTCAACCAAAAATTCCATCCCTCCGCACTCAGCGGCACACAGGGGCTTTCCAAATTTGTCGCACTGATTCGCTCGTTCTTCGACCAGAAGGGCATGCATATGCAGTTCAACGTGGTCAGCCGCGACACCCTGCTGGAGGCACAGAAAGACCCCGAAAAATATAAGCACCTCGTTGTGCGTGTCGCGGGCTACAGCGCGCTGTTTACCACGCTGTCCCGCTCCTTGCAGGATGACATCATCCGCCGCACGGAGCAGGGCTTCTAAATAAAAGGAGATTGCATGGATTATCACAACACGATGGGACGCATCTTTGACATCCAGCGCTACTCCATCCACGACGGCCCGGGCATTCGCACCATTGTCTTTTTAAAGGGCTGCGTGCTGCGGTGCCGCTGGTGCTGCAATCCTGAATCGCAGTCACCCGACATTGAAATCCGCCGGATTGACGGAAAAAATGTCACGGTGGGCGAGGATGTGTGCGTGGCAAAGGTGATGGAAACCGTGGAAAAAGACCGCCCCTATTACTACCGCTCCGGCGGCGGACTGACCCTTTCCGGCGGAGAGAGCCTGTGTCAGCCGGATTTTGCACGCGCCTTGCTGCACGCCGCAAAGGAAATTGACATCAACACCGCCATGGAGAGCATGGGCTGTGCGGAGTGGGGCGTGATAGCGTCTATCCTGCCGTATCTTGACACCTATCTGCTTGACATCAAGCACATGAACGGCGAAAAGCACCGCGCCTTCACCGGAAAAAGCAATGAATTGATGCTGGAAAATGCGCAAAAGATTGCGCGCAGCGGTCTGACGAACCTCATCATCCGCGTGCCGGTCGTACCGAGCTTTAACGATACACCCGAGGAGATAGAGGCCATCGCGCGCTTTGCTGCGAGCCTGCCCGGCGTGACACAGCTGCATTTACTGCCCTATCACCGCTTGGGGCAGGACAAATACGGGCAGCTTGGGCGCGATTACACGCTTATGGAGCTGCGCCCGCCGGAGCCGGAGCACATGGAGCAGCTGCGGCAGACGGTGCTGCAAGCGACAAAATTAAACTGTCAGATAGGAGGTTAGCAAGTGGCCATTGAAGAATGCAAACAAAGAATAGTCCAAGAGCTTGTCCCCGGTAAGCAAATTACCCTTGCGCACGTCATTGCCAATCCCGATGTTATGCTGTTTGAAAAAATCGGGCTGACGCTTCCGGACGGCGCGAAAAAATCCGCCATCGGCGTTTTGACCGTCACCCCGGCAGAGACCGCCATCATTTTGGCTGATATCGCCATCAAGGCATCGGGCGTTGCACTGGGGCATCTTGACTGCCGCGAGAACGGCTCGCTGATTCTGACCGGCACCGTGTCCGAGGTAGAAGCTTCCATCCACGCCATCCTCGACTACGCGGTGCAGACACTGCGCTACGAGACCTGCGACATCAGCCGCACGTAAAAACCGCCGCAAAAGCGCAACACCGCACAATCCCACATCGAAAAACGCAAAAAAGCTGCAAAAAGTGTGACAAAAGTGTTGACTTCCGTGGTTTTTGGGCGTATAATACCGATAGAAACAACAAAAACAACCAAATCCAACCGATTTTATCATAGGAGGAATTAAAAAATGGTCAACGAGTATGAAATCAAAAAGCAAATCTGCGAAATCGGCAAGCGCATCTACGACAGAAATATGGTGGCTGCAAACGACGGCAACATCTCTGTCAAGCTGAATGACAACGAGTTTCTCTGCACCCCGACAGGCGTGTCCAAGGGCTTTATGACCCCGGATTACATCTGCAAGGTGGATGCAAAGGGCAATGTGATTCAAGCGAACAAAGGCTTTAAGCCCTCCTCTGAAATCAAAATGCATATGCGCGTCTACGAGAAGCGCCCCGATGTCGGCGCTGTGGTACATGCACATCCGACCTTTGCCACAAGCTTTGCCATTGCGGGCATTCCTCTGACACAGCCCATCATGCCGGAGGCCGTCATCGCGCTGGGCTGCGTGCCCATCGCCGCTTACGGCACGCCGTCCACCTCCGAGATTCCCGACGCTGTTGAAAAGTACCTGCCGTACTACGATGCAGTTCTGCTCGAGAGCCACGGCGCGCTGACCTGGAGCACCGATTTGCTGGCTGCATACCATAAGATGGAGTCCGTGGAATTTTACGCGGAGCTGCTTTACAAATCCAAAATGCTCGGCGGCCCGAAGGAATTTGACCAGAAAACCATCGAGAAGCTGTATGACATTCGCCGCCAGATGGGTCTGCCCGGCAAACACCCGGCTGATCTGTGCCAGAACAAGAGCGGCACAAACTGCCACAATTGCGGCTCCTGCAGCACCGGCACCGGCGCTTGCAGCAACGGCACCGGCAGCGTAAATTCCGCAGCAAAAGCGGCATCGCCCGAGCTTGTCGCTGAAATTACCAAAAAAGTAATTGCTCAGCTCGGCTTGTAAGCAGCGAGGTGAAATCTGATGCCAATGAATGAAGCTTTGGTGCAGAGCATTGTCAAAGAGGTTGTCTCCCGCCTTGAGAGCACGCCCGTCGGCGCAAAGCAGCACGGCGTGTTCCCGGAGATGAACGAGGCCATTGCCGCCGCAAAACAGGCGCAGGCAGTGGTGCGCAATATGCCGATGCAGCAGCGCGAGAAAATTCTTGCGAATATTCGCCGGAAAACGCGCGAGAGCGCTGAAAAACTGGCGCGCATGGGCGTGGAAGAAACCGGCATGGGCAATGTGCCGCACAAAATTTTAAAACACCAGCTCGTGGCCGAGAATACGCCCGGCACCGAGGATATCACAACGACCGCATGGTCGGGCGACAAGGGGCTGACCCTGATTGAGATGGGTCCGTTCGGTGTCATCGGGGCAATCACGCCCTGCACAAACCCCAGCGAGACTATTTTATGCAACTCTATCGGCATGATTGCCGCGGGCAACACCGTGGTTTTCTGCCCGCATCCCGCCGCCATCAAAACCTCGCAGTTTGCCATCAACCTTGTCAACGAGGCATCGCTTGAGGCCGGCGGCCCCGACAACGTGGCGGTCAGCGTGGTAAATCCCACAATGGACGCAAGCGCGGTCATGATGAAGCACAAGGACATTCCGCTGCTGGTTGCAACGGGCGGCCCCGGTGTTGTCACCGCGATTCTTTCCTCCGGCAAGCGCGGCATTGGCGCGGGCGCGGGCAATCCCCCGGCGCTTGTGGACGAGACAGCGGACTTGCGCAAGGCCGCCAAGGACATTGTGGACGGCTGCACGTTTGACAACAACCTGCCCTGCATTGCAGAAAAGGAAATTGTCGCGGTGGAGAGCATTGCCGACGAGCTGATGTACTACATGACAAGCGAGCAGGGCTGCTTTGTGATTGATGAAGCACAGCAAAAGCAGCTGACCGACATGGTAATGCCGGGCGGCAAGCTGAACCGCAAATGCGTCGGCCGCGACGCGAAAACGCTGCTGAGCATGATTGGCGTAACGGCTCCCGAGGGCACGCGCTGCATTACCTTTAAAGGCCCGAAGGAACATCCGCTGATCACCACAGAGCTGATGATGCCGATTTTGGGCGTGACGGTTGCAAAGGATTTTTCGGACGGCGTGGAGCAGGCCATTTGGCTTGAGCACGGCAACCGGCATTCCGCGCATATCCACTCCAAAAACATCGACCACATCACTTTTTACGCAAAAGCAATTGATACCGCAATCCTCGTGAAAAACGCACCGTCCTATGCCGCCCTTGGGTTTGGCGGCGAGGGCTTCTGCACTTTCACCATCGCCAGCCGCACGGGCGAGGGGCTGACCAGCGCGAGCGCATTTACCAAAAAGCGCCGCTGTGTCATGTCCGAGAGCCTGTGCATTCGATAGGAGAAAACGCAAAATGGATATGAACAACATCAATCTGGAGCAAATTGTAAAGCAGGTGCTTGCGGATATGTCCGGCTCGTCTGCCGCAGCGTCGGCAAGCGTCGGCCCCGTTCCCAAAACGGCGCATGTCGCAATGCTCACACAGAAAGAGCACTTTGAAATTCAGGAATATCCCATTCCCGAGATTGGCGACGATGAAATGCTCGTCAAGGTAGAGGGCTGCGGCGTGTGCGGCACAGACGCGCACGAGTTCAAAAATGACCCGTTCGGCCTGATTCCCATCGTGCTGGGTCACGAGGGCACCGGCGCAATCGTCAAGATGGGCAAAAACGTGAAAAAGGACAGCACCGGCAAGGATTTGCATTTGGGCGACAAGGTTGTCACCAGCATGATTTTCCCGGATAATCCCGACATCACAATGTTCGATTTGAACAAGCAAAACGTTGGCGGCGCGGATGTTTACGGTCTGCTGCCGGACGACAATATCCACTTAAACGGTTGGTTCTCGGATTACATTTTGATTCGCGGCGGCTCCTCTGTCTTCAACGTAAGCGACCTTGATCTCTCCTCGCGCGTGCTCATTGAGCCGTGTGCGGTTTTGATTCATGCCGTGGAGCGCGCAAAGACAACCGGCATTCTGCGCTTTAACAGCCGCGTCACCGTGCAGGGCTGCGGCCCCATCGGACTGATCTGCATCGCCATTCTGCGCACGATGGGCGTTTTGAACATCACCGCGGTGGACGGCAACGAAATGCGCCTTGCCTTCGCAAAGGAAATGGGCGCGACCCAAACCGTAAACTTTACCGAGCACAAGGGCATTGAAGCATTGGCGGGCGCGGTGGAAGCAAGCTTTGGCGGTCACCTTTCCGACTTTGCGTTCCAGTGCACAGGCTCCCCGATGGCGCACGCAAACATCTATAAATTCATCCGCAACGGCGGCGGTTTGTGCGAGCTTGGCTTCTTCATCAACGGCGGCGACGCGACCATCAACCCGCACTTCGACCTTTGCAAAAAGGAAATTACGCTGGTCGGCTCTTGGGTGTATACGCTGCGTGACTACGTGACCACATTCGATTTCCTGCGCAGCGCAGCGCGCATTGGTCTGCCGATGAAAAAGCTGATTACGGATACCTTCCCGCTCGAGCAAATCAACGAGGCGCTCAAGACCAATCTGGCAATGACCGGCCTTAAAATTGCAATCATCAACAAATAATTTAAAGGTTCGAGAGGAGACACAATATGCTGGAGGCTGTAGGGATTTTAGAGGTTTTCGGCCTTGTGTGTGCCTTTTTGGCGGCGGATGCCGGCTGCAAGGCAGCCAATGTCCGGCTTGAAAATTTTGATAAAAACAAGCCCGGAAACGCCGATGCTCTGCCGGTGCCGCTGCTGGTAACGATTAAATTTCGCGGCAGCATCTCGGATGTGGAGGCTGCAATGGCCGCCGCCGAGACGGTGGCACAGAACACGACCGGCATTGTGCAAAAGCACATCATCGCACATCCCACCGAGGATACTGAAAAGATGTTAAAGCTGAGCGCGTTTGACAAAAGCTGAAAACGCGCAGACGCTTTTCATTCCAAAACAAGAAACCGAAACGAAAACAAAACAAAAATATTGGAGGACAACAACATGGCACAGGAAGCATTGGGCATGATCGAAACACGCGGCTTGACCGCAGCAATTGAAGCAGCAGACGCGATGACAAAGGCAGCAGAGGTCACTTTAATCGGCACAGAAAAAATCGGCTCCGGCCTTGTCACCGTCATGGTGCGCGGCGATGTCGGCGCTGTCAAAGCAGCCGTCGAGAGCGGCGCAGCCGCTGCGGGCAAGCTGGGCGAGCTGGTTGCAACCCACGTCATTCCCCGTCCGCACAACGATGTTGAGAAAATTCTGCCCACCATTAAATAAATTTACCAGAGGTATGTACACATGGGTAAATCCTACGGCTTTATTGAAATTCAGGGCGTTGTTGCTGCAACGGACGCGCTTGACATTATGTGCAAGGCCGCAAATGTCACCTTGGCCACATGGGAGCGAAAGCTTGGCGGGCGTTTGGTTACGCTGGTGGTAGAGGGCGATGTTTCGGACGTGGCACAGGCTGTTGAGGCCGCAAAAGAACACGCATTGAAAAAGCCCGTTGCAAGCGGCGTGCTTGCCAATCCCCATGCGGAAATTGTACGCCTCGTACAAAAAAGCGCTAGCCGTTTTATGTAGAGAAAGGCTGGGAATAACATGGCACAGCATGAGAACAGTAAACCGGCGGGAAAGGTTCCTGCTTTATCGGCGGAGAAGGTCTCCGTAAAACCGGCAGAGAACGTCTCTGCCGCACCGGCTGCGGCACAGCCCGCGGCCCCCGTTATCACCAAAAAGGAGGAAAAGAAAATGGCTTTAGAAGCATTGGGTATGGTTGAAACAAGAGGTTTGGTTGCCGCAATCGAGGCAGCCGATGCAATGTGCAAAGCAGCAAACGTCGCACTGATTGGCACCGAGAGAATCGGTTCCGGCCTTGTCACTGTTATGGTGCGCGGCGATGTCGGCGCAGTGAAATCCGCTGTGGAAGCGGGTGCAAACAGCGCAGGCCATCTGGGCGAGCTGGTTGCCACACATGTCATTCCCCGTCCTCATGGCGACGTGGAAATGATTCTGCCGAAGCTGAAATAAGCTTTCGCAAATGTTCCGGTAAGGTACATGTGCCCTGTCCGTCCACACGGCGGGCAGGGCACTTCTTTTTTAAGAAAAATCAAATGCATCCGAAATTCACATTCTGAATGAAAAAGCAGGTGTCGGCATGGAAACAAAAGAAATTGCATACATTACCCAGCTTGTGATAGACGCTTTAGGAAAAGCACAGGGCACCGGTGACGCAGACGGCATTCCCGTGGGCGTATCGGCGCGACATATCCACTTGACCCAGGCGCACGTGGAAGCACTGTTTGGCGCGGGGTATCAATTAACAAAGAAAAAAGAGCTGATGGGCGGGCAATTCGCCAGCAACGAGACAGTGACAATTGTAAGCCCTAAGATGAAAATGATAGAAAATGCGCGCGTGCTTGGCCCTGTGCGCAAGGCTTCGCAGGTGGAAATTTCTGCCACGGACGCAATGAAGCTTGGCCTTGCCGCGCCTCTGCGCGAATCCGGTGACACGGCGGGCAGCGCGGCGCTGACGCTGATTGGCCCGAAGGGGACAGTGGCGCTCTCTGAGGGGTGTATTGTCGCCGCGCGCCATATCCACATGAGCCCCGCGGACGCACAGCGCTTTGGCGTAAAGGACGGGGATTTTGTCTCTGTGCGCTTTGGCGGCGCGCGCCCCACCGTCTATGCGGCGGTAAAAATCCGCGTGGACAACAGCTTTACGCTGGAGATGCATATTGACACCGACGAGGCAAATGCCGCCCAGATGAAAACGGGCGACACTGTCACGCTGGTGAAATAACCAAAAAACAGGAGGCAGCTATGATTGTAGGCAAGGTAATGGGAAGCGTGGTTTCCACACGCAAAAGCGAGCGCTTGCTCGGCAGCAAACTAATGATTGTCCAGCCCGTTGCCCAGATGAGCCGCGATAACGCGCAGCTGGTTGCCGTGGATAACGTGGGCGCGGGTGTGGGCGAGCTTGTCCTTGTCGCATTTGGCAGCGCAGCCCGTATCGGCTGCGATAAAGAGACAGCCCCTATTGACGCAGCGATTGTCGGCATTGTAGACAACGACTGCAACAGCTTCCGCTAAGCTATATTTAGGAGTACACTGATATGGAACTGCAAACCTTGCGCACACTGCTGCAAAACAGCGGTGTCGTGGGCGCCGGCGGTGCCGGCTTTCCCACCTATAGGAAGCTGAATGAAAAGGCCGACACCATTTTGCTCAACTGTGCGGAGTGCGAGCCGTTGCTCAAGCTTCATCAGCAGCTGCTGGAGACGCACACGCCGGAGATTTTGCACACACTGGACAGCGTTGCAAAGCTGCTGGGCGCAAAGCAGGTGTTTGTCTGTGCGAAGTCCGAGTATAAACGCACAACACAGGCGCTGCATGAGTGCCTGCCGGCGTTCCCGGAGATGCGCCTTGAGCTGCTTGACAGCATCTACCCGACCGGCGATGAGGTCATTTTAATTTACGAGGTCACCGGCCGCGTGGTGCGCCCGGGCGGGCTGCCCATCGAGGCAGGCGTGGTGGTTTTCAATGTGGAGACCATGTACAATATCTATCGCGCCACAGAGCAGGGCGTGCCCGTCACCGATAAGCTTGTCACCGTGACAGGCGCGGTGCAGCACCCGATTACGGTTCGCGTTCCCATCGGAACCGCGGTAGAGGATCTTGTGACCATGGCGGGCGGCGCAACCATAAGCGATCCCGCGTTTTTAATCGGCGGGCCGATGATGGGCAATCTTGGCAGTGCAAAGCAGCCCGTGACCAAAACAACCAACGCTGTCTTGGTGCTGCCGCAGGAGCAGCAGCTTGTGCTGAACCGCACCTCAAACGCATCCATTCAGCTCAAGCGCGCGGCAAGCGCGTGCTGCCAGTGCGAGAGCTGCACGGATATGTGTCCGCGCCATTTGCTTGGACACCCAATTCAGCCGCATCTGTTTATGCGCGCGGCCGCCAACAACGATTTCCGGGATGCAAACGTGTTTTTAAACACGATGTATTGCAGCGGCTGCGGCGTGTGCGAGCTGTATGCCTGTCCGCAAAGCCTATCGCCGCGCACCTTGATTACAAACTATAAAAACGGCTTGAGAGCGGCGGGTGTGCCTGTGCCGCAGGATACGCAAAGCGACTCTGTCGTGTATATGCGCGCGTTCCATACGGTGCCGGAAAAGCGCCTGCAAGCGCGCGTCGGTCTGACAAAATACGAGAGCGATGCTCCGCTTGATGATACGCTGCGCCGGGTAAAGCGCGTCAAGATTTTATTCAGCCAGCATATCGGCGCGCCGGCAAAGCCCGTTGTGAAAATGGGCGCAGAGGTGCGCTGCGGCGATTTGCTGGCAAAGCCCGCAGAGGGCTTGAGCGTAGCCATTCACGCCTCTGTCACCGGAAAGGTGATAGAGCTTAACGACAAATTCGCGATTCTAGAGAGCAGCGAAGCCGCGGAATAAGGAGAGATAAACGATGAGCAGAGCGCTTGGTATGATTGAATTTAAGACCGTTTCCTCCGGCATCACTGTGGCAGACAAAATGGTGAAGGCGGCCAACGTGGAAATGATTGAGGGGCAAACGGTTTGCCCCGGCAAGTATATTGCGCTGTTTAAGGGCGATTTGAGCGCCATTCAAGCGGCGGTTGACATTGCAGAGACAACGGACAGCGATCATCTGATCAGCACCTTTGTACTGGGCAACCCGCACGCGGATATTTTTCCGGCCATTTACGGCACAACGCGCATCGAAAAAGTGCAGGCACTGGGTATTTTGGAGGGCTATGACGCAGCCTCTGTTGTGGTGGCAGCCGATGTAGCCGCAAAAACAGCGGCGGTGCATCTCATTGAGCTGCGTCTTGCAAAGGGTATGTGCGGCAAGTCGTACTTAATGCTGACGGGTGAAGTGGCTGCCGTGCAGGCCGCCATTGAGAAAGCGCGCGCGAGCGTGGGCGACAAGGGAACCTATCTGGATTCCTCTGTCATTGCACAGCCCGACCCGCAGATTTGCAAGTCTATTTTGTAATTTGCGCGTTTTTTGCTTTTGTGCTATCATAGGCGCATGTTTTAAAAATTTGAACCGAACAGGGTGAAACCATATGCTCGCGCAAGAGAGACGAAACCTTATTTTAGAGCGGCTGCAAGAAGAAAAAAGTGTTGTGGTCGGCGAACTTAGCCAGCGCTACAGCGTCTCGGAGGAGACAATCCGACGCGACCTTGATAAGCTGGAAAAGGATGGCTTTGCCACAAAGAGCTATGGCGGTGCCGTCATCAATGAAAACGTCAATATTGATATGCCGTTTAATGTGCGCAAAAAGCGCAATATTTCCGGCAAGCAGAAAATAGCGGGCATGGTCGAGGGCATGGTGGAGTCGGGCGATCATATCATTTTGGATGCCAGCACGACGGCGGTATTTATTGCCAAAGCCATCAAGCATAAAAAAAATCTGACCGTCATCACAAATTCCATTGAGATTATGATAGAGCTGTCTGATGTGCCGGGCTGGAAAATTATTTCGCCCGGCGGCAGCCTGCGTGAGGGATATTTGGCACTCATCGGCCCGCGCGTGTCAGAGGGTCTGCGCGCGTACCATGTGGAAAAAGCGTTTGTCTCCTGCAAGGGCGTGGAGATGGAGAGCGGCTTTACCGACGGCAACGAGGACGTTGCCCAGACAAAGCGCACCATGCTGCACTGCGCCAAGGAAAAAATTCTGGTGGTGGACAGCAGCAAGTTTGACACGGTGGCATTTGCCCATATTGGGGATTTGGAGGATGTGGACGCTGTGGTCACAGACCGGACACCGTCCCAAAGTTGGATTGATTTTTTTACGGAGAACAACATTCGCTGTTATTTTCCGGACGCTGCGGATTGTAAATAAGAGCGGCGAAGGATGATCACGATCAGCGATCAGAATTTTATTGCGCTTCCAATTTTTTGTTTTGGGCATCTCCCGCAGGGGAGATGCCTTTTTTGTCTTTGCGCACATTCTGCATCAGCGGCAGACGCACGGCAAAGGCGGCTCGGCGCTTCTGTGTGGTCAGCCTTGCACGGTACAGCCGCGGCGCATCACTGCGCCGCAGCTGTGTGCCGAAAAGAAAAAATGCAGCCTTATGCTTTCCTTATGTTTCTTTGCTACACTGTGAGCACAGTTAAAAAAGGGAGTGTACAATATGGAACAAACAAAATTGCAGCCGCGCGGCGGACTGACCGGCTTTCATCTGAAATATCTCGCGCTTTTTTTGATGGTGCTCGACCACATTCACTATTTTTTTGGATTCACGGGCAAAATCCCCGTCTGGTTTTCCATGCTTGGCAGATTATCGGCACCGCTGTTTCTGTTTTGCGTGGTGGAGGGTTTTATTCACACACATGACCGCAGACGGTACTTTTTGCGGCTGTACGCCATCGCCGTCGGCATGGGCATTTTACAGTATATTTTTATTGTGTCAAGCTGGAAGCGTCCGGATGGCTTTTATCCGCAAAATCAGATTTTTGCAAACTTTGTCATCCTGCTTGTCATCCTGCAAGGGCTTGACTGGTGCGCGCAAAAGCATTGGTGCAAAGGGCTTGCCGCTGTTTTGCTGCCGCTTGCGTGGCCGTATCTTGTACTGCTGGCGAGCATGCTGATTCCGGCGCTTAACCCGTGGGTCGGCCTTGTGCACTACACGCTGCTGCCCATGCACAGCGCCATTGCGGACGGCGGAACGGTTTACATCCTGTTGGGTGTGCTTCTCTATGTGCTGCGCGGGCATCGCAAAGTGCAGGCGGCGGCTTTTTTTGCGGCGACAATGCTCTTTTACGGCGTTCTCGTTTTTTGGACGGTGCCGGGCATTACGCTGATGCAAATGTTCACCGAGGCGTATGAGTGGATGGGCGCATTTGCGGCAATCCCGATGTTGCTGTATAATGGAGAGCGCGGGCACGGCAGTAAGTCGTTTTTTTACTGGTTTTATCCCGCACATGTCTATATTTTATTTGCGCTGTCGTGGGGGCTGTATTTGATTTTGCACAGATAGGAGGGCAAGCGCATGGCGCATATTCTTATCGTTGATGACGCTGCGGACATCTGCACCTTGCTGAAGATGGCGCTGGAAAAGGACGGGGACAGCGTTACGGCGCTGCAAAGCGCGGCGCAGGTGACGAGCGAAGTGTGCCGCCGCGCGGATTTGATTTTGCTCGACGTGATGATGCCGGGCGAGGACGGCTTTTCTCTTTGCAAGCGCATCCGCGCCGAGACGGACTGTCCCATTTTATTTTTGACCGCAAAGGACGCAGAGGAGGACATTTTAAGCGGGCTTGCGCTTGGCGGCGACGATTATCTGACAAAGCCGTTCAAGCTGACCGAGGTGCGCGCGCGAATTGCCGCGCATCTGCGGCGGCAGCAGCGCGTACCCGTCCATAGGTTTTCTGCGGGGGCGCTCAGCTTTGATCTTGCGGGGCGCGAAATTTATTGCGGGCAGAAAAAAATCCCGCTGACAAAGGGCGAATATGCGCTGTGCGAGGTGCTGGCAAAGCATCCGGGGCTTGTGTATACGCGGGAGCAATTGCTGGAGGCGGCCTTTGGCTACGAGACGGATTCCGACCTTGCCGCCATCACGGAGCACATCAAAAACATCCGCGGAAAGCTGGCGGCGGCGGATTGCGCGCCAATCGAAACAGTGTGGGGGATGGGCTATAAATGGCAAAACAAAAAAGCATAAGTCTGGTCACATTGGTCATGCGCTGCGTAGTGCTTTGTCTGGCGGCGGTACTCGTCGTTGCTGCACTGTGGTGGCTGTGCCTGATAGCACTGATGAACTCCGGTGCGGTGCTGCCGGCAAATACGGCAGAGCAGCAGGCAAAGCAGGCACAGCGCGCACTGACGGAAAACGGAGCGTTTGAGCGCGCGCTTGTGCCGGAGATGTGCGGCTATGCACTGTTTGATGCCGGCGGGGCGCTGACGCAAACCTCGCTCACGGGTGCGGCGCTGCGCGATGCAGAGCGATATTTTACCGCCGGAATGAACGGGATGTCGCGGTATCATGTGTCTGCGCCGCTGCGGCAGGGCACCTGCGTGTTGCAATATAAAATCACGGCAGTGTATGCAAGCAAAGCCCTGCGTGCGGCGCTGCCGGGCATTGAACCGACCTTTCTTGTTTTGCTTGTGCTTTTTCTTATTCTGTCAACAGGCGGCATTCTCTGGCATTATGTCCGCATTTTTAAAACGCGGCTGCAAGTGCTGTCCGGCGCGGCGGCGCAGCTTGCGTCCGGCGATTTGCAGCGCGCATTTTCCAAAAGCGGCATTCGGGAATATGACGCGGTGCTTGATTCAATGCGCGCGCTGCAAAGCGCGCTGCAAAAATCGCTGCGCGAGCAGTGGAGCATGGAGCACAGCCGCATTGCACAGACAAGCGCGCTTGCGCACGATTTGCGCACGCCGCTCACGGTCATTGGCGGCAACGCGCAGCTTTTGGCAGAAAGCGCGCTGACGGACGAGCAAAAAATTTGCGTGGACGCAATGCTGCGAAGCGCGGAATCGGCACAGGACTATGTAAGCGCCATGACGGAGATTGCGCGCGCTGAACGGCAGTCCGCCGCAGCGCCGGAAAAGGAAACACTGGACGGAGAAAAATTTGCAGCGTGCATCAAACGCGACGCAGAGGAAATCTGCTGCGTAAAGCAAGTGCGGCTGTGCTATACGGCACAGGCAATACCTGCGCTCACCCTGCGCGCGCGGGACGTGCGGCGCGCGGTTGCGAATCTTGTGGAAAACGCCGCTGCGCATTCGCCCGCCGGCAGCACCGTTTCGGTGCATGTCATGTGGCAGCCGCCGCAGGTCGTTTTTACCGTGAGGGACGAGGGCGAAGGCTTTTCGGAGCAAGCGCTCAGCCGCGCACTTGAGCTGTTTTATACAGAGGATGCACAGTGCGGACAAGGCGGCGTGCATAGGGGCATCGGGTTGTCGTTTGTTGCGGCGGTGGCGGCGCAGCATGACGGACGCGTCCAAATTAAAAATACACCGGAAGGGCACGGCAGTGTATCGCTGTCGCTGTGCGCGGCAAACAAAGAAACCGCATGCAGCGAAGAAGATGGCGCAGGGGGGAATCCCGTGCTGCTAAATTGCTGTAAGCGCTAAAGCGGTTTTGGCACCGACAGCAAGGCAGGAAAAACACAGGGCCGCGACGCAAAAGCGCGCAGCCGCAAAAAAGGAGCAGCGTATGAACGGACAGACAAGAGCCAATATAAAGCCCGGCATGACCGTGGACATTGTACTGAAAGCGGATCAGCGCACCGGCAAGCTGACGCGAGGCATCGTGCAGCGTCTGCTGACCAACAGCCCCACGCACCCGCACGGTATCAAAGTGATGCTGACGGACGGGCAGGTCGGGCGCGTGCAGCATATTGTGTCTGCGGAAAATGCGGGCGGTTCGCAAAAAATATAGTGGCGTGATTGCAGAAAGATGGCGGTTCTCATCATCAAGGAAGCTGCGCCGTGCTTTTGTGCATATGGATCAGCACAAAAGACGGCGCATGCCATTCCAAACGCGCGATGCGCGATCAAAGCATCTTGTGCTTTTGAATGGAATTTGCATCAATTGAAAAAAGCGTCTGCGGCACGGTCAAAATCGGTTCCGCCTTACGCGCACAAAATAAAAACTCCGTTCGACGAGCGCTGCTGCTCTTGTGAACGGAGTTTTTTTTGGCTGTATATTTTTTTACTCTCCACCGTGCGGGTGACGGGGTTTACGGTGCTCCATGTGCCGCGCTTTGCCGCGTTCCACGCGCGCTGCTGCTTTTTGGATTGCTTTTCAAACGGGATAAATTTTTGCATCATTCCGCCTCCTTTTGTTGCCTCTATTTTACCACAAAACAGCGCAAAATTCAAGCCTTGTACACTGCGCACAAAGGAGTATACTAAGGAGCACGGAGGGATACGATGAATCATAATTTTTCCTTAGCGCCGCTTGCAATGCACGTGGCAGAGATGCAGCTGCAAGCAACGATACAGGAGCTGCGGGAATGCAACGACATCAGCGGGGCGTTTGGGCTTGCGCTGTCGGAGACACAGATGCACGCGCTGGCAGAGCGGCGCGTCGACGCGCTGCGCGACACGGGACGTGTCGAATTTGACGGCGGTATTTTCAAAAAGCTTGTCTATGCCTTTTGTGATTCCCCCTATCTGTCACCGCGCATCTACGAGGAGACGCTCAGCGCGCTGCAAGACAGCTTTTATTACTATAAAAGCGAGGCGATGGAGCGCATTTCCGACGACGAGCTGATTGAATTTATGAAGCTTCTGTTTGACGGCAGCGCCGCAGGCTCGCTTGATTTTCTTGCCGGAACCTCGCTGGAGGAGCTGTGCCGCTGTGCGCGCGCGGGGCAAAGCGTGCAGGACGTGCAAAGCGCGCAGATGCGAAAAAAAGAACAGGACGCGCAGGACAGCGGCGCGTGTGAGGATGAAGATGAAAGATAGCACGCAAGGGGAATTAATGCTTTCCGGCACGCAGAGCGATGCGCTTTGGGACAGTGCGCTGACCGATGCGGACCGGTACGCCGTGCAGGAAAAGCTGTGGCGGCTGCTGGCGGAGCAGACGCGGCGCTATACGATGGGCGAAAGCTCGTCCGTGCCGGCAGAAATTGCGCAGGAGCTGCTTGACTCCTTGCTGTTTACGCTGCGGCTTGTCCTGAGGGAAAGCGGTGCGGCACCGCAGACGATGGCAACGGCGGATTTGGACGAAATGCTGACGGCGGGTCAAAAGCTGCTTGCGGCGAAGGGGAAGGCGGTTCAGCGGCTGTGGCAGGCAACGTGCTTGAGCGCGCCCGCAGTCAAAAACACAGCCTATCACGACACACTAAAAAGCATTGGCGGCTTTTCAAAGCGCTATGATGCCCGCTTTTTTGCCTGCCGCATTCCCTGTGATATAGATTATCCGCTTTGCTGCGCTGTGCCGCAGACAATGCGCGGCGCTGACTATATGGAGGAATATTTGCGGCGCAGCTTAACGGAAAACCGCATTCTGCGCTGGTTTGACGCAGAGGTGCTTGCGCGTCTGCTCCGAAGCTGCTATCGGGACTATGTTGGCCTTTTGGTCAATTTGTGCGAGCCGGTCATCGTCAATGCGATCGGCTTGCTGCTGGTCGGCGGCGAAATTGCCGCGCTGCGGATTACGCCGGACGAAGGCGCAAGGCTTTTAAAAAAGCTGCTGCCGCTGTCGAGGGAGGAGACGGTGCGTCTGCTGGAGGATGGAGCGCGCCGCCTTTGCCGCAGCGTGGGAATAGAGGACGCGTTCGGTACGGCCTATGTAGCACAGAGCGCGCAGGCGCTGTATCCCCGTCTGTCAGCGGCGCTGTCCGGCGGCGATTTGTCCGGGATATTTCTTTCGTTTTAAGCGGAAACAGTCGAAAATCGCAGCGGACTATGTTATAATATAAGCCATGCAAGAGGTGCCGCCGTGAGGCGGAAAAACAATCGCTACAAACGCAAGGGGAGGATACAGCCATGGATGAACAGCAGACTCTGTTAAAAAAGCAGCTTTTCTGGCAGCGCGCGTGCGCGGTGGCATGTCTCGGTATTTTTATTGTGGTGCTCATCAGCGCGGTGCTGCTGGTGCCGCGCATCGACACGGCAATTACACAGGCACAGCAGCTGGCGCAGCAGCTTTCTGCGGTGGACTGGCAAGAGCTTGCAAGCGACTTAAATCAATTGACAATCACCGCACAGGACAGCTTGAAAACCCTTGATATAGAGGGGCTGAATCAGGCTGTCAAGGATTTGCAAACGGCAATTGCGCCGCTGGTACGGCTGTTCAGCTAGGGCATGTTTGAAAACTCCATGCATTCGTCTTTTCACCCAAAATTCGTCC
>JAVXUG010000025.1:0-29794 GCA_036642215.1 Ruthenibacterium sp.
CTAAGCGATCAAAAGTTTAAGTTGCTATTATAAAAAACAACAAAGCAGCCTGTGCGGACATGATGAGGGTCATGCCCCTGGTTTTCTATTCCCATCATCAATGAAAACGGCGGAGGAGATGACTTGCGACGGATATCATGGAAAAGCTGACAATTTTGACAGATAGTGCAAAGTATGATGTCGCCTGCACCTCCAGCGGCGCAGACAGAGCCGGTGACAAAAGCGGCTTGGGCAGCGCTGTGCCCGCAGGCATCTGTCACGCGTTTTCGGCGGACGGCCGCTGCGTCAGTTTGCTGAAGGTATTGATGAGCAATGTCTGTGTCTACGATTGTAAATACTGTGTGAATCGCACATCAAATGACGTGCCGCGCGCGGCGTTTACGCCACGTGAATTGGCGGAATTAACAATTGGATTTTACCGCCGCAATTACATTGAAGGCTTGTTTTTGTCAAGTGCAGTCATCCGCAGTCCGGATCATACAATGGAGCAGATGACAGAAGTATTGGCGCTGTTGCGTGGGGAATATCATTTTCGCGGTTATATTCACGCAAAAACGATTCCCGGCGCGGACCCCGCACTTGTTGTGCGTCTGGGGCAGCTTGCCGACAGATTGAGTGTCAACATTGAATTGCCTACCGAGCGGAGCCTCACACTGCTCGCACCGGATAAGACGCGGCAGGCCATTCTAAGGCCGATGCAGCAAATCAGCAGCCGTGTGCAGCAAAGCAAGACGGAGCTAGTCCAGTATAAAAATGCGCGGGCATTTGCGCCGGCGGGACAGAGCACACAGATGATTATCGGTGCCACGCCTGAAACGGATTTTCAGATTTTGCGTTTGACAGAGGGGTTATATCATAAATACAATTTAAAACGCGTCTTTTTTTCCGCTTATATCCCCGTGGCGGAAAATGCGCTGCTGCCGTCGCTTAACACAAAGCCGCCCTTGCTGCGTGAGCACAGGCTGTATCAAGCCGACTGGCTGTTGCGCTTTTATCATTTCACCGCAGATGAGATTCTTGATGAAAAAAATCAGGATTTCAATCCTTACCTTGACCCGAAATGCAATTGGGCCATCCATAATATGCAGCTGTTTCCTGTGGATATCAATACGTGCAGCTATGAAATGCTGCTGCGCGTGCCGGGCATCGGGCCGCGCAGTGCCATGCGCATTCGCACAGCGCGGCAGCATACCGCATTGGGGCTGGACGATTTAAAGCGTGTCGGTGTGGTGCTGAAGCGTGCACAATACTTTATTCTCTGCCGCGGTTTTATGCGCGCGGCGGCTGCTACCCGTGAGACAACAGTGCGCGCACTTTTGGACCCGCAGGCGTTCAGCGCGGGCAACGAGCAGCTGAGCCTATTTGCCGCGCCGACAATTCAAGCGCTGGCGGAGGGCGGGCTTCCGGTGCGTCTGGCGGCAAAAGCAATGGAGGAGGAGGCGGTATCATGTCTGACTGCACAAATGTAGAATATTTATATGACGGAACCTTTGAAGGGATGCTGTGCTGCGTGTTCGAGAGCGTGTATCGGCGCGAAATTCCTGCGGATATTGTGGCACAGGACACGGCGGAGGCCTCACTGTTTCCGCAGCGGTGCATTGTGACCGAGCCGGACAAGGCAATGCGCGTATATCAGTCACTGCCCAAAAAGTTGGGCAGCACGGCGGCAGAGCTGGTGCAGACGGTGTTTCTTTCCTGCGCGCGCGATAAGGAAATGAAAATTCTGCGTTTTTTATTGTTTGGCTATCGGCACGGAATGCAGACGATGCATCTGCTGTCTCATCCGGTGGTCACGCCGATGCTGACGGCACAACTGGCACTGAAGAATGAGGTGCATCTGCTGCTGGGTTTTTTGCGCTTTTCTGATTTTGAGGGTGCACTTGTAGCGCATATTTCTCCGAAAAATTATGTGCTTCCGTTTTTAAAGGAGCACTTCTGCACACGCTACGCCTGTGAGGATTTTCTTGTTTATGATACCGTACACCATGCGGCGCTTGTCTACCAAAACGGTCTGGCTGATATTATAGCACTGACCTCTTTGGAAATGCCTGCGGTCAGTGAGACAGAAGCGCAATACCGCGCGCTGTGGCAGCGCTTTTATCAAACAATTTCCATTGCCGCGCGCGAAAACCCGAAATGCCGCATGACACATATGCCAAAGCGCTACTGGGAAAACATGCTGGAGGTTCGCGAGGAACTGCGCCGTATGCCGCCATCCTTGCAGGCAGAGCTTGTGGGCGGGACAAACGAATTGACCGCCTAATGCTTTGTGACCTTTTCCTGGCAGCCTGCACAGCATTTCGCGATTTGCTGTGTGTCGTTCCGCGCGGTGCAGACGATGATGCACTCCTACAAAAAAGCAGAAAAAGCAGTGCAGCCGCTCAAAAAGCAGGCTGCACCGCCTAATATCCGGTTTCATTACAGCGTGTCGGGCGCAGAGGTCACAGCAACGCACGCAGCGCCGATAAATCCGCGCATACCACTGTGGGCACAAGCCCGCTGGCGGCAAGATCCGTGCGTGTGCTCTCGCCGCACAGCACAAGTGCGGTCATGCAGCCGCATGTGCCGAGTGCGATGTCCGTATAAAGCCGGTCGCCCACCATGCACACTTGCGAAAGCGGTACGCCAAAGCGCTGCGCGGCGGCCTGTGCAATAAATCTGTTTGGCTTGCCAATCACAGCATCCGGTTCACGTCCTGTGCTGGCCTTGACAAATGCGATGACCGCACCGATATCAGGAATAAATCCGCCCGGAACAGGACAGTTGAAATCCGGATGCGTTGCAATATAGGGCAGTCCCGCACGCACGGCATTGCACAGTGCCGTCAGCTTTTCGTAGGTGAGTGTGGTGTCAAAGCCCAGCACGACAGCTTGCGGAGCATCAGCGCGGACGATATAGCCGGCGGCAGAAAACTGTGCCTCCAAGCTGGGCGTGCCAATCAGCAGAATATTCCGGTCGAAGCAATGTTCCGCAAGATATAAAAGCGTTGCATCCCCGCTGGTGAACATCTCGCGCTCGGTCACAGATACGCCGAGATGTGCAAGCTTTGCGAGGTAATCGGTCTTGCTGCGCGAGGAGTTATTGGTCAGAAATGTATAGGCTATCTGCTTATCTTCACAGGCCTGCAAAAATGCACGCGCACCGGGCAATAGCGTATCGCCAAGATAAAAAGTGCCGTCCATGTCCAGTAAAAACAATTTTGTGTCTCGAATCGTTTGCATGGTAATCCTCCGCATGATATAATTTTATTGCCGGTTTCACACAGGAACGTGCGAAACCAGCGTTGCTACAGTGCTGAATGCAGTTATTATAACACGGAGGGCAAACGATTGAAAGCGACAATTATCATCCCGAACTTAAATGGAGCAGGGTGGCTGCGTGATTCTATTGAGAGCATATGGGCGCAGACCGAACCGGATTTTGAGTTGATTGTGGTGGATAATGCCTCCACGGACGAAAGTCTTGCCATAGCGGAGAGCTATGTGGGACGCGCGCGCTACACACTCCTAAAAAATAGTGAGAATACAGGCTTTTCTGCCGCCGTCAATGCGGGGATTCGCATTGCGCAGGGAGAATATGTGGTGCTTTTTAACAATGATGCCTTTGCAGAGCAGGACTGGCTTGCGCAGCTCCTTGCCGTTGCAGAGACAGATGCACGTATTTTTGCCGTGCAAAGCTTGATGATTCGTCATTTTGAACGCGATATCTGCGATGACGCAGGCGATTACGTCACGCTGTTCGGCTGGGCGTGCAAGCGCGGCGACGGCATGTATTGGCGGCGCTACACAAAACAGAAACGCATTTTTTCAGCGTGCGGCGGCGCAAGCCTGTATCGCAAGAGCATTCTGGATAAAATCGGCCTGTTTGATGAGCTGTTCTTTGCCTATTTTGAAGATGTAGACATTTCGTGGCGCGCAAACTCGCTGGGATACAAGAATTTGTATTGTCCGGCGGCAAGGTGCTACCATATTTGCGGCGCGACAACGGGCGCGGTGCGGTACAACGAATTTAAAAGCGTGCAGAGTGGTCGCAACAGTATTTTACTTCCCTACAAAAACATGCCGCTTTTGATGTTTGTGTTTAATTTTATTCCGCTGGCGCTGGGATATCTGCTGAAGATATTGGTGTTTGGTTTGCGCGGATTCTGGACACCGTATTTAAAAGGTGCGCGTGAAGCGTTCAAGGCAATGCCGAAGGTGCAAAAGCCGCAATTTCACTTTAAAAATCTGCCGCATTATGCGTTGATTGAGCTGTGGCTGATTGCGGATGTGCTGCGTTATCTTATCTACCGTGCGCAGCGCGCACTTCGCTGGAAATGATACAGTGCGTGCAAAACGCGGTTTTACACGTGCGTTTTATTGCCGCATTGGACGGGTCGGTCAAAAAGGACACTTTTTTTGCGCAAACACTTGGCAATCCGTTAAAACCCCGCTATAATGGAACTATCAGAAAAAGAATACGCCGCACGGCGTGTGCTTTTGGAAATTTGGCCCACAAGCGAAAAGGAGCGATATCTATGGGATTTTTTGCAAAACTGTTCGGCCTTGGTGCTGCGGCCGGCGCAACTGCTGCCGCTGTAAAAGTAGCACAGAAGTATGAGGAAAACAAAGAGGTCGCCGCCCAGAGTGCAGCGACCGGCGAGCCTGCCCAGAACGCAGAAGCTGCGTCATCTGATATTTTGAGCGATGTGAAGAAGGCTGCCAACGATGTATTGGATGATGCCAAGGCTGCCGTAAAGGCAACCGCTGAAAAAGCGGGCGTGGATACCGACGATTTGGTTGATGCTCTTACCAGTGCGGGCAAGGCGCTTGCCGATGCGGGCAAGGCCGTGGTCGGAAAGGTGCAGGAAGAAGCACCGGGTGTTGTTGATAAGGTGAAGGACAAGGCAAATGAGGTCGTTGATCAGGTAAAAGAAACTGTGGCCGGCGTGACTGAAAAGTTTGATGACGCGGTTGATGCCACTGCCGACGATATCACTGCCGCAGCCGAAAAATCGGTTGACCCCGCAGAGGAAACGCCGAAAAAGCCGGAATAAAAAACGCTGGGATTGATAGCAAACGATACCCCCGCCGTGCAAACGGGCGGGGGTATTGATTCATAAGGATGCAAGAGGGGAATTTTTAAAATGGTGAAAAATAATATTCGGATTCAGCGCATGTGTATTGCGGCATTGTTGTGCGCGGTGGGCATTCTCATTCCAATGCTGTCGCCCGTAAAGCTGCAGTTTGGCCCTATGAGCTTTACGCTGGCAAGTCACGTGGCGCTGTTTTTGGCGATGTTTGTCTCGCCTGCTGTCGGCGCAACTGTCGCCGTGGGCACAACGCTGGGTTTTGTGCTGGCGGGCTTTCCGCCCGTGGTTGTGCTGCGTGCCGGCTCGCAGCTTGTCTTTGTGCTGCTAGGTGCGATCTGGCTTGCAAAAAGCTCGCGCATCATGGAAAAAGGCAGAGGCGTGTTTTTATTTGGTCTTGCGGTAAATGCTGTGCATGCGGTATGCGAAGCCATCGTTGTGATGCTGTTCTGGTTTGGCGGTGCAACCTACAACACGGGATTCTGGTATACAATCCTTGTGCTTGTCGTCGGTGGCACGCTGATTCATGGCATGGTGGATTACTATCTTGCGCTGCTCGTCTGGATTCCGGTGCAAAAGGTTGCGCGTGTTCAGGCAAGCTATATGCCACTGAACGCAAAAAAGCCGCAGCAATAGACGGCATTGCGGCGAAATCCTTCAGGAGAAGCAGTAAAGTGCAAGATCTTTGGAAAATTTCATACCGCGTCCTTCGGGCGCTGCGTTCATCTGCGCTAAAAAAGTGATCGGTGCACCCTTCAAGGCGTTGCCGGAACCATACATTCCTAAGATGCGCGCGGGCCGAAAGGGTACGGCCTATCACATCTTCTTTGTTATATGCGGTTTTATTCAAGGGTGATTACCATTCTAACAATGAATGAAGCCGCAACAGTCCAAGCCTTTGTCCGCCCCCAGCGTTTTACTCTCTATTGTTTTGGGCGTGCCAGCCCGTGTTTGTATTAAAGAACACAATCAAATAAATCAATGTTACAACCAGTTGAATCCCCATTCCCGCTATCATTGCATAGGAGGCCGTTATCATTCACCAAAAACAGGCAGAGTTTAGCACCGTAAAAGGTGCTAATCTCTGCCTGTTTTGAGCTGTTTTACAACAGCCATCTTCAAAGCCGGATTCTCCGGCAGTATCTTGCTTAAACCAGTTCGATGATTGCCATTTCCGCAGCGTCACCGCGGCGCGCACCCGTCTTGATAATACGGGTATAGCCGCCGTCGCGATCTGTGTACTTCGGGCCAATTTCGTCAATTACCTTTTTGGCAACGGTCTCTTTCGTGATGAAGGAAAAGACCTGACGTTTTGCGTGCAAGTCGTCGCGTTTACCAAGAGTAATCATTTTCTCCGTCATGGCGCGCACTTCTTTGGCGCGTGTCACGGTGGTTTCGATCTTTCCGCTTTCCAGCAGGAAAGTCACCATGGCGCGCAACATCGCCTTGCGGTTGTCACTGGCTCTGCCGAGTTTTCTTGTACCGGGCATACCATTTCACTCCTTTTCCGTTTACTCGTCGTCTTTGGTCAGATTGAAGCCGAGCGATTCCAGTTTTGCGATGACTTCCTCAAGGCTTTTGCGGCCGAGGTTGCGCACCTTCATCATCTCGTCTTCGGATTTGTTGATCAGATCTTCCACGGTGTTAATCCCGGCACGCTTCAGGCAGTTAAAGGAACGCACGGAGAGGTCAAGCTCCTCGATGGTCGTCTCCAGTGCTTTTTCCTTGCCCTTGTCGTCTTTTTCCACCATGATTTCAGTGTTCATCGCCTCTTGCGACAGTGTCACAAAGAGGTTCAGATGCTCAATCATGATGCGCGCCGCAAGGCTGACAGCCTCTTTGGCGTTGAGGGTTCCGTCTGTCCAGACCTCGATACTGAGCTTGTCGTAGTCTGTAATCTGGCCCACGCGGGTGTTTTCTACCGTGTAGTTCACTTTCAGCACCGGAGTGTAGATGCTGTCCACGGGCAAAGAGCCCAGGGAAGCCAGTTCCGCTGCCTGTTTATTGCGCTCCGCCGGCACATAGCCGCGTCCCTTGTCAAACGTAAGCTCCATGATGAGCTTTCCGCCCGCGGCAAGAGAGGCAAGATGCCAGTCGGGGTTTAGGATTTCGATTTCAGCGTCCTGCTGAATACTGCCTGCGGTCACCTCGCCCTCCTCCGTTGCTTCAATGCGCACGGATTTAGGCTCGTCGGTATACAGTTTTGCGGTGATGCCCTTGATGTTCAGCACAAGCTCGGTCACGTCTTCCTTTACGCCCTCAACGGTCGAAAATTCATGGACAACGCCATCGATTTTAATACTGGTCACAGCAACGCCGGGCAGGCTGGAGAGTAGTACACGCCGTAAGCTGTTGCCAAGGGTGGTCCCGAAACCGCGCTCCAGCGGCTCTACCACAAACTTGCCGTATCGACCGTCTGCGGAAAGGCTGGCTGTCTCGATCTTGGGTCTCTCGATCTCCATCATTTAAATACCCTCCTTAATGCGGCAAACAAAAGATTTGCCAGTGTGTTCGCATGCGTTGCAAGGGATCATTATTTGGAGTACAGCTCAACGATGAGGTGCTCTTCGATGTCGAAATCGATGTCGGAGCGCTCTGGCAAACGAGTCACGGTCACGGTCATCTTCTCGGCGTCTTTTGTCATCCACGCGGGGACAGGACGAGCGCTGTTCTTTTCGATGCACTCTTTCAGCTTGCCACAATCTGTGGTGCGCACGGCGATTTTATCGCCCTCTTTTACCATGTAGGACGCGATATTGACAATCCCGCCGTTCACAGTAAAATGGCGGTGCAGCACAAGCTGACGCGCCTCTTTGCGGCTCATGGCAAAGCCTGCACGATAAACTACGTTATCAAGTCTGCTTTCAAGGATCCGAAGCAGATTTTCGCCCGTGATGCCTGCCTTGCGCTCTCCGAGCTCAAAGTAGTGGGCAAACTGGCTTTCCAGAACGCCATAATAGCGTTTTGCTTTCTGTTTTGCGCGAAGCTGCAGGCCGTACTCGGACACTTTTTTGCGGGCCTGATTCTGGCCGTGCTGACCGGGAACAAAGCTGCGGCGCGCAAGTGCACATTTGTCAGAGAAGCAGCGCTCGCCCTTCAGAAAGAGCTTCTGGTTCTCACGACGGCACTGGCGGCATACTGCGCCTGTATATCTTGCCATTGTGTATAATCCTCCTTAATTCTCAGATGCGGCGGCGCTTTGGCGGGCGGCAGCCGTTGTGGGGAATGGGGGTAACGTCCTTGATCATATTTACCTCCAGGCCTGTCGCCTGTAAAGCGCGAATCGCGGCTTCACGTCCGGATCCGGGGCCTTTAACAAATACCTCAACCGACTTCATGCCATGCTCCATTGCGGCCTTGGCTGCAGTCTCGGCGGCCGTCTGTGCTGCGTAAGGTGTGCTCTTGCGGCTGCCGCGGAAGCCTAGGCCCCCGGCGCTTGACCAAGACACAGCATTGCCCTGCACATCGGTAATGGTAACGATTGTGTTGTTGAACGTGCTTTGGATATGTGCGCAGCCACGCTCAATATTTTTGCGCTCGCGACGTTTTGTACGCACGGCGCCTTTTTTAGGGGCAGCTTTGGTTGCCATCTACTTGTCCTCCTTTTACGGATTATTTCTTTTTGTTGGCGACTGTGCGCTTCGGGCCTTTGCGTGTGCGAGCGTTCGTTTTGGAACGCTGACCGCGAACGGGCAGGCCTTTGCGGTGACGCGTGCCGCGATAGCACTGAATTTCAACAAGACGTTTAATATCCAGCGCGACATTGCGGCGCAAATCGCCCTCAACAGTGAAGTTTTTATCAATGTAGTCACGGATAAGCGCTTCGTCGTCTTGGGTCAAATCTTTCACCCTGGTATCGGGATTGATTTTCGTCGCAGCAAGAATTTCCTGCGCGGCGCTGTTACCAATGCCAAAAATATAGGTGAGGCCAACTTCAACTCGCTTTTCTTTCGGCAAGTCAACTCCGGCGATACGTGCCATGGTATAGCACCTCCTGATTTATTTATCCCCTTCGGTGCGCCGCAGCGCCGGCGGGATACTTCCCGCACCGCGGCCTGTTTTTTTAATTCCTGTGTTTCAAACCATCCGGGCAAAGCGAAAACGGCTTAGCCCTGACGCTGTTTGTGCTTCGGGTTAGCACAGATGACCATCACGCGGCCCTTGCGCTTAATAACCTTGCATTTTTCACAGATGGGTTTTACGGAAGGTTTCACCTTCATGTCAGTAACCTCCTTTAAAGCGTGGCGCTCATTTGGTACGCCATGTGATGCGGCCCTTCGTCAAATCGTAGGGGCTCATCTCAAGTGTGACTTTGTCCCCGGGCAAAATGCGGATGAAGTTCATGCGCAGCTTGCCGGAGATATGTGCCAGCAGTCGGTGTCCACCCTGAATTTCTACAAGAAACATGGCGTTGGGCATTGCCTCGACTACGACACCTTCTACTTCAATTACGTCTTCTTTGGACAAGCTTCTACCCTCCTAAGGTTGCGACGTCGCCGCTGCATCGCGGCATTGTGTGAGGATGACCGGCCCTTTTGCGGTGATGGCAAGCGTGTGCTCAAAGTGAGCCGACAGCCCGCCGTCTGTGGTTTTGGTCGTCCATCCATCGGACATGGTTTTTACGACACAGCTTTTCTCGTTGACCATCGGCTCAATGGCAAGCACCATGCCCGCAACCAGCCTTTGCCCGTGCCCTGCCGTGCCATAATTTGGCACCTCCGGGTCCTCGTGCAATTCACGTCCAACGCCGTGGCCCACAAAGCTGCGAACCACTGAAAAGCCTTCGCTCTCTACAAACTGCTGCACCGCAGCCCCGATGTCGCCCACGCGGTTTCCCGGCTGTGCAGCCGCGATTCCCCGGTCCCGCGCTTCACGGGTGACGTCCATAAGGTGCTGTGCCGTTTCGGAAATTTTGCCGCACGCAAACGTTGCGGCATTATCCCCGTTAAAGCCATGGATGACAGCGCCTGTATCGATGCTGACAATATCGCCCTCGTGGAGCACGATGGCATGGGAGGGAATGCCGTGAATCACGGTGTCGTTGACCGAGATGCACGCACTGCCCGGAAAGCCGCCAAGCCCCTTAAAGTTGGGCTTCGCGCCCTGACTGACGATATAATCGTAAACAATTTTATCAATCTGAGCAGTCGTGATACCCGGCCTCACAGCTTCCCCTGCAAGACGCAGCGCCTCCGCCGAAATCTGGCAGGACAAACGCATTGTCTCAATTTCTTTTGCTGTTTTAAGCTGTATCAAAAATCAGACCCCCAGTTTTTCGAACAAGAGCTTTGTGGTATCAGCCACTTCCTCCTGCCCTTGCACCACCACCAGCTTGCCGCGCTGCTTGTAGAAATCCACAAGAGGCTCGGTTTGCTCATGATAGGTTTTGAGACGCTCGATAATCGTGGCAGGCTCATCGTCCTTGCGGACAATCAGCTGGCCGGAGCATCGGTCACACACGTTGGGCATTCTGCTTGGCTTATATTGCAGATGATAGCTGGTGCCGCAGGCAGAGCAGACGCGGCGGCCGGAGAGACGCTTGACGATAACATCGTCAAGCACTTCAATATCAACCACCTTGTCAATTGCTACGCCCATGCTTTCCAGCGCGGCGGCCTGCGCCACTGTGCGCGGCACGCCGTCCAGAATAAAGCCGTTTTTGCAGTCGTCCTCCGTGAGGCGCTCTTTGATAATGCGAATGATAACGTCATCGGGAACAAGGGCGCCCGCATCAATATATTGCTTTGCGGCAAGGCCCATCTCCGTTCCGTTTTTAATGGCTTCGCGAAGAATATTGCCTGTGCTTATGGCGGGGATATCCAGCTTTTCGCAGATGACCTCCGCCTGTGTACCTTTGCCGGCGCCCGGAGCGCCCAGAAGGATCAAGTTCATATGCCCTTTCCCCTTTCTATTGCGCTTTACTCAAGAAAGCCTTTGTGATGACGCATCAGCATATAAGATTCCAAGCTGCGGCTGGTGTCAAGCGCCACGCCGACCACGATGAGCAAGCTTGTGCCGCCCAGCGAGATGTTCATCTTGGAAACCATGCTGAACAGGATCGGCGCGATTGCCACAATGCCAAGGAACGCAGCACCGATAAAGGTGATTTTGCCAAGGCATTTCGTGATGAAATCACTGGTAGGCTTCCCCGGACGATAGCCCGGAACCGTGCCGTTGTTGTTGCGCAGATTATTCGCAATTTCCACGGGATTGTACTGAATGGCAACGTAGAAATAGTTGAATGCGATAATCAAAAGCAGATAAATTCCCGCATAAGCCCAGCCTGTTGTGCTGAACATATGGAAGAACGCAGTCCAGAACGGGTGCGCCTCCGCAGACAGCGTCGGGAAAAACAGGTTGCCGATGGTGCCGGGAATCGAAATCAGTGCCGAGGCAAAGATGACAGGCATAACGCCGCTCATATTCACCTTGATGGGGATATGTGTATTCTGACCGCCGTACATTTTGCGGCCCACAACGCGCTTTGCGTACTGCACCGGAATGCGGCGCTCGGCGGCGTTGAGGATAACGACCAGAAACACAATGGCAACAGACAGAATCGCTACCAGCGGAATAAGGAAGAAATACTGTGTCTCTCCGGCCATCGCCATCTTGATGTGGTCGACCACCGTGGTGAGAATGCTGGACCAGCGGCTGATAATACCGGCAAAAATCAAAATAGAAATGCCGTTGCCGATGCCCTTTACGTCAATCTGCTCGCCCATCCACTGAATTAACATAGAACCGGCGGCAAACGCGAAGATGATGACGATGGCGGCAAACACGCCGGAAAATCCGGTGGTGTAGGTGAGCATATTCTGGCCGCGCAGCAGGAAGTAGTATCCAACAGACAGCGCCAGACCAATGCCCGCGCCCACGTAACGGGTGATGCGGGTGATTTTACGGCGCCCATCTTCGCCTTCCTTGCTCATCCGCTCCAGCGCCGGAATGGCAACTGTGAGCAGTTGAATGATAATGGAAGCGTTGATGTACGGCGTGACACTGAGCGCGAACAGGGTGGCTCTTGCAAAAGAACCGCCTGTCAGCATATCAATGTAGCCGAGCAGACTGCCGCTCTGCTCCACAAGGGCTTTCAAAGCACCGCCCGAAATGAACGGCACAGGAATTGCGCAGCCCAAACGGAAAATGACGATAACAAACAGCGTGAAAAGGAGCTTTTTGCGCAGCTCGTCAATCTTCCATGCGTTACGGAACGTCTCAAACACCTTAGATCACCTCGGCCTTTCCGCCTGCCGTCTCAATGCCCTGCTTTGCAGTGGCTGTATATGCGGCGAGTTTCACGGTCAGCTTTTTGGTCAGCGTGCCGTTGCCGAGAACCTTGACACCGTCCATTTCCTTCTTGATCATACCTTTTTCAATCAGGGCTGCTGCGTCCACTGTAGCGCCGTCCTCGAATTTTTCAAGGTCGCTCAGCTTAACAGTAGCATAAACGGTTGCAAAAATATTGTTGAATCCGCGCTTGGGCAGGCGGCGCTGTAAAGGCATCTGACCGCCTTCAAACCCGGCCTTTTTCGCACCGGAACGGGCTTTCTGACCTTTGTGGCCGTAGCCGGCTGTTTTGCCGTTGCCGCTTCCTGCGCCGCGGCCCTTGCGTTTGGCCGCTTTTGCCGCACCCTCAGAGGGGTGTAATTCTTGAAGCATCATTGTGCGTTGCACCTCCTTGCTTTTTACGCTTTTACGACCTGCACCATATGCACAATCGTATTGATTTTGCCGGTGGTTGCAGCGTTGTCGGGCTGGACTGTTGTGTCGCCGACGCGCTTCAGGCCAAGGCTGTTCGCCGTGGCAATCTGCTTTTTGCTGCGACCAATTAGGCTCTTTGTCAGCTTGATGCTCACGCCGGAAACAGCCGCCTTTTTGGCGGGTGCCTTTTTAGCGGGAGCTGCCTTCTCGGCGGGCGCTGCTTTTTCAGCAGCCGCTTTCGCGGGCGCTGCTTTTTTTGCGGGTGCTTTTGCCGGGGCCTTTTCGGCCGCAGGCTTTTTGGCAGCCGCGGGTTTTTTCTCTGCCGCAGGTTTAGCGGCAGCTTTTTTAGCGGGAGCTTTCTTTTCCACAGCGGCCTTTTCGGCCACAGCGGTCACTTTCTCGTCAGCCATGGTTACTGCCTCCTTAACCTAAAATCTCTTTCACGGTCTTGCCGCGCTTTGCTGCGACCTGCTCTGCACTTTGCAGGCTGCACAGGCCGTTGATGGTCGCGGTGACCACGTTGCAGGGGTTGTTTGTGCGCTGGCATTTTGTACGAATGTCCTTAATGCCGGCAATTTCCAAAACAGCACGAACGGGGCCGCCCGCGATAACGCCGGTACCTTCGGGTGCCGGACGAAGCAGGACGCGACCTGCGCCGAACACGCCCACAGTCTCGTGGGGAATGCTGGTGCCGCGCATTGCAATTTTGTGCAGATTCTTCTTTGCGGCCTCAAGGCCCTTGCGGATTGCCTCGGGAACCTCGGACGCCTTGCCCAGACCGAATCCAACAATGCCATGGCCGTCGCCGACCACAACAAGAGCGGAGAATTTCATAACACGGCCGCCCTTAACAGTTTTGGATACACGGTTGATGGCAACGACCTTTTCCTGTAAATCCAAAGTGGATGCGTCGATTCTTTCCATTTGTATCCTCCTTACAGCTCAAGGCCGCCTTCGCGGGCGCCCTCAGCCAAAGCCTTCACACGGCCGTGATATACAAAACCGCCGCGGTCATAGACTGCTTTGGTAATGTCTTTGTCGGCTGCCTTCTTCGCGAGGGCAACGCCAACCTTCTTAGCAGCTTCAATGTTGCCGCCCAAACCTTCAAAATCTTTATCCATGCTGGATGCGCTGACCAGTGTTACGCCGGCTGCGTCATCAATAAGCTGGGCATAAATATGTTTGGAGGAGCGGAACACATCCAGCCGCGGGCACGCTGCCGTGCCGGAGATCTTGCCGCGGACACGGCGATGTCTGCGCAGACGCGCGACGTTCTTATCCGGTTTATTAACCATTGTCGTTCACTCCTTCTCTTATTTAGCACCCTTGCCGGCCTTGCCCTCTTTGTGTGCGACAAACTCGCCCACATAGCGGATGCCCTTGCCTTTATACGGCTCAGGCGGGCGTTTCTCGCGCACTTCTGCGGCGAACTGGCCAACGCGTTGTTTGTCGATACCGTTGATGGTGATCTTTAAGGGATCGGGCACATCAATTGTGATACCGTCGATTTCAGGCATGATAACCTGATGGGAATAGCCAAGCGTCATGACAAGGTTCGTGCCCTGTTTTGCGGCACGATAGCCGACGCCCTGAATTTCCAGCTCTTTTTTGAAGCCGTTTGTCACGCCCTCCACCATATTGCTGATGAGGGTGCGGGACAGGCCATGCAGGCAGCGGGCTTCTTTTTCGTCATTCGGGCGGGCAACCACTATTTCTCCATTTTCCACTTTGACTTGCATCATGGGATGGATGTTGGAATGCAGTGTGCCCTTGGGGCCCTTCACGGTTACAGCGCTTCCATCAATTTCTACGGTAACACCGGCCGGGATGACGATGGGTTTTCTTCCGATTCTCGACATTGTCTATTGCCCCTTTCTTACCACACAAAGGCGAGGACTTCGCCGCCCACATTTTGTTTGCGGGCTTCTTTGTCTGTCATTACGCCTTTGGAGGTGGAAATAATTGCGATGCCAAGACCACGTAAAACCTTCGGCATATCCTCGCAGTTCGAGTAGATGCGCAGGCCGGGCTTGGATACGCGGCGCAGGCCGCCGATGACGGGTGCGCCTGTCTCTGTGTATTTCAGAGCAACACGAATTGTGCCCTGCTTGTCGTCCTCAATGGACTGAATCCCCTTCACATAGCCCTCTTCCAACAGAATGTTGGCAATTGCCTTCTTCAGGTTGGAGCCGGGAATGTCCACAGAAGGGTGTTTGGCAGTACTGGCGTTGCGGATGCGTGTCAGCAAGTCCGCGATAGGATCAGTAGTTTGCATGTGCCACTAACCTCCTTGTTAATGTTGTAAAATCTCGGTTATCCGCCGGAAATTACCAGCTGGATTTCATCACGCCGGGGATCTGACCCTTGTAGGCCAGCTCGCGGAAGCAGATACGGCACACGCCGTATTTGCGCAGGTAGGCGTGGGGCCTGCCGCAGATCTTGCAACGGTTGTAAGCACGAGTGCTGAACTTCGGCGCCATCTGCTGTTTGATTTTCATGCTTGTCTTAGCCAAATCTCATGCCCTCCCTTAATTGGCGAACGGAGCGCCCATAAGCTTCAAAAGCTCTTTGCACTCTTCGTCCGTCTTTGCGGTGGTTACGAAGCAGATGTCCATGCCGCGCACAGCGTCAATCTTGTCGTAATCGATTTCGGGGAAAATGAGCTGCTCTTTCACGCCGCAGCTATAGTTGCCGCGCCCGTCAAAAGAGTTGCCGTTAATGCCGCGGAAGTCACGCACGCGCGGAAGCGCAGCACTGAAGAAACGATCCACGAACTCATACATACGCTCGCCGCGCAGAGTTACCTTTGCGCCGATGGGCATCCCTTCGCGCAGCTTAAAGTTAGCCACGCTCTTTTTTGCCTTGCAGATAATGGGCTTCTGTCCGGTGATCTTTGCAAGGTCAGCCACAACAGCTTCCAGAATCTTCGGGTTTTCTTTTGCTTCGCCACAGGCGACATTCACGACAACTTTGTCGAGCTTCGGAACTTGCATAACGCTTTTATACTCGAATTTCTTCATGAGAGCGGGAGCAATTTCCTTGGCGTAGGTGTCTTTTAATCTTGCCATTTTGTTTATCTCTCCTCACTCAAAATTCTGCGCCGCATTTTTTGCAAACGCGCATTTTTTTGCCATCTTTACCGATGGCGTTGCCTGTGCGGGTTGCTTTGCCGCACTTGGGGCAGACCGGCATCACCTTGCAGGCATAAACAGCACTCTCCGCTTTGACAATGCCGCCCTGCTCGCCCTGACGGCGGGGTTTTACGTGTTTTGTGACCATGTTGCGGCCTTCCACGATGACCTTGCCTTCACTGGGGCTTACCTGCAAAACCTTACCCGATTTACCAGCGTCCTTGCCGCTGATAACCATAACGGTGTCGCCGGTTTTAACGTGAACTTTCTCCATTTTAAAACCTCCTTACAGCGATTCCGGAGC
Organism: Ruthenibacterium sp.; assembly: GCA_036642215.1. Taxonomy (GTDB): domain Bacteria; phylum Bacillota; class Clostridia; order Oscillospirales; family Ruminococcaceae; genus Ruthenibacterium. Next base: position 16,208 of record JAVXUG010000025.1, read on the forward strand.
AAGGCTGACGATTTTTAGATAGCCGCTGTCGCGTAGTTCGCGCGCGACCGGTCCAAAAATACGGGTGCCCCTCGGGTTTTTGTCATCTCGAACAAGAACGGCTGCGTTCTCGTCAAATCGAATATAGGAACCATCCTCACGGCGCAAACCATGTTTGCTGCGGACAACCACAGCCTTGATTACGTCGCCTTTTTTAACTGTGCCATTGGGCGTTGCTTTTTTGACCGAAGCCACAATCACATCGCCAATGCCGGCATATCTCTTGCGGGAGCCGCCAAGCACACGAATGCACATGATTTCCTTTGCACCGGTGTTGTCTGCTACTTTGAGATAGCTTTGCATCTGTACCATAAGACAGAATCTCCTTTCAAAGCTGTGTGATTATTTCGCCTTTTCGACCACGCGCACCAGTCTCCAGTGCTTATCTGCACTCAGAGGCCGTGTCTCCATGATTTCCACCCGATCGCCCATGCAGCACTCGTTGTTCTCGTCATGTGCCTTGAACTTTACCGTGCGCTTCATGATTTTTTTGTAGAGGGGGTGCTGCACGCTGTCCTTCACCGCAACAACAATGGTTTTGTCCATTTTGTCGGAAACAACAACGCCCATGCGGGTCTTTCTCAAATTGCGTTCCATTCTAACCTTTCCTCCCTCTCTCAATTCTTGCCGCTCAGCTCAATGCTGCGCTGCTGGGTTTTCATGCGGGCAATGTCGCGTTTTACCGCTTCAATGCGGCCCGGATTATCGAGCTGGTTGATGGCGTGTTGAAAGCGAAGGTTGAACAGTTCTGCTTTCAGCTCAGCCACTTTCTTTGACAGCTCCGCTGCGCTCATATCGCGTACTTCTGCTGATTTCATGCTTGTTCACCCTCCTCACGTGTGACAAACTTGCACTTTACGGGCAGTTTGTGCATTGCAAGGCGCAATGCCTCGCGCGCAGTTGCTTCGTCCACGTCCGCAAGTTCAAACAGAATGCGGCCGGGCTTTACAACGGCAACCCAATACTCGGGCGAACCTTTACCGGAGCCCATGCGGGTGCCGGCGGGTTTCTCGGTAACGGGCTTATCCGGGAAAATTTTGATCCAAACCTTACCGCCGCGCTTGATGTAGCGGGTCATAGCGATACGGGCTGCCTCAATTTGATTCGAGGTAATCCAGCAAGGTTCGAGGGCAACAAGACCGTAATCGCCCTGGGATACAGTGTTGCCGCGCATGGCTTTTCCGGTCATACGACCGCGGTGCACACGGCGGTATTTAACGCGCTTTGGCAGTAACATTATTTGTTGCCTCCTTCTTTACGAGGTGCGGGTTTGGCGCCTTTCAACACCTCACCCTTATAAACCCAGACCTTAACGCCAACCTTGCCGTATGTGGTGTTTGCCTCGGCAAAGCCATAGTCGATGTCCGCGCGCAGTGTCTGCAGAGGGATTGTGCCCTCATGGTAGGTTTCGCTGCGGGCGATGTCAGCGCCGTTAAGACGGCCGCCAATCTGGATTTTAATGCCCTTTGCTGCGATGACGTTGGCACCGCGGCGGGGCTGCATTGCGTTGCGCATTGCCATTTTGGTGGCGCGGCGGAATGCGATGCGGCGCTCAAGCTGTGAAGCGATGTCCTCTGCCACAAGCTGAGCATTGGTAGAGACGCTGGGCACCTCCACGATGTTGACATTGACGGATTTGTGAATCAGCTTTTCGATCTGCGCTTGCAGCTTGCCGATTTCGCTGCCGCCCTTGCCGATGACCATGCCGGGCTTCGCGCAGTGAATGTTCACGCGGACTCTCGGCTGGCTTGTGGCACTGTCGGTGGTGCGCTCAATCTCGATTTTGGGGATGCCGGCAGCATAAAGCTGCTTTTTCAGCACCTTGCGGATTTTGTAATCCTCCACAAGGGTATCGCCAAATTCACGCTTGGACGTAAACCAGCGGCTGTCCCAATCTTTGATAATACCCACACGAAAACCGTTGGGGTTTACTTTCTGACCCATACTGTTTTACCTCCTTACTCTTTCTCTTTCAGAACCACTGTGACATGGCTGGTTCTTTTCAAAATTTGGAATGCACGGCCCTGTGCGCGGGGTCGCACGCGTTTCAGCGTGGGGCCGGGCGTTACGAAGCACTCTGCAACGTACAGGCTGTTTTTGTCCATATTATGATTATTCTCCGCATTTGCCGCAGCAGACTTCACCAATTTGTAAAGGAGCTCAGAGGCGGCCTTTGGGGTGTACTGCAAAATCGCCAACGCTTTGTCCAGCTCTTGACCGCGAATCAGGTCAAGCACGACGGTAACCTTGCGAGGCGCAATGCGGGCGTATCTCAGATATGCCTTAGCTTCCATTGTTATTCCTCTCCTCTTCCTCTTATTTACCGGTGGTCTTGCCGCCCGTGTGACCCCTAAAGGTACGGGTGGGGGCAAACTCGCCCAGCTTGTGGCCTACCATGTCCTCTGTTACATAAACGGGCACATGCTTGCGACCGTCGTGTACTGCAAAGGTATGACCCACGAAATCCGGGAAGATGGTGGAGGAACGGCTCCATGTCTTCAGAACGCGTTTTTCACCGGCTTCGTTCATTGCCTTTACGCGTTTGAGCAGGACCGGCTGTACGAAAGGTCCTTTTTTAATACTTCTACCCATGACAGCTCTCCTCCTTACTTCGTAGCACGTTTCACGATAAATTTATCGGAACGTGCGTGATGTTTGCGTGTCTTGTAACCCAGCGCGGGCTTGCCCCACGGGGTGACAGGGCCGGGACGGCCGACAGGCGCCTTGCCCTCGCCGCCGCCGTGCGGATGGTCGCAGGGGTTCATGACGCTGCCGCGGACGGTGGGACGGAAGCCGCGATGGCGGTTGCGTCCGGCTGTGCCGAGGTTGACGTTCTCGTGGTCGATGTTGCCGACCTGACCGATGGTTGCAATGCAGTTGACCGGCACATTGCGCATCTCTCCGGAGGGCAGGCGCACAAGAGCGTATTTGCCCTCTTTTGCCATCAGCTGCGCTTGATTGCCGGCGCTGCGTGCAAGCTGTCCGCCCTTGCCGGGGTACAGCTCCACATTGTGGATGACCGTGCCGACGGGAATGTTCTGGAACGGCAGGCAGTTGCCCGGCTTGATGTCGGCAGAAGCGCCGCTCATCACGATGTCGCCAACCTTCATGCCCTCGGGCGCGAGGATGTAGCGCTTTTCGCCGTCTTCGTATTCGACCAGCGAGATGTGGGCAGAGCGGTTCGGGTCATACTCAAGGGTCTTGACCGTCGCGGGCATATCCACCTTGTCACGCTTGAAGTCGATGACACGATATTTCATGCGGTTTCCGCCGCCGCGATGGCGAACGGTGATACGGCCGGTATTGTTGCGGCCTGCAGCCTTTTTCTTAGGCTCCAGCAGGCTTCTTTCCGGCTCTACCTTGGAAAGAACCGAATAGTCGGTGACCGTCATACCGCGACGGCCCGGCGTAGTCGGCTTATACTTTTTGATAGCCATTGTCTTTCTCTCTTTCTGTATCTTATGACGTTATTATCGGGGTCATATCCCCATAGGCGGCCCCTCGGCGGGACCTTATACCATGGACTCGAAGAAGTCAATCCCCTTGGAGGCCTTGGTAAGGGTGACAATCGCTTTTTTGGAAGCGGCGGTGTAGCCCGCATGTGCACCCTGGCGGCGATAACGGCCGCGGACGGAAACGGTGTTTACCTTTTCCACTTTTGTGCCGGCGAATAAATCTTCTACCGCGTGGGCAATGTCAATCTTTGTGGCGCCTGTGGCGACCTTAAAGGTGTACTTTTTGCCTGCGATGCCGGACATGGAGGCCTCCGTGATGATGGGGGCCAAAATAATGTTCTGAGCGGGAGTTTTCATTACGCAAATACCTCCTCGAGCTTCTTGGCTGCATCTACGCTGATGATGAACTTGCCGCCGTTGAGCACATCATAGGTGTTGATGTTATCGGCAGTAGTGGTCTTCACGCCCGGAATGTTCGCTGCGCTCTTGACGAGCTTCACGTCGTTCGCGGGGGTGACAATCAGAGCTTTGCGCGTTGCGCCGACGGCGCTCAGCATGCCAACGATGGTCTTGGTTTTGAACTCTGTGGCAGCCAGCTCGTCAATGACGATGACATCGCCACTCTTTGCCTTGCTGGACAGCGCAGACAGAACCGCCAAGCGCTTGACTTTTTTGTTCAGACGGTAGCTGTAGTCGCGGGGCTTGGGGCCAAGCGCAATGCCGCCGTGTGTCCACTGCGGGCTGCGGGTCGAACCCTGACGGGCACGTCCGGTGCCCTTCTGGCGCCACGGCTTGCGGCCGCCGCCGGAAACCTCGCTGCGGGTCAGCGTGCTCTGTGTGCCCTGGCGCTGATTGGCCAGGAAGTTCACGACAGCAGCGTGCATTACTTTTTCGTTGGGCGTGATGCCGAACACGGCGTCGGAAAGCTCAACCGTGGATACTTTCTTGCCGTTCATATCCAAAACGTCAAATTTTGCCATGATGCTTTCCTCCTTTACGCCTTCACGCTGTCGGTCAGGCATACCACAGAGCCCTTCGGGCCGGGGATTGCGCCCTTGACAGCGATCAGATTGTTTTCTGCGTCTACTTTGACGATCTTCAGGTTCTGGATGGTGACGCGCTCTGCGCCGAGGTGTCCGGGGAGCTTTTTGCCCTTGAACACGCGGGACGGGGACGAGCACGAGCCCATGGAACCGGCGTGGCGTGCCACAGGACCTGTGCCGTGAGATTCGCGCAGGCGGCTGTTGTTCCAGCGCTTGATGCTGCCGGCGTAGCCCTTGCCCTTGCTTGTGCCCACAACGTCGATGCTGTCGCCCGATGCAAAAACGTCCGCTTTGATGATGTCGCCGATGTTGATGGCGGTGATGTCCGCTAGACGAAATTCACGCAGCATCTTCTTCGGGGCGACCTCTGCCTTGTCGAAATGACCCTTGGCGGGCTTTGTCACCTTTTTGGCGGCGATGTCGCCGAAGCCAAGCTGAACAGCTACGTAGCCGTCGCTCTCGACGGTCTTTTTCTGCACCACGGTGCAGGGGCCGGCTTCCACGACTGTCACGGGGACGACCTTGCCGTTCTCGTCAAAAATCTGTGTCATGCCGATTTTCTTGCCGATGATACCTTTTTGCATGATGTATGCCTCCTAATAGGTTATTGGTTGACGGCTTTTCACCGTCAACATGACCTCTCCGATGAGAGTTGACCTTTTGTCCTGCCGTACTCCTGCGATAACAGTTGGTGCCGCAAAGGCGCCCTTATTATATATGGTAGGAATTACAGCTTGATTTCGATGTCAACACCGGCGGGGAGCTGCAGGCTTGTAAGAGCCTCTACCGTCTTGTTGGACGGCTTCAGAATGTCAATGAGACGCTTGTGGGTGCGGGTCTCGAACTGCTCGCGGCTGTCCTTGTACTTGTGGACGGCGCGCAGAACGGTGACCACCTCTTTGTCAGTGGGAAGGGGGATGGGGCCGGAGACGCGAGCGCCTGTGCGCTTTGCCGTCTCGACAATCTTCCCTGCCGCGCTGTCGATGAGATTCACATCGTAGCTCTTGAGACGAATTCTGATTTTTTCCTTGACTGCCATTTGTTTTGCCTCCTTACATTTTTTGTTTGGGGCTTTCGATAAATACTGAACACTGCTCCGGGCGTTCCACCCCTTTGCATCAGAAAATCCGGTGAACCGCCATGCAGTTCTCCCGGAAAGACCTTCAGCAAATTAAGATGGACATTGGTTTCTGCGGGGAGTAACCACCCGCGAACGTATCCCTTTGCTATCAGTATTCTTTCGCCCGGTTCCAAGATCGGACATACTCGGCGGAAAAAACCCGCACCGAAGTGCAGCAACCTCCCGCGTCAACGCATATCGCTTCCCTGCGCTTTCCCATGAGAAACACAAGGGTATCGCAGTCGCCTAATAATAATACCAAAAACCCTTGCGCAATGCAAGGGTTTTTGTATTTTTTCTTGAAAGTTTTCTATTTTTCCGTTTTATACATTTTTGCAAATGATTCCGCTTGTAATTTATGCAATATGTATAAATGTTTTATGGTTTACACATTGCTGCCCGGTGCGATCCTTCGGGTTCCCTGAGAAACGGGATCAATACGCATAGCTGCTCATCTCCGAGAACATCAGCACGCCGAAAAACAGAACGAGCAAAACCGCAACCGCGATGCCAATTGCCATCCAGATCAACGTGGCGCGCGCCCAGTTGCGCTGCGATAGCTTCGTTGAGCCGCCGAATCCCCAAATAAAAAGCATGACAAGGTTCACGACGGGAACGGCCATAATCAGATAATTCAGCAACCACTGCCCCATGGTGACAGGCTCGCACTGCTGATAGTTTTCCTGTGCAATGGGCTGATAGCCAGCGCCGGCATAGGGCTGCTGATAGGTCTGTCCATAGGGGGGTGCAGGCTGTGCGGAATAGGTACTCTGTGCAGAATACGCGGGCTGACTGCCATCCATCGGCTGTGCGCTGCCGGCGTTTGCCGCGCCCTGCTGTGCGGCAGCGGCTGTTTGCTCTGCTTTTGATGTGCTGTCCTGCGCATCGGAAGGCGCGGCGCTCTGCGCAGTGAAGTCCGATGCAGCTTCGAGCGGTGTTTCCGCGTCCGGAGCATTATTTTCCGAAAAAGGCTTTGTCTCGGTGGTTTCCGGCGATGCCGCGATTGTTTTTTCAGCTTCGCTCATCGCTTCATTTTTTGCTCCGCAGCTTGTGCAAAACTGGTTGTCGTCCTGCAGGGCGGTGCCGCATATTGAACAGGTTTTCATCACATGTGCTCCTCTCATTATTTCGGTTTGAGCCTTATTGTTTTAGTATACACGTGTCTGTACACCGTGTCAATGCACTGCCAATGCAGCCAGTGCTTGTGCATCGGGCGCGACCACAGCCGTCTCGTAGGGATCGTACAGCACCATGCCGGGCTTGCAGTCGTTTGTCTTGCGAACGTTGCGCACCTCGGTGTAGTCCACCTCCACCTTTGCACCGCCGTTCTGACTGGAATGCAGTGCAGCCAACTGCGCCGCCTGCGTTTTTGTCGCGTCAGTCACAGGCTGTCCCTCGGTGATGACAACGACGTGGCTGCCGGGTGCGTTTTTGACGTGAAACCACAAATCGCGTCCGCGCGCCGTCTTGAGCGTCAGCTTGTCGTTTTGCAGATTGTTGCGTCCCACCAGCATTAAAAAGCCGTCGGCGGAGCGGTAGCGCAGAAAATCTGCTGCTTTTTGCTTTTTGTCCCGCGCCTTGTAATATTTCAAATAGCCTTGACTTTTCAGCTCCGCGCGAATGTCGCAGAGCGCCTGCTCACCCTCGGCGGCGCTCACCTCGTACAGCACGGTTTCAAGATAGGCAATTTCGCGCTCGCCGTCCGCAAGCAGCTGCGTCAGCATCCGCATAGCTGTCTGCTTCTTTTTATATTCCTTAAAATATTTTTGTGCATTGGCGCTGGGTGTCAAACGCACGTCAAGCGGAATTGTAAGCTGTGTGCCGTCATAATAATTTGTCACGCTCGCCTCTGCATCGCCGCGCTTGAACGCCCACAAATTCGCGCTGAGCAATTCGCCCCACACACGCAGATAATCCGATGCCGCCCCTTGATTTTGCTCCTCGTGGCGCGCGGCTTGCTTTCGCACGGCGCGGTCATAGGCGTTGCGCACCGTTTTTGCCAAATCCTTGCTCTTTTGGTGCAGACGCTCGGCCTTATCCTTGACGGCATAATAGCCCTCTAAAAGCTGCGAAAAATCCTCATACGGCACAAGCGTCATCGTATCGCCGTATTGCGTCAGCGGCAAAAAGCTAAACTCCGTCGGTCTGCCGTCCGGTGCAAGCACCGCCGTGGGCTGCCCGCCTGCCGCATGAAGCGCGCGAATTTGTTCTATGCTCTGCGCCAGCGCAGCCTTTTCCGCACCTGTCATCGCGTCAGCCAACACCTCGCGCCCGCCAAACGCGCGGAACGCCGCCTCGCGGCACACCACAGGGCCGACACCGCTTGTCGCTTTCATCAGCGCCTCACCGACGGAGGCCTGCTTTGCGGAAATCGCCGTCAGAATATCAGCCGTGTCCGCCGTGAGAAACGACAGCTTGTCCTGCGGCGGCGGCAGCGTATAGGCAAGTCCCGGCAACAACTGCCGCACCTCGCTGTCCTCAAAATCCACGCGTTTAAGCGCGTCGATAATTTTTCCGCCCTGCACAAGCACAAGGTTTGAATAGCGTCCCATCAGCTCCACCGCAAGCGTGTTCTGCACCGTGTCGCCCATTTCGCTTGTACACTGAAAATCAAAAAACACAATGCGCTCGTCCGGCAGCGTGCGCACGGAAAGCAGCCGCCCGCCCGTAAAGTGCTTTCGCAGCAGCATACAGAACGACGGCGGCACAGCGGGGTTTTCAAAGCTCTCCTGCGTCAAGCATACGCGTGCGGAGCCGCTGCGCGCCGACACAAATAAATGAGGGTTTGCGCCCGCCCCGCCCCGCAAGCGCAGGTTCAGCACGACCTCGTCGCGCGTCGGCTCGAATATTTTATCTATTTTTGCGTCTGCAAGCCGTGCAGACAGCTCTTTCGCCGCAAGGGCGATGGTCGCAGCATCTAAAGCCATTTTTTATCATTCCTTGTTCTCTGTCTGGTTCGGCGGCGTGTGTTCCATCGGAGCAGTCGCCTCGGGATGCGCGGCAAAAAGGGCACACGCGTCACTCCCCGCGCCGGTTTTTCCTTGCGATGCCGCTGGATCGTCCAGCGTCAGAAACGTCTCCCGCACTGTCCCATGTGCCTTTTCAGGTACCGTAAAATCCTCCGCCGCAAGCATCTGCACGCGAAGCGTCGGCTTTACCGCGCGCAAAAGCCGCTGCGTCAGCGCTGCAAACACCATATAATTCACAAGCGCCAGCAGCCAGCCCGGCACGCCTTGATTGCCCCAAAAATAATTGGCATAGGTCACCAGTGTGACAGCCTGCAGCAGCGCGGGCATCCAAAGTCCGCGCCAGTCGCGCAGCGCAATAAAATAAATCCACAGAACAAGCTCTGCAAAAAATCCGTAGCGCTCATGCATGGCAGGCAAAAACAACGTACACGCCAGCGTACACCATGCGCACAGCAGCACAATATTCGCCCCGCGCACATGGCAGCGTCTGTAAATAAGCCAGCCCAGCATCCCGCCCAGCACCGCAATTGCCGCAAACACGCCGCCGCCGGACAGCAGCTCGTAATCGCCTCCGCTTGTCAGCGTATAAAAATTCGGATAATTCATCGTCAACTGCCCGAACAAATCCGTCTGCTTTGTATAGATGATAATACCCGCCCAAATGCTGCCGCCCGCCAGTGCCGTGGGCACGCCGCTCAGAAAAAGACCCGCCGGCAGCGACAAAAGCCACAGCGCGGAAAAGCGGCGTTCGGTACAGTACAGAATCAGCAAAACCGGCAGAAAAAACACGGCTTGCAGCTTAAAGCACAGCGCCGCCGCGCACAGCAAAATTGCCACAGGTTCTTTGCGCAGCACTAAAAACAGTGTCGCCGCAAGCAAAAACGCAGTGTAGATTGCATCGCACTGCGCCCAATAAGCGGAATTGAGCAGCGGTATCGGAAGCAGACATCCCAGGCAAAACGCCATCGCCATGCCCGCCCTGCGGTGTGTCGGACGGCACAGCGCCTGCGCCAAAAGCACAAGCAGCGCCACATTGGCAAAGTCAAAGGTTGTCGCCATCAGCTTGACCGCCGTCAGCGAGGACACGGGCAGGCGTGTAAACAGCCACAACAGCAAAATATAAAACGGCGAATAGTTGGACAGCGGTTCCCGCAGTGAAACCGCCAGCCCCTCACTGTTCATTTGGGCAACCCATGGCAGAAAGCTAAAAATGTAATCTTCTGTGCGCGCCGCCCAAAATCCGGCGCGCAGCAGCAGCGACAGCACAAGCGAGGCCACGCAGGCAATCATCAGAATATGCTTGGCTGCAAAGTCCAGAAGGCGGTTCTCCGCTTTTGTTATCATTAAAATAATTCCTTTCGGGCAACAGACGGCGGGGCGGCATCGGATTGAAGCTGGGTTTTGCATTTGTATTCACAGCCTTACCCCTTCAAAAGGTACCCGCTTCCATACAGGTAAACGGTGCTGTTTCGTTCTCGCTGCTGCACACGAGTACATCGGGGAACCGCTGTGCAAGCCGCTGCGTCAGCACCGCCACAACGGGATGCTCCGTAGCGTAATGACCGGCAGCTACCAGTGTCTTGCCCTGATGCAGCGCGGCAATGGCATGATGATGCGCTGCCTCCCCTGTGACATAGGCATCCGCGCCCGCGTCAAATGCAGCCTGCGCCTCGTCGCCGCCGCTGCCGCCAAGCACTGCCACTGCACTGACCGCTTCGCCGCCGGCTGTGTATTGACACGGGCCGAACAGCGCGCGACATCTGCGCACAAATTCCGCCGCCTCGATGGGCTGCGTCAGCACACCGATTCGCCCCATGCCGTCACCGAACGGCTGCACATTTTGCAGCTCCAGCAGCTGCGCCAGGGTGTCATTTACACCGCCGTTTGCCGCATCCAGATTTGTGTGCATACAGATGGCGGACACTTTGAGCTGCGCCATGCGGTATGGCACATCCGTGTCGCGCAGCGCATGCAGCGGACGAAAAATGACAGGATGATGTGACACAATGAGATTGCATTTTTTCTCCTGCGCCTCGTGCACCACGGTATCCGTGATATCAAGCGCACACAGGATGCCCGTGACCGCTTCCCCGCTATCCATGAGCAGACCCGGATTGTCCCATTCGCACGCGAGGGACAGCGGTGCCAGCGCGTCTAAATATTCTAATGCTTCCTTGTTTGTAAGCATACTTCCACTTCCTTTGCAAGGGCTTCCCTGCCCTGTTTTCGCAGGCAGCCCGCCGTTTTGACAAGATAGGCGTGCGCCGCATCGTCCTCTATGCTCTCCGCCACAAGCCCCACCGCGCAAAACAGTTCAGAGGGGCTTGTCCGTTCGCCTGTGCAGCACACATGCAGCACACTGTACACGCGTCCCGCAGCCTGCACCGGTTTCTCTGCCAGCAGCGCAAATCCATTTTCGCACAGCCATCGGCGCAAATACTCCGGCTTTGACGCAGGCACAAAAATAAAGCGGTAGCGCTTCCGCCAAAACGCGGGTGCCGCCGCCAGAATCTGCGTGAGCGTCACGCCGGACAGCCCCGCTATCACGATGTCGTCCACCTCATCCGGCCGCAGCACGGAAAGCCCGCTGCCAAGGCGGCACTCTGCATTTTCACAGCCAGCGGCTGCCAGTGCCGCACGCGCGTGCGACAACGGTGCCTCGCTGATGTCGCACGCAATGACGCGTTTGCACAGACCCCCTGCCGCAAGAGCCACGCTGAGCTTCCCATGGTCGCACCCGATGTCGGCGCACACGCAGCCGCGGCGCACAAAGGCGGCGGCTGCTGCAAGGCGCGCGTCCAAAGCGGGCGCGGTTCTATTTGCCGGAAATGGCATCGTTTAGCTGCTTTACAAGTGCGTCCGGATCTTGACCATGCACATAGCAGGCTTCTTCCACGCTCTCGCTGCGGGCAGAGGGACAGCCAAGGCAGTGCATCCCAAGAGCCAGAAACAAAGGCGCTGTTTCCGGTGCGATATCCAGAATATCTCCAAGCAAGCTGTCTTTTGTAATCACCATAACATTATCTCCTTTTGTCATTGAAAGTTGTTTTCTCTATCTTACTCATTTTTGTCCCTTTTTGCAAGCCTGTTCTTACTCCCCGCATTCTTGTAGGCATTGTGCATAGGCAAGCAAAAAAGAACGCCGCATCCGATAAACGCCCGCATTGCCCCTGCCGCATCTCACAATAATTTGTCTCGCCGGCGGGCTGCTTATGCACGCCGGCGAAAACTGTTGCCCGCCGGCGGTATCCTTGTCTGCTGCCTGTTTTGAAACAGCAGGAGGCCGATCCATTCAAAAGCGCAGACTTTTTGGCGGATTACGCCTTAAAAAGCCTTGCGCCCGAACGATCAAAAGAGCGTTGCAAGCTGCACATCTGCGCTCTTTCCCAATTGTTCCGCCGCACTATATTGTTCCTTGCCTATATCACAAGGCCGCCGTTCACGCCCAGCACCTGCCCCGTGATAAATGCCGCCGCGTCCGAGGCAAGAAACAGCGCTGCGTTCGCAATATCCTGTGGTGTTCCGATGCGGCACAGCGGCGTTTCGTCCGCAAGCGCCGCTTTGTCCTGTGCGGAAAAGTCCGCCAGCATGGGGGTATCCACCACACCGGGCGCAATGCAATTTACCGTGATGCCGCTGGGTCCCTCCTCTTTCGCAAGCGCTTTTGTCAGCCCGATGACCGCCGCCTTTGCGGCGCTGTACGCCACCTCACACGACGCGCCCACCTGCCCCCACATAGAAGACAAATTGAGAATGCAGCCGTGCTTTTGGTGCAGCATATAGGGCAAAGCCGCTTTACAGCACAAAAACGCACCGCGCACATGCACGGCAAACATCGCGTCCCAATCGGCGGTGCTCATATCCGTAAACAACGTTTGCTGTGCTACGCCCGCATTGTTCATCAACGCATCCACCCCGCCAAAGGCCGCCTGCACCTTTGCAAACAGCGCCGCCACACTGTTTTCATCCGTCACATCCACATAAAACGGAAGTGCTGCGCCCGCAAGCTGTCCGCATATCGCCTCTGCCTGCTCGCGATGCGTGCGGTAGCAGACCGCCACATTCCAGCCCGCGGCGGCAAATGTGCGCGCACACGCCGCGCCAATGCCCGACGAAGCGCCGGTTATCAATATGGTTTTTTCCATTTTGGCTTCTCCCCTGTTTTGCGCTTTTCGCGCAGCGATTCAAAAAAAATTTGCAGCAGCGCAGCGCACTCGTCTGCAAGCAGTCCGCTTTCCACCAGCGGCTCATGGTTAAACGGGAGCGCAAACAGATTGATAACGCTGCCGCAGCAACCGGCCTTTGCGTCAGGCGCACCGTACACAACGCGCCGCATACGGCTGTTGATAATAGCACCCGCGCACATGGGACATGGCTCTAACGTCACAAACAGCTCACATTCCCACAGCCGCCATCCCCCCAACGCACGGCAGGCTGCATCAATGGCAAGCAGCTCTGCATGGTGCGTTGCGTTTTTTTCGCTTTCCCGTGTGTTGTGCGCCGCCGCAACCACTTCGCCATGGCGCGCCACCACGGCCCCCACGGGCACCTCGCCCTTTTCGGCGGCTTCGCGCGCCTGCGCCAGCGCAAGACGCATCAGTGCTTCATCTGTCATACCGCGCATCCTTTCCGCGCATCGACCGCCCGTATGCCGTGTGCCCACGCCGCCAATGCTCACCGGTTTCATTCAGCCGCAGGAAACGAAATCATAATGATTCCTGCCGCGCACAAAGACTTTTTTGTGCGTCTTGCTTTTTTCATCCATACAATTTATAATAGAAGCTATTGCATATCGTTATGTTTCCGTAGCTCAGCTGGATAGAGCGACCGCCTCCTAAGCGGTAGGTCGGGTGTTCGAATCACCTCGGGAACGCCAAGATCGGTTGACAGATTTCAGCGATGGAACTTGTCAGCCTTTTCTTTTTAGCTTATCATTGTGGTCTAAAGATTATTTATATAAT
>JAVXUG010000026.1:0-28992 GCA_036642215.1 Ruthenibacterium sp.
CCTCCGGTCTGCCCAACCTGCCAAGCGGTTGACGGGCAACAAAATCTTTTTCGGCCTGCACAGGGTCGGGTGCCTCTGCGATACGCCGGAGCAGAGACGGCGTGAGAATGGTGCCGGGACAAATGCAGTTAACCCGCACGTTATCTTGTAAGGCATCGGCTGCCATGGCACGGGACAGCGCCAGTACCGCCCCTTTGGAAGCGCTGTAGACAGCCCTGTCGGCAATACCCTTCACCGCCACCAGCGACGCGATATTTACAATGACACCGCAGCTTTTGCGCAAATATGGCATGGCGGCACGGCTTACCAAGAACACACTGTCCACATTGACGCGCATCGTTTTATGCCACACGGCAAGGCTTGTGTTTTCCACGCTTCCGCCCGCCACAACCCCCGCATTATTCACCAACACGTCCACGCCGCCAAAAGCCTGCACTGCCGCCTCTACAAGGCGCTGTGCATCCTGCGGACTTGACACGTCTGCTTTGACAAACAGCGCCTGCGCGCCTTTTTCCTGTAGCTTCTGTGCCACTGACGCACCACTGCCAGAAAGTGAATTGATCACAACACAGGCACCTGCGGCGGAAAACAGCTCCGCAGCGGCTTGTCCGATGCCTGCGCCCGCCCCTGTAATCAAAACTGTTTTTCCAAAAAAGTCGAAATTCATTGCATCTCCCTTTATTTCTTATCCTGACTGCACTCGAATTGATTCACCAAACTTCTACAGGCCTCTGCAAAAATCCCGACATCCACAGAATACGAAATATACTGTACGCCGGCATCCATCCACATTTTCATCGTCTCGAACGTGTCGGTAAAGGTGCCGATCACAACACCTTTTTTCTTGGCAGTTGCAATCATCCGCTGCATGGCCTCCAGAACCTTGGGATGGGTGGTCTGTCCGGGCAAGCCCAGACTTTGGGACAAATCATACGGTCCGATAAATGCAATGTCAATACCGGGCACATCAAGAATTTCCTCGATGTTGGCAATGGCCTCTGTTCCCTCAAGCTGTACAATGACCAGAGCGTCATTTGCACCGGCAAAATAATCCTGTCGGGGCGTAGTCGAGTATTGGGCGGCCCGCACAAAACGGCACATACCGCGCTCTCCCTGCGGATAAAACTTAGCCAATTTCACAGCCTCACGTGCCTGAAGCGCATTTGTAATCTGCGGCATTTCCACGGCAGCTGCGCCAATATCCAGTGCTTTTCCAATGGCTTCCTCCGTCACTGACGGCACGCGCACCACCGGCAGAATACCGGCTATCTGTGCGCCGCGAATATTGTTCTGCATCCCTTGAATACTGACGGGGCCATGCTCCATATCCAAAATTGCAAAGTCCATGCCGCCCCAACCTGCCGCTTCAACAAACGCCGGGTCGCAGGTTTTCATAAACGGGCCGAACACACATTTTCCTGCATCTAACTTTGCGCGAAAGTTTGCTATTATTTCTTGATTCATTGTTTTTTCCTTTCGTTTGAAAAAATCTTTCAAAAATGCCCGCCGACCCGCAGGGGGACGGCGGGCACGGGATCAATCTACCCCAAGATAAGCCTTTTTCACATCTTCATTTTCCATCAGCCTTGCGCAGGTATCGTGCAGAATAATTTCTCCTGTTTGCATCACATAACCGCGATCCGCAGTAGAAAGTGCAATTTTGGAGTTTTGCTCCACAAATAAAATCGTGGTGCCATCCTCTTGATTGATGCGAAGAATTGCCGCGAAAATATCTTTGATGATCAGAGGTGCAAGGCCGAGGCTCGGCTCATCCAGCAACAGCATTTTAGGACGATCCATCATTGCGCGCGCAATGGCCAGCATCTGCTGCTCACCGCCCGATAACGTGCCACCCATTTGATTTTTGCGCTCCTCAAGGCGGGGGAACAGGCGGTACATCCTTTGAATGTCCTGCTCAATTTCCTTGTTGTTCTTGCGCAAATACGCACCGATTTTTAAGTTTTCCAGCACCGTGAGCTGGGAGAAAATATGACGGCCTTCCAGTACCTGTGCAAGACCGCGCTTTGTAATCTCGCAGCCCTTGCGCTTTTGGATGGATTGACCATTGAACAAAATTTCTCCCCGCACGCCGGCGGCTTCCGTCAATCCCGAGATGGTTTGCATCGTAGTGGTTTTTCCTGCACCGTTCGCGCCAATCAGGGTTACCATCTCGCCCTCATTTACTTCAAGGTTAACACCCTTTACCACATGAATATTTCCGTAGTAATAGTGAAAATCCTTTACTTCCAGTAATGCCATTCTTACTCACCTCCCAGATAAGCCGCAACAACATCCGGATTATTCTGAATTTCAGCTGCGGTTCCCTCTGCCAGCTTTTCTCCATAGTTCAGCACAAAAATGCGATCTGCCACATTCATCATCAGCTTCATATCGTGCTCGATAATGAGAATGGTCACACCCTTTGCGAGAATTTTTTGCAACAGTTCATTCAATTGTTCCTTTTCGCGTGAGTTCATGCCCGCGGCAGGCTCATCAAGCAGAATGAGCTTCGGGTTGCCTGCCAAGCCGCGCACAATTTCAAGCAGCCGCTGCTGTCCGTAAGACAGCGAGCCTGCCGCCTCTGTGGCACTGGCGCGAAGGTTGACAAAATCAAGCCAGTCATAGGCGAGTTCGCGTGCGGATGCCTCCTCCGCGCGCTGCGTTTTAGTGCGCAGCAGCGAGGTAAAATAGTTCGCTTTGAGGCAGCTATGCATCCCCACCATAACATTTTCAACGACATTCATTTTTTTGAACAAGTTGATGACCTGATAGGTACGCGCAATGCCTGCTTCATGAATTTCAAATGGCCTTTTCCCCTCGATATGTCTGCCGTTGAATATAATGCTTCCACTGTCCGGGGCGTACACGCCGCTGATCAGATTAAAAAATGTAGTTTTTCCTGCACCGTTAGGGCCGATAAGACCGTTGATTTTACCGGCTTCCATGTGAATGGTCACATTGTTGGTAGCTTTTAGGCCGCCAAAGCTAAGGTTGAGCTTGTCAATTTCAAGCAGCATTCGTTTTATCCCCCTTTCGAGTGGTCAGCTTTTTATACAGTTTTTTGGTTGCGCCGTACAAACCGCCGGGCACTGCCACAATGACAATCAGCAGCAGAATGCCGTATACCAGCATCTGATATTGTTCCAAAGAGCGCAAACCCTCGTTGAACAGCAGCACGACCAGCGCACCGCAAATGGGACCCCAGATAGAGCCGGTTCCTCCAAACAGCATCATGGTAACAAACATGACCGACTGCTTCATTGTAAAGGTATCCGGACCAATATAGCGCACCAGATGGGCGTACATGGCACCGGCAAAGCCTGTAAAAAAGGCGCTGGTCGCAAAGGCGCTGACTTTATAACGGGTAACATCGATGCCCATGCCGTTGGCTGCGTGTGTATTCTCGCGGATAGCAATCCATGCACGACCTGTTTTAGAACGAGTCATCATATATTTTGCCAGCAGAAACAAACACATCATCGCAACACCAAAATAGTAAAAGCTGGTCGAATGATCCAGTTTAAATCCAAACAGGCTGATGGGATCGGTAAACATGCCCACCGCGTTTCCTGTGACATTGCCGGGCGAGTTGAGCAGCAGCGTATGCACGACCTCGGCAAAGGCAATGGTAGCCAAAGACAAAAAATGGAATACGAGCTTGCTGCAGGGATACGCCAGAATAGCGCCCGCGATTGTTGCCAGAACAGAGGCGATAATCATGGTAAAAATGACCGGAATACCGCAGTATTTATGCAGCATGACAGATCCGTAAGCGCCGATGGCGAAAAATGCGGCATGTCCCATGGAAATCTGACCACAATAGCCAAACAAAATATCCAGCCCTGATGTGGCGATGATGTACAGCGTTGCAAAGCAAAGAATCATAACGCCGTAAGTAAAGCCCGCAGCATTCAACGCAAGCGGCAATAGCAGCAGCAGCACAGCCAGGAGCGCATACTTTGCGATGGATTTTTTTTGCAAAGACTTCATTGGTTCCCTCCTTATTCTGTGACGGCTTTTTCGTTAAAAATGCCGGTGGGTTTAACAAACAGGAACAACAGCAGGATTCCGTAGGCAATCATGTCCTTATACATACTGGACAGATAACTGGATGTAAAGGTTTCTATCAGACCCAGTAAAATCCCGCCAATCATAGCGCCGTACATATTGCCGTAGCCACCCATAATGGCACCGGCAAAGCCCTTGCGTCCAATGGTCGCACCAAGGCTGATGAACACACCATAAATAGGGCCTAATAAAATACCCGCCAGCGCTGCCAATCCGGCGGCCAGCCCCCAAGTAATTCCTGTGCTTAAACTTGTATTGATTCCGCAGGCTTGTGCAGCCTTGCCGTCCATTGCAGACGCGCGCATAGCTGTGCCAAAGCGGGTATATTTCATAAAGAAATGCAGTCCTACCATGCAAACCAAGGCAATTCCCAAGCAGAAAATAGATTCTGTCTGCACCGAAACGCCAAAAATCTTGATGGAAGCCACCCCGAAAATAGCGGGATAATTCAACATTTTGGTAGACCAAATTGCCTGCGTGGTGTTTTGAATGATATAGGATACCGCGATAGTTGCCAGCACAATATAAATAGCCAGCACATTTTTATTGACCAACTTGCGAATGACAAATTTTTCCATAAAAAGGCCAAAGCCGAAGCAGACACACACCGTCAACACCAGAGCGACACCAAATGGAAGCCCCAGCAGGGTATAAAATGTATAGCCCAAAAACGCACCCAGCGTCAGCGTGTCGCCTTGGGCAAAGTTCATGAGGCCGGAAGCTTTATAAATCAGGCTGTAGCCTAGTGCAATCAGCCCGTACACACTGCCGATTACAAAGCCGGAAACTAATACTTGAATTAACATAGCAGGCAAAAACCACCCTTCAGTTGCTATTGGTTGTTTGTACGCATTGGGATAAATGAAAAAAGCCGGGAAAAGCGGGAGAACCCGCCCTCCCCGGCAGCTATTATTCTGTTCTGCTGTGAAGTTTATTTTTTGTAGGAATCGTAACCGCCTGCGGCATACCATTCATCCCATGACTGATAGGTTTCATCATCTATGATGAAAACATTGCAGGTGTGCAAGCCTTCACCATCGCCCATGGAATAATCCATGATGCCGCCAAGAGCCTTAAAGTCTGTGATGCCGTTCACCGCATCCTTGATGGAATCGCCATCGGTGGCGCCTGCCTTTTTGATGGCCTCCTGCAAAACCAAAACGCTGTCGTATGCGCGGTAAGCGCAGTCAGAGGTGGGCAGTTCGCCATATTCGGCCTCATAGGCCTGTAGAAAAGCCTTGACATTTTCCACCTTGCAGTCGTCGATGGACGCATAAGTCAGGTACGGATAGGCAAAAGCAAATCCGTCGGAGGCAGCGCCCGCAACCTGCAGCGCGTCGACTTGATAGATATCCTTAGTAAAGCACAGGCCTTCAAAGCCATACTGACGAAGTTGTTTTGCAATCAGAGGCTGTGTGGGGCCGTAGGTAGAAACAAACATGACCTCGGCACCGGAATTAATCATCTTGGCGCACTGGCCGGAGAAGTCGGTATCGCCCTCAACATAGCTTTCCACGGTTGCTACTTCAATGCCGGCTGCTTTGCAAAGGGTTTGAATGGTTTCGCTGCCGGCAACAGCAGCGTCATCCTGACCTGCAAATACGGCGATTTTGGTGATGCCGAGTTCTTTCCACAAATCAACCACAACCGGCAATGCAAAGTCATTGTTCTGGCAGGCGCGGAAAACATATTTCCAGCCCTGCTGCATCCATGTGGGGCTTGTGCCTGTTCCGAAAACAGGAATTTTAGCATCGTTCAGAATATTGCTGGAAGACAGCACACAGCTGGAAATGCAAGAGCCGATGACGGCGTTAACCTTGTCATTTTCCACCAACTTAGAAGCAACCTTAACTGCTTCCTCCGGAGAACCTTGGTCGTCGTAGGAGACCACAGTAATTTGCTGACCGTTAAAGCCGCCCGCTTCATTAATCTGCTTTGCAGCAAGCTTCACTGCGTTCAGGGCGCACTCGCCGGGCAAAGCATTGGTGCCGGTCAGCGGCTGCGGGCAGCCCAAGATGAAGTTGCCGGCGGCAACCTCAGCCCCTGCCGAAGCAGATGCCGCGGGTTTACTTGCAGCGTTGCCGCAAGCAACCAGTGTGAGCATCAATGCGATGCTCAGAACAAGAGACAGTACCTTTTTCATTGTTATCCTCCTTTTATTTTAAGGGTTAACCCCTTACGGACATCATTAAACACATCGACTTGCTACCACAAGTTTCCCTGTGCATCAAAGTGCCATATATCAGGCTGGCTCAAAATCTCAATGTTGGGATTTTGCCGCGCCTGCGGTAGCAGTGCCTCCGAAATATAGGCTTCATTCAGATGCATCGTATCTTGAATGCGCATGATACGCGGCTGCTTGCGATTGATATTATTACAAGTGCGCAGTGCGATTTGAATGCAGCTTTTATCGGTGTGTGTAAATAACGGAATGCGCGGTGTGCAAAGCACTGTGGATGTGACCACATTCGGAAAAGTGGTATCGACATCCACCTTGTCCACCAGCCGCTTTGTTGTGACATCCGCAAGGCCAATGCCGTTGCAGTTGCCATGTGTTTCTTCGGTCAAGTCCAGCACCGCAATGTGCTGAACCTTATTATCACCTTGCAAATAGGGCACCGCATAGCGACCTGTCACGTTGGGATCCATCCCATCGCCACTGATGTCCTTGCCAATACGATCCACTACAAGCAAATCTAAATCGTCAAAATACAGCTTACCGAGCCGGGTTTTTGAGTAGGTGAGCAGCTTTGGCTCCTCCGTCCATATCTCCTCGGTTGTCAACGCGCGTACCATACAGGTTTGGTCAAAAGCGTTTTCAACAAGCCCGATCCCGCCAATAACCGGCATCCGTTCCAAGACCACCTTGCCGATTATCGGCAGAAGATGCCCTAACTCCGAGAACCCGTTTTGATGAACCTGCTCAGCGCCGTGCTGCTTGCCCATGCCGATGACAGCCATCTTCATCAGTCCGCTTTCATGCGGGCCACGAAACGCCGTGTGTGCCTTGATGCGGCCGCACAAAATGATTGCATCCGCCTTGCTGGCATATTTGTCGGCAAACACATTCATTCCTTCCGGTGTCTGCCCCAGCAGCACTGTTTCCATCGAAGCCATAATGGGACAGCCTATCAACTCCTCCGTGACATTGTAGCCGGTCAAGATAGCCCGTTGCCCTTCAGCGGTTGCGCCACCATGACTTCCCATGGCCGGAAACACAAAGGGTCGGGCACCCTGCCGCTTTACAAAGTCAACCATTGCTTTTATGATAACGGCTATATTGGCAACGCCGCGGCTGCCACAGGTGATTGCAACCGTCATGCCGGGTCGGATGCGCTGTGCAAAGACCTCGCGACTCATTTCAGCTTGTACAAGCGCCGTGATTTCCTTTGGTGTCAAATGACTGTCGTCAAAAAGCTGCCGCACCTTTACCATGCGGGGAAGCGCTACAGCAGACGCCAGCTTTTCGACTATATTGTTTGTTGCATTTGTCTCCAGCGCCATTGTAAACCTCTCCTTTTTTACAGCAATACGCCATTTTTAAAAATCATAATTTCGCGGTAATTCTTGATTTCGCTTCGAGTTTGATAAGTTCCGCTGGCAGTGTCAAGCACCAAATTCCACAGCTCGTCCTGCATTTCCGAAAAAGTTCTTCCCTCTAGCAGCTCCCCGGCATTAAAGTCAATCCACTCTTGCTTACGCTCGTATAAGCTGCGGTTAGAGGCCACCTTAATGGTGGGCATTGCCGTACCCAGCGGATTTCCGCGACCGGTTGTAAACAGCAGCACCTGTGCGCCGCAAGCCAGTAGGTTGGTGATGGAAACGCTGTCGTTGCCGGGGCCTGTCATAAGATTCAGTCCGGGTGTGACACATTTTTCGCCATAAGCAAGCGTGTCCGTCACCACTGCCTGTCCGCCCTTTTGAATACAACCCAGCGATTTTTCTTCCAGCGTAGTAATTCCTCCGGCCTTGTTGCCGGGACTTGGATTTTCATAAATGGGCTGGTTGTAGTCCATATAATATTGTTTAAAAGAGTTAATCAACTCTACCACCTTCTCAAAAGTAGCGTTGCTGTCAGCTCGATTCATCAAAATAGTTTCGGCACCAAACATTTCCGGCACCTCTGTCAGTACAGCCGATCCGCCAAGTGAGACAATCCTGTCTGCAATTTTCCCGCACAGCGGGTTTGCCGTAACACCGGAAAAAGCATCGCTGCCACCACACTTGAACCCGATTTTCAGTTTTCCGGCCGATACGCTTTGACGCTTGTCGTTCTGGACGGTCTTTATGATTTCCCCCACCAGCTCAACACCGTTTTCAACCTCATCGCCCTGGATCTGCTGCGTAATCATACACTTGATGCGATCATCATTCCGCGCACCCAGCACCGGTAGAAAATGTTCAAAATCATTATTTTCACATCCCAGACTTACCAGTAAAACGCCGCCTGCATTGGGATGTCGCACAATGCTTGCCAAAAGCTTTTGCGTAATTTCATGGTCATCGCCCAACTGACTGCATCCTGAATTGTGCGGGAATGCATAAATACCGTCGCATCGGTGACCGTATTTTTCCTGCGCAGCCTGCGCAATGGCGCGCACGGTAGTATTAACGCAGGATACGGTTGGAATAATCCAGATTTCATTGCGGGTTCCCACCTCGCCGTCAGCGCGCACATAACCTTCAAAGGTATCCCGCACACCGGCAACGGCTTCTTCCTGCACCTGCGTTTTTTGATAAGTATAGGTACGCGTTCCTTTTAGATTTGTCTGTAAATTATGATTGTGAATCCAATCGCCCGGCAGAATTTCTTCTGTTGCATGTCCGATAGGCGCACCGTATTTTATTACGTTTTCGCCCAGCTTAATCTGCTGCATTGCCAGCTTATGCCCAAAGGGGATTTTCTGCCGCAGCGTATAGCTTTTTCCTGCCACCTGCACCTGTTCACCCTTTTGTAAATCTTCCAACGCAACCGCCACCATATCCTGTGGGTTAATTTGTATCAGCCTTGTATTTTCCACTCTTGTCCACCTATCTCTGCTCTATGCACTTTTTAGCTATGCTACGTCAGAAGTTTTTGTTGTATGCAACTGAAATTTCACAGCGTCTTTATTTTTTGCCCGCTCCCAAAAGCGGGCAAAAATTTAGTTGTACTTAAACGCTACTTGCTGTGCTGCCAACACATGCTTGCGGCTGGCCTGTTCCGCCATGTTTGCATCCTGCCTCATCAGAGCATCTATAATGGCCAGATGCTCTCGCACAGAATAACTGTATTCCCTGTTTGCACGACTGGTACGAATTCTAAGCCAATGGCTGTAATCATATACTGTTTCCATGACACCTTTCAGTAATTCGTTTCGGCTGTGCCTAAGGATGGTTCCGTGCAGCTCTCTGTCAAGCTCAATGCCGTAGCGGCAAATCTCTTTTTCACTATTGCCGCGCATATCCTCCGGCAGATTCTCAAACTTTGCTTTCATCTCACTCAACCAAGCACTGGACAAACGCCCACAGGCCTGTCGTGTAATGAACGGTTCGTTCAAAAGCCGTACCTCGTACAAATCCCGAATCATGTCCAGTGAAATGTCAGCCACAATGGTACCCTTGCGCGGATAGACATTTACAAAGCCTTCCTTATTCAATTTTTGCAGCGCTTCTCGAATAGGAGTTCGGCTGATCCCCAGTTCCACTTGAAGTGCTTCTTCTGAAATATCCGAAAGAGGTAAATACTCACCTTCAAAAATTTTCTGTTTAATCAGCTCGTAAGCCTGTTGGCGTTTTCCACCTTTCATTTTATTCTCCCTAACTTATAATCATATTATTATTGCTTGCCGTGTTTCTTTCCGGAAAAGCCTTTCAAAAAGTACATGTGATATTTCAGTTGTTCTCTGCTACCGATATTATCATATCATTACTCCATTTTGCAAGCTTTTTTGCTCATTTCTTTATAATTTGTCAAATCAGCCCAATGTAGTGCAACATTTTATGTGTATTATTCACAGCAAATATATACTTTTGATTGAACTTGAAGCAATGCAATGCTCATCATAGAAAACAGACTATTCGATTTCCTCTTTCAATTCATCGTTATTTTTATAAGACCTCACAGCCCCCACTCAAAATAAAAACACTCTCCGTCATCGCCTATTCCCCGCCCACAATCTCCTCAATGCGCCGCAGCTCGTCCGGCATCAGCGCGGGCGCTGCCTGCACGCCCAGATTCTCGCGCACCTGCTGCGCGCTCGATGCACCAATCAGCACGCTTGTCACGGCGCTGTCCGACAGCACCCACGTGAGCGCAAGCTGTGCCAGCGTCTGTCCGCGATTTGCCGCAAAGCTATCTAGCGCATGCATCTGCTTTAATTTCTCCGGCGTGAGCACTTCTTTTTTCAAAAAAGCGGTTTTCTGCGTTTCGTTTTTGTCCATGCGGCTGCCCTCGGGCACGCCGTTTAAATAGCGGCTTGTCAGCAGCCCCTGTGCAAGCGGGCTGAACGCGATGATCCCCTGCCCATCCGCAATTGCCGCATCGCGCAGACCGTTTTTTATCATCGTGCGGTCAAAAATAGAATAGCGGTTCTGGTGCAGCACAAACGGACAGCGCAGCTCCTTTAAAATTGCCGCCGCACGCTTTGCCGTCGCACCGTCGTAGTTCGACAGCCCCACATACAGCGCCTTGCCGCTTTGCACCGCCGTTGCCAGTGCGCCCATTGTCTCCTCCAGCGGCGTTTGTGCGTCCATGCGGTGATGATAAAAAATATCAAAATACGAAAGTCCCGTGCGCTTTAGGCTTTGATCAAGCGATGCCAGCAGTGACTTGCGGCTGCCAAAATCGCCGTAAGGCCCGTCCCACATGGCATAGCCCGCTTTGCTCGACAAAATCAGCTCGTCGCGGTGGGATTTAAAATCCTGTGCAAACAGGCGGCCGAAATTCTCCTCCGCGCTGCCGGGCACGGGGCCGTAATTGTTTGCCATGTCAAAATGCGTCACGCCACCGTCAAACGCCGTGCGCAGCATGGCGCGCATGGCTTCAAAATCGTTGTATGTGCCAAAATTCTGCCACAGCCCAAGGCTGATGCACGGCAGCTTGAGTCCGCTTTTGCCGCAGCGCACATAGCGCATTGTCTCATAGCGCGTTTTGCTTGCCTGATATTCCATCTTTTATTTCCCCGTCTTTTTATTGTTTTTTTGAAAACCCAGCAGCCAATACGCCACAAAGGCAAAATTAACAAATGCATTCAGCAGCACCCAGGTGCGATACCTCAGCGTGCGCACCGCGCTGTGGTTCATCTGATACAGCAGCGTCAGCACGCGGCCCGCAATGTCCACCGCTGCCAGTGCAATAATAAAACCCATGCGTTTCCCTCCCGTTTTTTTCTTATTTTACACGCTGCACGCAGCCGCGTCAAACACCGTTTTGGGGTGATTTTATATAATCTGTACGCAGCTCAAAAACACACGCGGCACAAATTGCCTTTTTTGTGTTTTTTACACGCACTTGTCTGTCTTTTTATATTGACATACGCTTAAATGATACTATAATAGGTACAAGCACTTTATCTGAATGAAGTGCTTGAAAATCAACTTTTGGAGGAAAACTATTATGGCACGCGTATACAACTTCAGCGCCGGCCCCTCAATGCTTCCCCTGTCCGTCCTGCAAACCGCCCAGAGCGAGCTGCTCGAATACGGTTCCTCCGGCCAGTCGGTCATGGAAATGAGCCATCGAAGTAGCGTATACGATGCCATTATCAAAGAGACGCAGTCCGCCCTGCGCCGCGTGATGAACATTCCCGACAACTACAAGGTCGGCTTTATTCAGGGCGGTGCCAGTATGCAGTTTGCCATGGTGCCCATGAATCTGATGACCACGGGCGAAGCGGACTATCTTGTCACAGGGCAATTCAGCGGCAAAGCGCAGAAAGAGGCCGCAAAATTCGGCACTGCCCATATCGTTGCCTCCGGCAAGGAGAATAACTTCACCCGCATTCCGGATGTCGATGCCATTTCCTACAATAAGAACGCAAGCTATCTTCATATCTGCGAGAACAACACCATTTTCGGCACGCGCTACACAAAGCTGCCGCAGGTGCCGGGCATCCCCCTTATTGCCGACATGAGCAGCTGCATTCTCAGCCGCCCGACGGACGTGAGCAAATACGGTCTGATTTATTTTGGCGTACAGAAAAACGTTGCGCCCGCCGGCATGGCCGTTGTCATTTTGCGCGAGGATTTGATGGAAAACGCGCGCACGGATATTGCACGCCCCGATATGCTGGATTACAAAACGCTGATTGAGGCGGACAGCATGTACAACACCCCGCCGTGCTACACCATTTACATGATGGGGCTTGTGCTGAAGTGGATTGAAAACGAGGTTGGCGGACTTGCCGAAATGGAAAAGCGCAACAACGCCAAAGCGGCGCTGCTCTATGATTATCTTGACGCGAGCGCTTTCTTTCAAAATCCCGTCAACAAGCCAGACCGCAGCATCATGAACGTGACCTTTACAAGCCCGAACGCAGAGCTTGACAAAAAATTCTGCGCCGAGAGCACCGCCGCGGGCTTTGTCAACTTAAAGGGTCACCGCAGCGTGGGCGGTATGCGCGCATCCATCTACAACGCCATGCCCGCCGAGGGCGTAGCGTCTCTGGTGGAATTTATGCGCAAATTTGAAAAGGAGAATGCGTAATGTATCACATTAAAACACTGAACAGCATCTCACCGAAGGGGCTTGAGCGCCTGTCCACCAATTTATTTGCCGTGGATGCCGAAAACGACGCGCAGCCGGACGGTATTTTATTGCGCAGCGCCTCCATGCACGAGATGGAGCTGCCCGAAACGCTTGTCGCCATTGCGCGCGCGGGTGCCGGCACAAACAATGTGCCCGTGGATAAATGTGCCGAAAGCGGCATTGTCGTGTTCAATACGCCGGGCGCGAATGCAAACGCCGTCAAGGAGCTTGTGCTGGGCGGACTTGTGCTTGCCAGCCGCGGCGTTATCAAGGGTGCGGAGTGGGTCAAAACCTTAAAAGGGCAGGGCGATGCCGTGCCAAAGCTGGTTGAAAAAGGCAAGGGGCAGTTTGTCGGGCCGGAGCTTGCGGGCAAAACACTCGGCGTTATCGGCCTTGGCGCAATCGGCGTAAAGGTCGCCAACATGGCAACGCATCTTGGCATGGAGGTCTTGGGGTATGACCCTTACATCTCCATCGAGGCCGCGTGGAATTTGTCGCGCAGCGTAAAGCACTGTGTCAATCTGTCGGACATTATCTCCCAGTGCGATTATATCACGCTGCATGTGCCCGCCACGCCCGAGACAAAGGGCCTCATCAGCGATGCAATCATTGCGCAGATGAAGCGCGGCGTGCGCATTTTAAACTTTGCGCGCGGTGAGCTTGTGAATACGGCCGATATGAAAAACGCGCTGAAAACCGGTCGTGTAGCATCCTATGTGGTGGACTTCCCGACCGATGATATGCTGGACGTAGAAGGCTGTGTATGCATCCCGCATCTGGGTGCCTCCACGCCGGAGAGCGAGGACAACTGCGCCGCTATGGCCGCCGACGAGCTGAGCGATTATCTGCTGAACGGCAATATCACAAACAGCGTCAATTTCCCGAGCGTCTCTCTGCCCCGCGCGGGCGGCAGCCGCATCTGCGTCATCCACAAAAATCTGCCCGGCGTGCTTGCGGGCGTTACGGATGCTGCCGGCAAGGCTGGGCTGAACATTGACAACATGGTAAACAAATCAAAAAAAGAGTACGCTTATACCATGATGGACGCAACCGGCACTGTGGAGGAAAGTGTAGCCGCCACATTGCGGTCACTTCCTGAAGTAATCCGCGTGCGCATCATTTAATTTTACTTTCCTAATTGCGCAAAATATGGTAGAATAACTTTGGTATGCATC
Organism: Ruthenibacterium sp.; assembly: GCA_036642215.1. Lineage (GTDB taxonomy): Bacteria > Bacillota > Clostridia > Oscillospirales > Ruminococcaceae > Ruthenibacterium. The sequence continues at coordinate 13,972 of JAVXUG010000026.1, forward strand.
CGTGCGTGCCAAAGTTATTTTTTTGCCCCATTGCCATACGGCTCAGGGGCAGCGTAGGGAGACACCATGCTGTTTAATTCGTGGCAATATGCCGTGTTCCTGCCGCTTGTACTATTGCTGTACTGGGCGCTGCCGCGCAGATATCGCTGGGTGCTTTTGCTTTGCGCCAGCTATTATTTTTATATGAGCTGGAACGCAAAGCTTGTGGTGCTCATCGCCACCACCACGCTCACCTCCTATGTTGCCGCGCGTGGTATCGCCGCGGCAAAATCCGCGCGCGCAAAAAAAACATGGCTTGCATCTGCCTGCGGCATCAGCCTTGGCATGCTGTTCTTTTTTAAATATTTTAACTTTTTTTCGCACAGCGTCACGGCGCTGCTGCGCGCGGTCAGTCTGCCTGTCAGCGATTTTACGCTGCGGCTGATGCTGCCGGTCGGGATCAGCTTTTACACGTTTCAAACACTGTCTTACGTGGTGGACGTATACCGCGGCACGCTTTTACCGGAAAAGCATCTTGGCATTTACGCGCTGTACGTCAGCTTTTTTCCGCAGCTTGTCGCGGGGCCGATTGAGCGCGCGGTCAATTTGCTGCCGCAGTTTCGCGAGGAGCATCACCCCGATGCCGGCGAATGGGCATGGGGACTGCGCATGATTGTGTTCGGTCTGTTTAAAAAGGTTGTGCTTGCGGATTATCTGGCGCAGTTTGTGAACCTTGTGTACAACGATGTACAGGGCAAAACGCCCATGATGTATCTGCTGACCACCGTGATGTTCACCTTGCAGGTTTACTGCGATTTTTCCGGCTATTCGGACGTGGCGCTGGGCAGCGCGCGTCTGCTGGGCTTTCGCCTGATGGAAAACTTTAACACGCCGTATTTTGCCACCTCCATCCGTGATTTCTGGGGGCGCTGGCATATTTCGCTGTCCAGCTTTTTGCGCGATTATATCTATATTCCACTGGGCGGCAGCCGCCGCGGTGCTGTGCGCACCTGTATCAATTTGCTTTTAACATTTCTTGCAAGCGGTCTGTGGCACGGTGCCATGTGGACGTATGTGCTGTGGGGCTGTCTGCACGGCGTATATCAAATCACCGGCCGTCTGACGGAGCCGGGGCGCGCGCGGCTGCGGGGACGGCTGCACATTGACCCCGCGGCGCACTGGTACCGCGCGTGGCAAATGCTGTTCACCTTTGGGCTTGTCTGTGTGGCGCTGGTGCTGTTCCGCGCAAATTCACTGCCCGATGCCCTGCTCATTTTTTCCCGTCTGCCCGGCGCTGTCATTCATCCCGTGCAAAACCTTGTCGGCGCATGCGGCGTGCTGGGCATTACCGCAGGCGCGGCGGTGCGCATCCTCCTCAGTGTGGGGGCGCTTTTTCTGTATGATGTCGTGCGCTTTCGCAGCGGCGATCCGTTCCTTTTATTGCAGCAGAAAAAAGCGCCGCTGCGCGTCCTTGTCAGCTATGGGCTGGCGCTGTGCGTGCTGCTTGCGGCGTTTACAACGCCGGAGGGCGCAGCCGTTGAATTTATCTATTTTCAGTTTTAAATTTGCGGGAAAGCAAAGCATCCGCCGCTGACATAAGGAGAGCAATTTGAAACGTTTTTTTTTAAAGCTTGCCGCATTTATTCTTGCACTGACACTGCCCTTTGCGGCGTTTATTTTCTATTTGCAAAGTCTGCCGAACCTATATGAGGGCAGCTTAATGGGGATTACAAGCAAAAAACTGACGCTGCTCTCGCAGCTTTCATCCCCTAAAATGATTGTCGTGGGCGGTAGCGGCGCGCCCTATGGCGTTGTGTGCGCCGATGTGCAGGACGCGTTGGATATGCCGTGCTTTAATCTGGGCAGCACCGCCTATGTGGGAATGCCCTTTCTGCTAAAGCAGGTGCGCAGCTCTGCAAAAAAAGGTGACATTGTTGTGCTTGCGCCCGAATATATCATGTATGCGGGCGAGCGCAGCTATACCACCGTGTGGTGCGCACTAGAAAACCATGCCAATGTCTGGGCGAATGTGCCGTTATCGTACTGGCCGGGGCTGCTGGGCAGCTGCTACGGCTTTGCAAAGGACAAGCTGGCGCTCTATCGGGCAAAGGGTGCGCCGGAGGGCAATATCGACACGCACTACGCGGAGGCGGGGCTTGGGCCTTTGGGCGATCATGTGCAGCCGCGCGAAAATATTTTGGAGCACAAATACAACACCGAGGACTGCCGCACTGTCGAGCAGAGCACTTTGACAGACGAGATGCTGCGCGAGCTAAACCGCTTTTCTCGCTGGGCTAAGGCGCACGGCGTAACCGTATATTTGACCTACGCGCCGTTCAACCGTCTGGCACTGCTTGGCACAGCGGACGACCCCACGGGTCTTTGCGGCGTGGACGCGCTGCAAGAGCGGCTGCTGGCAGAGTGCGATATTCCGTGGCTGGGTACGCTGCGCGAGGGCATCATGTCCGAGGACTATTTTTACAACAGCAACAATCACTTGAACACCGCCGGAGCAAAGCTGCGCACAGCGGATTTGATTGCGGATTTACAGGCGGCGGGCATGAAAAGCGGCCTTGCATAAAGCAGATGCACGCTTTTTTACCTGCGCGCCGCAGCGGCTGCCGGCTTTTGTCTCTCTCCTTTTAAAACGCAGCAAGCCATTGCGCCTTTGCGCATCGGGTTCCGCCGCGCTGACGCGCCGGAAAAAACATTTCATGGTTTTATAGCGGTTTCGCGGCTGTAAAAAGTATCAATATCCAGGAAAACTGCTATAAGAATGGGATCGAATCTACTCTTATTTTTTTAAATTGCTGAAATGAAACCGGCAGAAATAACCGATTTGACAGGAGGAACGCTTGATGTCACAGCACGCCATTGCTTTTTTGCGCCGCGCGGCACGCGCCGCAGGTGCGCTGAGTGCCGCGTTCTACTGCATCGCCATAAGTCTTGCGGGCGGCAGCGTGGTGGATTTTTTGTGGTATCTGGCATTGACGGCGCTGCTGCTATTTTTGCCGGGCGCACAGCTGTGCGCATGGCTGCTGCCGCGCGTTCACGGCACGGGGCGCATAGCCTGCGCCTACGCGCTGGGTGTGGCATTTTTATGGCTGAACTACGCTGCGTTCGGGCTGCTGTCCGGCGCGGTCGGTGCGCCGCTGGCTCTTATGTTTGCGCTACCGATGCTTTTGTGTCTGTATTTTCTTATCGTGCGGGTGCGGTGCGCGTTCGGTGCGCAGCGCGTCCGTCGCACCTGTTCCACTGCGGACTCTTTCCACGCCGACCGCTTTACGATCGGTCACACGCAGAGCATTCCCGCATCTGCCGCATTGCAAAAAAGTGCAGCACCGCTCTCCCCTGCCATGGATGCACTGGTGCTTTGTGTTTGCCTCGGCATCTGTATTTATGGCTTCACCGGCGTTTTTGGCTTTGCACACACCCTTGCAGCGGGCAATATGCAATACCATCAGGACATGCTATGGAGTGTCGGCAACGGCGCAGCCGTGCAGCTTGGCTTTCCGCTGCGGGATATCCGCGCGGCGGGCGGCGTACTGCACTATCACTATCTGGCTGATGCCGTACCCGGCTTTCTTGCCTTTGCGGGCGGCATACTGCCGTTTGATGCGGCATGCTATTACAACTATCCCGTTTTACTGCTTGTGCTTGTCTGCGCGGCGCACGCTGCGGCACGCGCCTATGGCGCAAGCGAAAAAGCAGCAGTCACGCTGCCGTTTGCGCTGCTGTTTTTGCAGGGCTTTGGCAGCGATGCCACGCTGAATTTACTGCGCAACATGAACGGTGTGATCGCCGCGTCAGCGCTGACGTGTACAGCGCTGTATCTGCTGTTTTGGGCAGAGCAGCAAGGCTTTGACAAAAAGCGCGGTGTCTCTGCGGGGTTTTATTCAGCTTTTGCGCTGTGCATGGGCGTGCTGCTGCTGAGCAAAAACCTGTACGGCATTCTGCTGCTCTGTGCAATTCTGGCTGCTGTTTTGGTGGGCGGCCTTGCGCAGCGCCGGCTTTTGAAAGCGCCGCTGCTGATGGCGCTGCTCAGCGCTTGTCTTTTGGGCTTGCTGTGGGTGTTCTTCTTCAGCGGTGCCATCAATAATCTGGTTTTTGAAATCTGGCAGAACGCGTGGCAAATTCCAAAGACGCTGCTGCTTTGGCTGCCGCTTGGCTTTACGCTGTATCTTGTCAGTCTTGGCTTGAGCGTGCGGCATTTTAAAACGCTTTCCTTCGGTCGGCTGACTGTAAACGCCGCTGCGGTGGGCGGGCTGCTTGCCTATTTTATATTTCACCACTACTCCGCCTCGCAGGTCTATTTTCTGCTTGCTGCCATTCTGTTTCTTTGGTTTTGCGCGCTGGATGCATGGCCGTTTGTTGCACAGCGGCGTTTGCGGCGCATCCTTGTCTGCTTTTTAGCGGCCGTCAGTCTGTGCGGCACGCTGCTGACGCTTGCGCCTGTGGGTCGCGTCGGCGCACAGATAGCCCTGCGCTGTCTTGCGCTGCGTCCGCAATATGCATCTGCGCAGGACAGCGTGACCGCAGACGATGAAGCGGCGGCGCTTTGGCTGCGCACACATATGACACAGAACGATATCTTTGCCACAAACCGCAACGCCAAGGATGCCAAAATCGGTGAGGGCACATGGCACTATTACACCGCCATGAGCGGACGGCAGGCCTTTGTGGAGAGCTGGCGCTACGCGATGGACTACGGCATGGATTACAAAACGCTGCGGCACAATCTGGAGCAGGTCAGCGACGTGATTTTTGCGCAGGAGGATGCGGACAAAGCATTTGCTCTTGCACGGGAATACAACATCCGCTATCTGCTTGTCAGCATCCCGCTGAAAGCGCAGCCGTTTACCGGCGCACAGCCTGTATACGAAAATACTGCCGTGCGTATTTACGAGGTGCCCGCAACCGCATAGCGGCTTTGCGCAGCTTTTTCACGCCGTTAAAAGCTGTGACAGACCGCAAAAAAGGCGGTTCGAGGCATTTCCCCGCTCCGCCGCCTTTTTTCATTTTTACCGCATGCTGCACGCAGTCTGATCCCGCGTATCTTCCGTGTCCGCTCTCCCCTGACTGTGCTATTTCCCGTCTCTGCTGCCGGGGAGGTTTCTTGCGGCGTTTGCGCGTACCCGACTGCGCAAGGCCGCTAGCGTCCGCTCATCATGCGGTCAAGATTCCCCATTGCGCGCTCGGCTGTCTGCGTTGCCTTTTTGACTGCTTTTTTTACTTCCTTTGGGTGCTGCTGCGCCACATACGTGCCCACTGCGCCCACCGCCGCCCCCAATGCCATACCGATGGCGGCGGATTTCATTGCGTCTTCCTGATGCTTATACATCGTGCAATCCCCTCCTTGGTGTCGTTAGTATATGCCGTGCGCGGCACATCATACAGGGGTGCAAATTTTTCCTGTTTTGCGGTATACTATAGAGTAAGGATACCGGCGGGAAGCTTTTGCCGGCTTTGAAACGGCGCGGCTCTATTTTTCTTTTGATCGGATCTTGCAATTTCCCCATTATTTTTTACGAAAAAGGCGGTGACTGCCCCATGCGTCCAAAACGTGTACTCTGCATCCAGGACATCTCCTGTGTGGGGCGTTGCAGCCTGACGGTTATGCTGCCCGCACTCAGCGCCATGGGTCTTCAGGCCTGTCCGCTGCCCACGGCACTGCTGTCAACGCATCCGAGCGGATTTGCAGCACCTGTGCGCACCGACGAGACAGCGTTTTGCCGCAGTGCTCTGGATGCTTACGATGCGCAGGGCATTGAATTTGATGCAATTTTAAGCGGCTTTCTGGCATCTCCCGCACAGGCGGATCTTGTGGAAAAGGCGCTGCGGCAAAACCCTGCCGCCCTCAAGCTGATTGACCCTGTGATGGCCGACGGCGGCAGACTGTACAGCGGCACTACCCCCGCGCTGTGTGACGCGCTGCGGGCTTTGTGCCACCATGCCGATGTGCTGACCCCGAATGTGACCGAAAGCGCCATGCTGCTGAATCTTCCGCCCGATGACGCGCCCATGGACAGCGCTGCGCTGACGGCGCGCATCTGTGCGCTGCACGCGGCCTACCCGCTGACGCGCTGCCTTGTGATCACGGGCGTGCACCACACTGACGGGCGCAGCGGGAACGCGCTGCTGTGCGCGAATGGCGAAAACACAGTTAACTCTGCCGCCGCCCTTTGCAGCTTTGGCGATGAAAATGCAGCCGCCGACTTTTCGATCTGGTTTTTCCCCTATGAGGCAGTGCCGCAAAGCTACCCCGGAACGGGCGACTTGTTCGCGGCACTGCTCGCGGGCGGGCTGCTTATGCATGGAGATGCGCGCCGCAGCGTGCAGGACGCGGCGGCATTTGTTTCCTCCGTCGCAAGCTATACGCTGCAAAGCGGTGGTGAGCCTCGCTTCGGCGTACAGCTTGAACCGCTGCTGCGGCAGCTCTGCCCGCCTGTCCCCCTGCCGTAATGCTTTGGATTCACCTCAAAAACCGGCGCAGCCTTGCCGTGTCCAGCGCAAAAGAAAGCCGCGCGGAAAGCGGTCGGCAAGCAAGGCTCTGCCATGCACGGCTGGTTTTTTTCTGTAACAATAATTTTACAACTTCACCCGCAAACGCAAATTGATTCATAAAAAGGAGACGAACCACTGTCTTGACTTCCATAAACATTGTGTTGATAGAACCGCAAATTCCGCAGAATACGGGCAATATTTCGCGCACCTGCGCTGCCACCGGTGCGCGGCTGCATCTTGTCGGGCCGATGGGCTTTACCATTGATGACAAAAAACTAAAGCGTGCCGGACTTGACTATTGGCACCTACTTGATATAACATATTATAAAGATACTGTTGATTTTTTCACAAGAAACAGCGGGCCTTTCTATTATTTCACCACCAAAGCGCCGCAGCGCTACACAGACCTTGCCTATCCGAAGGGAGCATATCTCGTGTTCGGGCGGGAGGATGCAGGTCTGCCCGAAGCGCTGCTGCACAAAAATCCGGGCACCTGTGTGCGTCTGCCCATGCGGTCGGACGCACGCAGCCTGAATCTGTCCAATACGGTGGCTGTGGCCGTGTACGAAATGCTGCGTCAGCATAATTTTGACGGTCTTCAAGAAGCCGGACGCCTGCGAAACTACGAATGGGAGTAAAGTATGAGAAAAATAGCCGTACTAACCGATTCCGCCAGTGATATCCCCTTTGAGATGCAAAAGGAATACGGCGTGGACATTTTGCCGTTTGTCATAACGGTGGACGGAAAGAGCTATGTCGAGCGCGAGGACATCGACTTCGAGCAGTACTATGAAATTCTTGCACGATGTGAGGGGATTCCAAGCACGGCGCACATCACAATGATGCAGTTTCTCGACACGTTCTGCCGCTACGATGACGCGGGCTACACCGATCTTTTATATGTGTCCATTAACGCCCGCGGCAGCAACACCTACGATGCCGCGCGCATGGCCGCCGCCGAATTTGCCACAGAGGAGCGCCCCGACAGCAAGCTGCGCATCCATATTGTAGACAGCCACTCCTATTCCATGATTTACGGCTGGCATGTCTGTCAGGCCGCGGCAAAGCTGAAAAACGGCGCAGAGCTAAGCGATGTCATTGCGTATCTTGAAGATGCGCTGTCCTCCGCAGAGGCGGTGTTGTCCGTTTTTACGCTGCGCTTTATCAAAAAAAGCGGGCGCGTGTCGGCGGCCGCTGCGTTTGCGGGCGAATTGCTGGGTCTGCGCCCCATCATCAGCATGATTGACGGTGAAACCGCCACTGTCGCAAAGGTGCGCGGCGATGCCGCCGTCATGCCGGGCTTAATTTCCTATGTGAAAAAGCGCATTGCATCGGACGGCGGTTACATGATTGGCACCACCGACATGGAGAACGGAAAGCTGCTTGCAAGGCTTTGCAAGAAAGAACTGGGCAGCGCGCCGCAGTGCATTTTTCTGCTGGGTGCAGCAGTTGCCACCAACACAGGACCAAACGCCATTGCCATCGTGTTTAACGGTGCAAAAAGGAGATAGCTGTTATGTCAGAAAAAAAAATCCCTATCCTGTATATCGTCATTCCCTGCTACAACGAGCAGGAGGTGCTTCCCATAACGTGTACCCTGTTCCTTGACAAAATCCGCTCTTTGTCCGATGCGGGCAAGGTGTCAAAGGACAGCCGCGTCATGTTTGTAAACGATGGCTCCAAGGACGAAACTTGGAATATTATCCAAAAGCTTGCCGAAAGCGATGTCCGCTACACCGGCATATGTCTCTCGCGCAACCGCGGTCATCAAAACGCGCTGCTGGCGGGACTGATGACCGCCAAGGACAAGGCCGATATCACCATCAGCATTGACTGTGACGGACAGGACGACATCAACGCCATGGATGCCATGGTGGACGAATATCTTGCGGGCAGCGATATTGTATACGGCGTGCGCAGCAAGCGCGCGACCGACACATGGTTTAAGCGCACAACTGCCGAGGGCTTTTACAAAGTCATGCATATGCTGGGCGCAAAGGTTGTGTTCAACCATGCGGATTATCGTCTGATGAGCAAGCGTGCGCTGGACGGCCTTGCCCAGTTTAAAGAGGTCAATCTGTTCTTGCGCGGGCTTGTGCCGATGGTCGGCTACCGCTGCAGCAGCGTTTATTACGAGCGAGCGGAGCGTCTTGCGGGCGAGAGCCACTATCCGCTCAAAAAAATGCTTGCGTTCGCGTTTGACGGCATCACCAGCCTGTCGGTAAAGCCCCTGCGCCTTATTACAAACCTTGGCATTCTTGTATCACTGCTTAGCGTTGTCGGCATTTTGTATACGCTGCTGACAAAGCTGTTCGGCCATACGGTGTCGGGGTGGAGCAGCATGATCTGCGCCGTCTATTTTCTTGGTGGCGTGCAGCTGCTCTCTATCGGTGTCATCGGCGAATATGTAGGTAAAATTTACAGTGAGACAAAGCGTCGCCCGCGCTTTATCATCAGCGAGACAACAGACGGTACGCCGGGCGCAAACGATAAGGAGTAAGAATGGATAAAACCGAATGGCGGGGCAGCACACTGCTGGCCCCCGTGCCGCCCGTGCTTGTAAGCTGCGGCACAATGGACGCGCCCAATGTGCTGACGGTGGCATGGACGGGTATTCTCAATTCTCAGCCGCCGAAAACCTATATTTCTTTGCGGCCGGAGCGCTACAGTCATGACCTTATTAAAAACAGCGGCGAATTTGTGTTGAACCTGCCCACCACAGCGCTGATACGCGCTGTCGATTATTGCGGGGTCAAAAGCGGCCGTGACGAAAACAAATTTGATACCGCCAAGCTGACCGCGCAGGCCGTGCCGGATTTTGCGTGTCCGATGGTGGGCGAAAGCCCCGTCAGCCTTGTCTGCCGCGTAAGCGAGATGATTTCTCTCGGCTCGCATGATATGTTTATGGCTGACATTATCGCCGTGCATGTGGCGAGCGATTTGCTGGACGATGCCGGCAAGCTGCGTCTTGCAAAGGCCGGTCTTTGCGCCTATGCACACGGCGAATATTTTGCATTGGGCAAAAAAATCGGCGATTTTGGCTTTTCGGTCAAGAAGCGGAAGAAAAAGCCGCAGTACGACAGAAAAAAATAGGCTGCTTCCCATCAAAAACATTTCAGGGCAACTCCGTTCATCAAAACGGGGTTGCCCTGATTTTTATACCATGTGCATTTTCTTGTTCTATTCACGCCGCTCTATTTTGCACCTGCATTTTGATTTGCCAGATAATAATTCATCAGCAGCTCATACAACTGGCGATGCTTTTTAACCTCCACATCGAGAATTACGCCAACCAAAAGCGACAAAAGTGCGCAAACCCCCAGCACGCAGGACACAATCAGCGTGGGAAAGCGCGGCACAAGGCCGGTGCGCGTATATTCCACCAGCACCGGAATAAACATCACCGCCGCCACCGCAAAAAGCAGCAGCGCCGCAAGCCCGAAAAAGGCCATCGGTTTATATTCCTTAAACAGCGACACAATGGTTTTCAGTACCTTTGCCCCGTCAGAATAGGTGTTCAGCTTCGACTGCGAGCCATCCGGCCTGTCGCGGTAGGCAACGGGCAGCTCCACCAGCAAAAAGTTTTTATCCACGGCGTGAATGGTCATTTCCGTCTCAATTTCAAACCCCTTGCTCAAAACCGGAAAGCCCTTGACGAACGGGCGCGAAAACGCGCGATAACCCGTCATAATATCCTTTACCTGCGCGCCGAACAGTCCGTTAATCAGCCCGCGCACCAGCATGTTGCCAAAATTGTGAAACGGGCGCTTATTCTCGGTAAAATACGTCGAGGACAGCCTGTCTCCAATCACCATATCCGCGCGGCCCGTAAGCACCGCCTCTACCATTTGAGGCGCATCCTCGGCGGGATAGGTGTCGTCGCCGTCAATCATTAAGTAGCAGTCGGCGGTGATATCGCGAAACATGCTGCGAATGACATTGCCCTTGCCCTGTCGGTATTCGTTGCGCACAACAACATGACCGTCTGCGGCGGCAAGACGCTGTGCAATGGCGAGTGTGCCGTCGGTGGAGTTGTTGTTATAAATATAGATCGTGGCCTCCGGCAGCACGGCACGATAATCCGCAACCACTTTTCCCACGGTTTTTTCCTCGTTATAGCACGGAATCAGCACGGCAATTTCCGCCATAGCCTGCGCCCCCTTTATTTTCATCCTTTTTATTGTACCATGCGCAGCGTGTTCCGTCTACACAAAAACGACCTGTACCAATAGCATGTACAGCGCCGTGCCCGCCGCGATGGACAGCAGCGTGTTTTTCTTCCACGCATACAGCCCCACCACCGCCGCAACACCGATCAGCTCCGGCAGCCCGTGCGCTGCGCCGGTCAACGACACGTCCTTAAGGCAATATACCACCAGCAACCCCATGACCGCACACGGAAGCACCCGACCGAGATACGCCAGCCACGCGGGGATGGGCTTGCTTTTTGAAATGAGCAGAAACGGTGCAAACCTTGTCACCGCCGTGCCAAGCGCAAGCATTCCCACGGTTATCCACACCTGCCAAGATGTCATGCCTTCGCCCCCTTGTCAAGAGGCTTTCGCATGGCCAGCAGCGCTGCAATCATCAGTGCCATCGCGGGCAGGATAAAGCCCGCCGCACCGAAAACAAACAGGCACAGCGCCGACGCGCCCAGCCCGATCAGCGCGGGGCGGTGCTCCTTCGATTCCATCCACTGTCCCGTAAAGACAGTGACAAACAGCGCCGTCATGACAAATTCTATGCCCTGCGTGTTCAGCGTCAGCGCCTTGCCCAGTATGCCGCCAAGCAGCGTTGCCGCCACCCAGTAGCAATGGTCAAGAAGCGAGGTAAAAAAATAAAAGTCCTCTCTGCTCACGTTGTCCGGTATCCTAGCTGACACATTGAGCGAAAATGTTTCGTCCGTCAGTGCGAAAACAAGATACGGCTCTTTTTTGCCGCAGCTTCGGTATTTGTCCAGCATGGATACGCCGTAAAAAATATGCCGCGCGTTTACCATGAGCGCCAGCATCAGTGCGCTGAACGGCGCAAAGGGCGCGCACAGCAGCGGAACTGCCGCATATTGCATGCTTCCCGCATAGACAAACAGGCTCATCGCCACGCTGACAACCGCAGAAAAGCCCGCGCTGTGCATCAGCAACCCATAGGCAAAGCCAAGGAACAAATATCCCGTCAGCACGGGAACGGTGTGTGAAAAAGCCACACGCAGCGCCTTTATTTTCATACTCGCTCTCCCCCCACCCCGCAAAATTATGCTGAAATTATAGCACAATCCGGTAAAATATGCTATACTAAAGCAATTCCAGTATTGTTCTTCTGCCACGCTTTACCGGACAGGCGATTCCTTTCCGCAGAGTGCTGCGCCGGAAAACACAAGGCAACTTTCACGGCAAGAGCTGTGTTTTGTGCCTGCCTGCGGCACACCCGCAGACCACCCCCGTGCCGTGGCGACAGCACAGGGGTAAAATACTGTCGCTAAGGAATTTTTATGCCATGAGACGTTCCAATACCAAAAAGCTTGTCCGCTGCGCACTGATTGCCGCGCTGTATGCTGCAATCAGCCTTGCGCTGACACCCATCACCTACGGCATGATGCAAGCGCGCATCAGCGAAGCGCTGACTCTGCTGCCGATCTTGACACCCGATGCCATTGCAGGCGTGACGCTGGGGTGCTTTCTCACAAATCTTGCGGGCATGTTTACGGGAGCAAATATTCTGGGTGCGCTTGATCTTGTATTCGGCACCGCCGCCACGCTGTGCGCGGCACTTTGCACGCGCCGGCTGCGCCATGTGCGCACAGCCGGACTGCCTGTGCTTGCCGCCGTACCGCCCGTACTGCTGAATGCCGTTGTTGTGGGCGCAGAGCTGACGTGGCTGACCGCCGGTACGTTTGTTTGGCCGGTTTTTTTGGTTCAGGCCGCGTGGGTCGCGCTGGGACAGACGCTCTCCTGCTTTGTGCTGGGGCTGCCGCTGATTCGGCTGATTGAAAAAACGCCTGCTCTGCGGGCATGGTTTGAGGATTGATTTCAAATGACACTTTTTTGGGACTGGAACGGCACACTGCTGAATGACGTTATGCTGTGCAGCGACTTGATTAACGAGATGCTCACTTCGCACGGCTACGCGCCCGTAGGCGGGCTTGACGCGTACCGCGCCGTGTTCTGCTTTCCCATAGAAACCTATTATCAAAACGCCGGCTTTGACTTTTCGCGTCATCCGTTTGCGCAGCTTGCCGATGAATATATTGCACAGTACAGCGCGCGCAGCGTCTGTTGTCCCTTGCAGCCGCACGCACAAAAGGTACTGCGCACCTTACAGCAGCGCGGTGTGCAGCAGCTTATTTTGTCCGCCTCGCCGATCTCTTTGCTGCGTGAACAGGTAGCAAAGCACGGTATCACGTCTTATTTTGACGCATTGCTGGGGCTTGACAATGTATACGCCAAAAGCAAGGTTGCACCGGGCAAGGCGTGGCTGACCGAAAGCGGGCTTTCCCCTGCCGATGCCATTATGATCGGCGACAGCGTGCACGATTATGAGGTTTCGCTTGCATTGGGCACAGGCTGCGTGCTATACAGCGGCGGACATCAGCCGCGTGCTGTGCTGGCGGCAACGGGCGCACCCGTCATCGACGACTTGACAGAGCTTTTGTCACTGCGATAGCCTTTGTCAAAATGTTATCCTGCGCACAAGCCGTAGGCCGGCACATAGAATCACCCTGCGAGGGGTTTGATCACAACGCATCAAGCGTTCAAGCTAAGCGATCATATGTTAAGTTAAGATGTAATCCATTCTAACCTTTGTATTATTTTGTATTATAAGGAGTGTTATTGATGAGTAGGAACGAAGCGGTTTCCCGCACTATGGCGGCACTTGAAAAGAACAATATGCTTCCGCATTTTGTGCAGACAGCGGCAGAGGTTGTGCCGCTACTGGAAACGCTGCTGCACAGCGGCGATACCGTGGGCGTTGGCGGCAGCATGACACTGGAGGCCTGCGGGGTTCTGCCGCATCTGCGCAGCGGGCGCTACCGCTTTCTTGACCGTTATGCGGCGGGGCTTTCCGGCGATGACATTGGGAAAATTTACCGCGACTGTTTTTTTGCGGACGCATATCTGACCAGCACCAATGCCTTGACCGAGGACGGCGCACTTGTCAACATGGACGGCAATGCAAACCGCGTGGCTGCGATGTCCTTCGGACCAAAGCAGGTCATTGTTGTTGCAGGTATAAACAAAATTGTCCCCGATGAAGCCGCCGCAAAGGTGCGCATTGAAACCATCGCGGCACCGCTGAATGCAAAGCGCCTTTCCTGTAAAACCCCTTGCGCTGTCACCGGTCAGTGCGAACACTGCTCCGGCCCTGCGCGAATTTGCTGTACCTATATGGTGCAGCGCCAGCAGCGTGCCGCCGGACGCATCCATGTGATTGTGGTCAATGAACCGCTTGGCTATTAACGCCGACTCCCCCGCTTTCGTTCCATACACAGCACCCGCACGCACCATGCAATAGTGCCGTGCGCGCCGAAAGATAAGAGAGGGGCAATTATTTTGTTTTATATTCTTGCCATTGCCAGCGGCATTCTCTGTGCGGTCATGGTCGCTGCAAACGGCGGACTGGCTACGGCCTTTGGCAGCTACAGTGCCACCGTGTTGATTCATGTCATCGGGCTTACGGCTTGCAGCGGCATTGTCCTTGCGCGGCGCGTACACCTTTTGCCGCGACAAAAAATAAAGCTGCTGCTTTATATGGGCGGTGTCATCGGTGTCGGCACCACGCTGTGTAATAATCTTGCGTTTGGTGCCATCAGCCTTTCCGCGCTGCTGGCACTCAGCTTACTGGGGCAGACCTGTATCTCGCTGCTGATTGATCAGTTCGGATGGTTCGATATGCCGCGCCGCCCGATGCGCGCCGCCATCCTGCCCGGCTTTGCGTTCTCCGCCATCGGCATTTTGTGTATGGTGTGGCCGCTGCACGCGGACTCGCTTTATGCTGTTCTGCTGGCGGTGGCTACGGGTGTCTGCATTGTTCTGTCGCGCACCATCAACGCCTCGCTGTCGGAAAATCTCAGCATATGGGGCAGTACCTGGTGGAATTTTGCCACGGGTTTGATTTTTTCCCTGTGTCTGCTGCTGCTGATTGGCCGCAGCGAACCGCTTTTTAGCGGATTATCCACACTTCCGCCATGGTTTTGCTGGACAGGCGGTCTTTTAGGGGTCTCTCTTGTCGCACTTACCAGCGTTGCGGTAAAGCACCTGCCCGCGTTCCCCGTGACGCTGTGCATGTTTGTCGGGCAGCTTGGCACGGGGCTTGTGTTGGATGCTGTGATAAGCGGAAGCTTTTCTTTGCGCAGCTTCATCGGCTGCGCATGCGTGGGTGCCGGCATTCTGCTGACGCAGCGCGCCGGAAAAGTGCACGGTGTCAAAACAAAAATTGAAAAGAAGCCGGATCCGCTATAAAAAATTTGATTGGCATCAAACACAAGCGGTGTATCCAGTGAGAAAATCAGCTTGCCCGCCGCAGCAAGCGCTGAAAAGGCAA